>JACRIO010000021.1 GCA_016220035.1 Planctomycetota bacterium | reverse complement strand
GCCGCCTCCACCACGCTTTCGACGCCGAGCTCGCGCATGCACCGGTGGTGGCCGAGCGGGCAGACGCGCGCGAGGCACGGGGAGCACTCGAGGCCCTCGACGCGCACGACGCGCGCGAGCTCGAGCGCGCTCGCGGTCAACTCGGGGAAATTGGGGCCCATGACGCTCACGCACGGCACGTCGAACGCAGCGGCGTACCAACGCGGGCCCGAGTCGCCGACGAGGAGCAGGCGCGCGCCGCGCACGAGCTCCTTCAGGCCCTCGAGGTCGCGCGCTTCCTTCGCGAGCGACACGGCGCCGTGTTTCGTCGCGCGCGCGACGGCCTCCATCAGCGGCTCCTCGCCCGGACCGCCGGTGACGACGCCGCGCCAACCGTGTTCCGCGTGCAGAGCGTCGAGCGCCGCCGCGAAGCGCTCGGGCGGCCAGAGTTTCGCCGCGCCGAACGCTGCGCCCGGGGAGCAAAGGACGTAGCCCCGGCCACGATCGACGCCGAGCCGCTCGAGGCGCGCGCGCTCGACCTCCGCGCGTTCCGCGCGCACGAAGAGGCGCGGATGCAGGCCGTGCGCGTGCCCGTCCGCGAGCGCCGCGACGTCGCGCAGGAGGTGCGCGGTCGGGATCGGGACGCGTCGGCCGTCGAGCGCCGGCGGCACGACGGCGTGCGTGAGCAGGAAGCGCCGGCCCGAGAGCGCCGCACCCGCGCGCATCGGCACGTTCGCGCGCCACGCGCGCAGCGCCGCGCCGAACGAGTTCGAGAGCAGCACGACGGCGGCCGGCGCGAGCTCCCGATGGACGCGCGTCTCGTCCGCGTCGCGCGCGAGCGGGACCACGCGCTCGGCCCACGGCGCGTCGGCGAGCACGGGGGCGAGGTGCGCGCGCACGAGGATGCGCACGCTGCTCCAGCGCTCGCTCGACAGCGCGGCCGCGAACACGGGCGTCGCCATGACGAGGTCGCCGACCCAGTTCGGCGCGCGGAGGACGAGGAGGCCCGTCATCGGTCGGTCCAGGGCCGGTCCTCGCCCGCGCGCGGCGCGTGCGCGGAGATGCGCCGCTCCTTCGCGACCACGCGCGCGAGGAAACGCCTCCGCGCGCCGCGCTCGTCGATGCCCCGCCCGTCGAGGTAGCGCGCGAGGAACACGAGGCGTTCGCGCGCGCTCACGACCCTCGGGATCGAATGGAGCAGTGCCGCGACGTCCTTCACGAACCAGCGCTCGCGCGGCGCGGGCTCCTTGCGCGCGCGCGCGACATCCAGGAGCACGAGCTCGTCCGTGCCGGCGCGCACGACCACGTGCTGCAGGTAGAGATCGCGGTGGTACCAGCCGCGTCCGTGCAGGCGCAGCACGAGCGCCAGCAGTCGACCGCACCATGCGCGGCGTTCACCGAACGAAGCGCGTCCCAGGCGCTCGCGCAGCGTCTCCACGTGCTCGACGTGCTCCATGACGACGACGGAACGCACGCGCGCGCCGTCGCGCCGCTCCGCGCACCCGATCGCGCGCGGCACGGGGAGCCCGTCTTCCGCGAGCGCGCGCAGGTTCGCGTGCTCGCGGACGCACAGTGCGTTTCGATCGCCGCCGAGGAGCGCGCGGAACGGTGCGCGGCGCTCGACCGCCCGCTTCGCGACCGCGCACGCGGCGCCGGAGCGGACGATGAACGTCTCGCGGCCGGGCACGCGGCGCAGGAAGGCCTCCGGACACGCGTCGAGGAGCTCCGCGGGCGCGCTCCACCCCGCGCGGCGGTGCACGTCGAGCCCGAGGTCCGTCCACAGGCTCGCGTTCGCGGTCTCGCTCCGGCTCACGCTCCGCCTACGCCTTCCGTCGCATCCGCGCCGGGGAGAAGTGCCGACCGAGGTGATCGCGCCGTGCGTGTTGCATGCTTTCGGAGCGCGCCGCGCGGCGTCGCGCGCGACAGCATAGCGCTACCGGCCGCGCGTCGCCGAGGCCCTCTCGCATCCGCGGGAGCCCCCATCTATGCTGAGCGGCTCATCGCGGCCCACCCCGTGCATCGGAGACGAACCGGTCGAAGCGCGTACGCCGCGCCTCCGGCTCCCGGCGGCCCGCCCGCGCGGCGTCTCCCACCTCCTTCGACCTCACCTCTCCTCATGTCCCAAGTCACGACCGCTCCCGCACCGCACGCCACGTCGGACGAGTTCAACCCGTTCCTGTCGATGGCGCGCAATTTCGACACCGCCGCCCAGCACCTGGGCATCGACCCGGGCCTCCAGGAAGTGCTCCGCCGCCCCGATCGCGAGCTCACCGTCGCGATCCCGGTCGTGATGGACGACGGCAAGCTCCAGGTCTTCACCGGCTACCGCGTGCAGCACAATTTCTCGCGCGGACCGTGCAAGGGCGGCATCCGCTACGCGCCCGACGTCAACCTGGACGAGGTGCGCGCGCTCTCGGCGTGGATGACGTGGAAGTGCGCCGTGGTCGACGTCCCGTTCGGCGGCGGCAAGGGCGGCGTGATCTGCGATCCGCGCAAGCTCTCGCAGGGCGAGCTCGAGCGCATCACGCGCCGCTACACCGCGGGGATCATGGACATCCTCGGCCCCGACCGCGACGTGCCCGCGCCCGACGTGAACACGAACGAGCAGACGATGGCGTGGCTCATGGACACGTACTCGATGCACGTGCGCCGCACGACGACCGCCGTCGTGACGGGCAAGCCCATCGCGCTCGGCGGATCGCGCGGACGGCGCGAGGCGACGGGCCGCGGCGTGATGATCGCGTGCCGCGAAGCGTTGAAAAAGCTCGGCCTGCGCCCCGAGAACTCGCGCGTCGTCGTGCAGGGCGCGGGCAACGTCGGCGGCATCGGCGCCGAGCTCCTCCACCGCGAGGGCTACAAGATCATCTCGATCAGCGACCAGTACGGCGCGATCGCGAACGAGAAGGGCCTCGACATCCCCGCCGTGATGGCACACCTCAAGAAGACCGGCAAGCTCGCCGGCTTCCCGGGCGCGCGCGAGCTCACGGGCGCCGACGCGCTCGAGCTCCCGTGCGAGGTGCTCGTCCCCGCCGCGACGGAGAACCAGATCACCTCGAAGAACGCCGACCGCATCCAGACGCGGTTGATCATCGAGGGCGCGAACGGTCCGACGACGGCGCCGGCGGACGCGATCCTCGAGAAGAAGGGTGTGCTCGTCGTGCCCGACATCCTCGCGAACGCGGGCGGCGTGACCGTGAGCTACTTCGAATGGGTCCAGGACCGCATGGGCTACTTCTGGACCGAGGAGCGCGTGAACACGTCGCTCGAGCAGGTGATGGTCAAGTCCTTCCAGGACGTCGACGCCGTGATGCAGAAGTACAAGGTCTCGATGCGCATCGCCGCGTACATCCTCGCGATCGACCGCGTCGCGAGCGTCTACAAGCTGCGCGGGGTGTTCGCGTGATGGAAACGATCCAGGCGCCGCCCAACGTCGAGTACGACGACCTCGCTCCCTCTTCACGCTCGCTCGAGGACGAGACGCCGTTCGCCACGATGATGTCGAGCTTCGACGAGGCCGCCGACAAGCTCGGCCTCGACCCGGACCTCTACGCGCTCCTGCGCAAGCCCGACCGCGAGATCCAGGTTTCGTTGCCGACGCAGATGGACGACGGCACACTCGCGATCCTCGAGGGCTGGCGCGTGCAGCACAACGCCGGCCTCGGGCCTTACTTCGGTCCGCTGCGCCTCCAACCCAACCTGCGCGTCGACGAGCTGCGCGCGCTCGCGGGTTGGATGACGTGGAAGTGCGCGGTGCTGAACATCCCGTTCGGCGGCGCGGCCGGCGGCATCCGCATGTCCGTGAAGCTCCATTCGATCACGGAGCTCGAGCGCTCGGTGCGCCGCTACGTCTCGAGCCTGTTCTCGGACATCGGCCCGGAACGCGACATCTTCTCGAGCGACCTCGCGACGAACGAGCAGGTCATGGCGTGGGTCATGGACACCGTGTCGATGCACGCGCGCCACACCGAGAACGCGGTCGTGTGCGGCAAGCCGCTCAACCTCGGCGGGACGCACGGGCACGTCGAGGCGTTCGCGCAGGGCATGCGCATCGTGCTCCGCCACGCCCTCGAGCACGCGGGCCTGCCCAAGACCGGCGCGCGCATCGTGATCCAGGGTGCGGGCCGACGCGGCGGCAACCTCGCGCAGATGCTCGCGGCGGACGGACACAAGATCGTCGCGCTGTCCGACATGAACGGCGCGATTTGGAACGAGCGCGGGCTCGACGTCGCCGCGGCGGTGCGCGCGCGCGTCGACCACAACGACCTGCGCAAGGCGAAGGGCGTCCACGAGGTCATCGGCGGCGAGGAGCTCTTCACGCGCCCCTGCGACGTGGTCATCCCGTGCGCGGTGGCAAACGTGATCCATCTGCGCAATGCACGCACGATCCAGTGCAAGCTCATCGTGGAAGGCGCGCACGCGGCCGTTTCGCCGCGCGCGAACCGGATCCTCGCCGAGCGCGGCATCCAGGTCGTGCCCGACATCCTCGCGACGGGCGGCGGCGCCATCGTGAACTACTTCGAGTGGGTGCAGAACCGCGCGGGCTACATGTGGCAGCCCGACGTCGTGCAGCACCGCCTCGAGCGCTTCATGAACGAGGCGTGGGCCGAGGTGCGCGCGCTCGCGACCGAGCACGACGCCTCTCTGCGCATGGCGGCACACATGCTCGCCGTACGCCGAGTCGCGCAGGCGGACCGTCTGCGCGGGCTCTACGCCTGACGCGCGACGATCGACGCGGAGCGGGGCGCCGCCCAGGGGCGCCTCGCTCGTTTTCGAAGACCCGCGCTCATTTCACGGAGCGAGCGAACGCGTGCCACGCGGGCTCGAACTCGTTCGTCTTGACGCCGAACGCGGTCTTGAAGTCCGTCGCGGAGGACTTCCCGGCCCAGCACGAGCGCAGGTAGTCGTAGAACTTCGCGCTCGAGGCCCCGCCCGCGCCGTGAAGACAGAACTGGAGCAGCGTGTACGACTGCGCGTAGGCGAGCCCGACGTTGCCGATGTTGAAGTCGTGCGCCGTGAGCGCGAGCACGCGCGCGAAGCTCAGCGGATCGCGCGCCGACGCGTGCATCGAGAAGTAGTACCCGCCCGGTCCGGGCTTCCTGTACTTCGGACGGCCCAACTCGCCCGAGCGCCCGAAGCGCATCCAATCGGCGATCGACTCGTCGACCCAAGCGGGCAGGCTCCCGATCGACTTCTTGGTCCGCTCCGTCGTCGAGTGCAGGAGCGCGTGCGTGCCTTCGTGCACCAAGGCGTCGATCGCGTATCCGGCGGACATGTTCGCGAAGACCGTATTCGAATCGGGGTCGTAGAAGCCCGCACGTCCGCTACCCCCGGGGTAGTTCTTCTGCTGCGCGTGCAGCTCGAGCTGCATGCGCTCGACCACTTCGTAGAGCTCGAGCTCGGGCCGGAACCAGTCGAGGAAGGCCTGGTAGTGCAGCTCCGCTTCGAGCAGCGACACGCACGCGAGCGACAGCTCGAGGTTCGTGCGCAGCTCGTAGTGGAGCGTGGAGAAGCGCCATGCGTCGCTAAAGTCGCCGCGCAGGAGCAGGAACTCGTCGTAGCGGATCCACTTCGGCCCCTCACGCACCATCCAGGTCGCTTGCCTGCGCTCGTGACCGAGGAAGAGGTGCGCCGAGGCGTGGCCGGAATCCGTGGCGAGCACGCTCCACGCGAGGACCTCCGCCTCGCCGGGGAGCCCTTCCGCCCGCGCTTCCTGCGCGAGCTCCATGCGGCGGGCCGCGTCGTCCGGCGCGAGCCCGGACCACCGGCGCACGAGTTCTCCCTGCGTGCGCGCGATCGACTGCACTTCGCTCAGGGTCGCGGGGTCGAGCTCGCGCTCCTTCGTTCCCATGCGCAGCACGACCTTCGTCGGGGTCTCGAGCAGCACGCGCCCCTCGAGCTCCTGGCCGTTCTTCAGCCGCACGCGATCCTGCGCGCGCGAAGGAGTCGCGAGGGCGGAGAGGAGGATCGAGAGCAGGAGCGCGTGCGTGTGCATTTCCGATCCTCCGGCGTTCGCTACCGCACCGCCCCCCACCGCCCCGATGCGCGCGCACCGCGCACGACGTCGGTCAGGAAACGAACGGCGACGAAGAGCAGGGTCGCGGCGAGCAAGCGCTGCGCCAGCACGGTCGCACCCTCGACGTGCACGAGGCGCACTCCGACGAAGCCGCCAGCGATCGCGCCGAGCGCGAGCCACGCCGCGAGCGCGAGCTCCACCTGCTTCTCACGCCGGTGCAGCCAGACGGACTGCCACGCCGTGAACACGCTCATCGCCATGCTCGTCGCACGCGCGCCGAGGAAGCCGAGCCCGGGCGCCAGGAACAGGAGACCGGGGACCGCGACGAGTCCGCCGCCCACGCCGAGCAGCGGCGCGACGACGCCGGCGACGAGGCCCAGGCCGGCTATCGCGACGTAGTCGGGCGCGCCGAGCGCGAGGAGGCGCGCGTCGCCGACGGCCTGCGCGCTCCGCGGATCGGCGCCGAACGCGAGGTCGAGCGCGACGACCGCGAGCAGCACGACGAACACGGCCTTCAGCGCGATCGTGTCGAGCCGCTTCCCGAGCGCGAACCCGATGCGCGCGCCCACGAAGCTCGTCGCGATCATCGTCGCGGCCGCGCCGAGGTGGAGCGCCGAATCCGCGCGGAAGAGCTCGGTGATCGTCGCGCTCGACGTCGAGCCCGCGACGAGCAGGAGTGAGCTCCCCACCGCGAGCTTGAGCGGCCGCCGGAAGCCGTAGTGCAGGAGCGGCACCGCGAAGACGCCGCCGCCGATGCCGCAAAGCGCACTCCACGTTCCGATCGCGAGGCCGAGGACGAGGAGCAGAAGGATCGTGCCCGCACCAGGCGTCGGAAGCGGAGCGGATTCCGAGTGCTCGGCCGACGCGGAGCTCATCGCGCGCGCCGCGCTTCGTCGTCCGCGACGCGCGCGAGCAGCGTCGTCGACGAATGGTCCTTCGGATCGCCGCAGATCGCGACCTCGATGCCGAGCTCGCGGTCGATCGCGGCCTCGGGCACGGTCGCGGCGGTGTAGTCCGTGCCCTTCGCGTGCACCTCGGGGCGCAGCGCGCGCAGCGTCGCTTCGAGCGTCGTCTCGCCGAAGCTCGTCACCGCGTCGACGCAGCGGAGCGCGGCGACGAGCTCGGCGCGTTCGACGAGCGGTGCGAACGGCCGGGAGGCGCCCTTGAGCGCGCGCACGGACGCGTCCGTGTTCAGCGCGACGACGAGGAAGTCGCCCGCGGCCTTGGCCGCCTCGAGGTAGCGCGTGTGACCGACGTGCAGGAGGTCGAAGCAGCCGTTCGCGAGCACGACGCGCTGGATCGACCGGTGCGCGCGCAGCTCGCCGAGGAAACGCGCGAGGGCGTCGCGCTCCCACAGCACCTTGCGAAAGCGCGCGTCCGTAGCGTTCACGCTCGCCGCTCCGAATGCGCCAGGCGCACGGCCGCAGGCGCCTTCGCAAGCGCGGACGCGAGCTCGTTCGGCGCGCACACCGCAGCGCCGTTCTCCATGACGACGACGCCGGCGGCCGCGTTCGCGAGCACCATCGCCTGCGCCGGATCGCAACGCGCGGCGAGCGCCAGCGCGAACACGGCGGCGGCGGTGTCGCCCGCGCCGGTGACGTCGGTCACCTCGCCGTCGCCCGACGCCTCGACCGCGATGCCGTCGGGAGCGTCGGGCCCGAAGAGCGCCATGCCGAGGTTGCCGCGCGTGACGAGCAGCCATTGCGGCGCGAGGCGCTCGACCAGTTGCTGCGCCGCCTTGCGCAGCTCGACGACGTCGTCGAGCTTCGCCGGATCGACGTGCGTGAAGCGCGCGAGCTCGCCGATGTTCGGCGTGAGCGCCGTGAGCGCGCCG
>JACRIO010000148.1 GCA_016220035.1 Planctomycetota bacterium | reverse complement strand
TCGGCGCGCAGGCCGGCGCCCGAGAGCTTCTCCGCGAGCCGGTTCGCGCCGCGCTTCGTGCGCGTGAAGACCAGCGCGCGCGTGACCTCGGGCTGCTTCAGGAGGCCGATCAGGAGCTCGGCCTTCCGGTTCTTGTCGACGAAGTAGACGGCCTGCTCGACCTTTTCCGCCGTGGTCGCGACGGGGGCGACGGCGACCTTCGCGGGCGAGTGCAGGATGCCGTCGACGAGTCGCTGGATCTCCGGCGGCATCGTCGCGGAGAAGCACATCGTCTGCTTCTGCCGCGGCAGCGCCGCGAGCACGCGCTTCACGTCGGGCAGGAAGCCCATGTCGAGCATGCGGTCGGCTTCGTCGAGCACGAGCGCGCGCAAGCCGTCGAAGCGCACGGCGCGCTCCTTCATCAGGTCGAGGAGGCGCCCGGGCGTCGCGACGACGATGTCGACGCCCTGGAGCAACGCCTTGCGCTGCTTGTCGTAGCCGACGCCGCCGAAGATCACGGTGCTCTTGAGGCCGGAGTGCTTGCCGTACGCACGGAAGGACTCGTCGATCTGCGTCGCGAGCTCGCGCGTCGGGGCGAGCACGAGCGCGAGCACCGGCCGCGGGCCGCGCGCGTGCTCGGGCTTCCAGAGGCGCTGCAGGATCGGGAGCGCGAAGGCGGCGGTCTTGCCCGTGCCGGTCTGCGCGCAGCCGAGCACGTCGCGACCGTCGAGCGCGGGCGGGATGGCCTGCGCCTGGATGGGAGTGGGAGCGGTGTAGCCCTTCTCCTGCACGGCGCGGAGGAGGGCGGGGATCAGGTTCAGTTGTTCGAAAGTCAGGGTCATCGAATGCGCTCCCGTCGGGGAGCGTCCAGAGTCGTCCCGCGCGCGCGAACGCGCCCGGGGCACCGGCGTGGCACGTGCCGGCGAGAGATCGAGTGCTGCTGCGTGCCGCAGCCGAGGACGAGCGCGCCGCGCGCGACATCGCGTGCGAACACGACGCTCGTCGCGTCGTTGGCCTGCGCGGGAAGCGCGCCGAGAGGCCGGGTGAGGAGGATCTCCGCTCGTCGCTCGCGTCGCGGAGGCGTTCACGCCGGTCCGGCCGAGTCGAACGCGCTGGAGACGCGCTTCGCTCCGTGGTGTTGCTGGAAGGGCTTCGCTTGAACTGCGAGCGCCGCTCGTTCGCACGCCCTTCATGGGTGGGCACGAGCCGCTCGCGGGCGAGGCCGCGCCTGTCGATCGATCATGTTCGCGATCGAGGCGCCGAAGCAGGCTATCGGCTCGAGCGCGCGATGACGAGAGCAATCTCGGGAAGCTCGCGCGTCCGCATGGGAAACCCGCACTGGGATGCCAGAAAGCGGCGCGCGGGCGAGCGCGACTACCGTTCGTCGTCCAGGTAATCGAAAAACGTGCGGACGAAGACCTGGAGCGCCGGCCGGTGCTCCTCCCCGAAGGAGAGCAGCATGATGTGCTCGACGATCTTGCGCACCGCGGGATCGGTCGCGTTCGCTGCGGTGGCCTTCGGGTCCGCTTCCTCGCCGGGTTTCTCCGGCGGTTTCTCGGGCGGCTTGCCACCGGGTTTCGGCGAGCGGCCGAGGTCGAGCAGCACCGCGGAGCCGCCGCCCGCTTTCGCGATCTCCTCGAAGGTCCTCTTCGCCTCGGGCGCCGTGTAGATCGTCGAGGTGATGAACGGACGCAGCGGCTCGCCCTTCGTGTTCGACTTCAGCGGCGGGCCCGTGCGCGGCGCCTCGGGCTTGCCGGGCTTCGGCGGCTTCGCGAACGGCTCGTCGTGCGCGCGCTTCACGAGCTCGAGGAGGCCCGCCTGGCTCTCCGCGTGCGGCGGCGCGTCGCCGATGACGAGGATCAGGCGGTTCGCCTCCTTGTTCCAGTTCATCTCCTGCGAGAGCGCCGCCTCGATGCCCTTCTCGACGCGCTCGGGGATGTCGCCGCCGCCGCTCGCGACGAGCCGCCCGAGGCGCTCGTGCACCGCTCTCTCGCCGCGCGAGAGCGGCACGAGCACCTGCGCGCCGCCGCCGAGGTCGTCCATGTCCTTGTACTCGACGAGCCCGAGGCGGAGTTTCGGCGCGATGTTCGCGAGCAGCGTGACGACGTCCTCGATCGCGTCGCGCGCGGTGTCGATCGCGACCTGCATGCTGCCGGTCGAGTCGATCACGATCGCGACGTCGAGCCCCGCGTCGCGCAGGTCGAAGGCGCGCTCGACGAAGAGCGTCGCGGTGGTCCTGTACTCGTCCTCGGGCTTCTCCCGCGGCGGCGGGACCCACGCGACGGGCGCGTACTCCTTCTTCATGCCGTTCCACCACGCGAGCCAGTCGCGCTGGTCCTTCGCCGCGACGTCGGGCAGCATGCGCGCGAGCACCTCGAGTGCGCGCTCGCGCAACAGCTTGTGCTTCGCCTTCGCCGTGTGCTCGACGAGCTCGCCGACGAGTTCGGGCGTCGCGATCTCCTTCAACGCGTCGGCGTCCATGCGGCGCAGGAGCTCGAGCGCGTGCGGCGGGAGCCGCTCGTCCTTGTCGCGCAGCGCCTTCGCGACGATCGCGGCGCCGTTGGGCGGAAAGTCCTTGCCGAGCGAGATCAGGACCATCGCCCTCAGCGTCCACGTCTCGGAGGTTTCATACGCGTGCACGATGGCCCCCGCGTCGTCGACGGTGAGCGGCTTCGGCTCCGGCGGCGCGGGCTCGGCGCGCTTCGGCGGGTTCTGCGCCGGCGCGAGCGCGAGCGGAGTCGCGAGGAAGAGCGTGAGGAGGAGTCGATGCGGCATGCGTGGGATCCGGGGCGAGGAGGAGCTCCCCTCGAATCCTCCGATCGAACGCGACCCGGTGCGTGTTCGTCAAGTGCCCTTCGGGGACGACGGCGCTCGAGACGCCCGGACTGCGCGCGCCGGGAGCACTTTTCGTCGCAGCACACCGAGCGCCCACCTTCGAGGAGGGCCGGCACGCGTCACGATCACGCTCAATCGATCACGCACTCGCTCGCTCGTCCCGCCTCGACCCGCGCCGTGCCGCCGAGCGACTCACCGTCGGCGCCCGCCGCCGACCACGCCTAGGAGCCCACGGGGAGCCCGCGCACGAGCAACTCGCCGCGCTCGTTCGTCACGAGGTCGCCGCTCTCGACCGCGACCTTGCCGTGCGCGATCCAGGTCGTCACGTCCGTGTCGAAGTCGACCGACTGCTGCAGCTTCGGCGCGATGTCCGCGAGCAGCGTAACGACGTCCTCGATCGCGTCGCGCCGTGTCGATCGCGACATGCATTCTGCCGGTCGTGTGGCGGAAGGGCAGATTTCCGGCCCAGACGAGGTTAATCCGCGCGGACATGCGGCTGACCCTACCTACTCCCTGGCCGGGCTCAAGCTGACGGGGTAAGCTGCCGAGCTAGAGAGCACGTCCCGAGGGCATCAACCCTCGGCCAGCCGCACCCCCGTGGGGCTGTCCCGTCATGCGGGAGACGCGCGAAGCAACTCGGTCGCAAACTGAGGGCTCTCCACCGCACGGCCCATGAGGGCCTGCAAGCACGAGGGGCCGTGCGGTGGTGTCTTTTTTGGTTCGTCGAACGTGGGAGAGTTGGGTCGGGAGCCGCCGTTTCCGCCCTCCCGTTCTCTATGACGACATGGCCCTCCTCCTCTGGGGGTTACTTGTCATTGGTGGTTCCCTTCTGCGCAGCGACGTACAGCTTCACGCCCGCCACCGCATGCTCCAGAAACTTGAACTCGAACTCGGTAAGGTCGCGCGGAAAACGGATCGACACTGGTTCCGTGCGCCCAGGCAATAGCACGAGCTGATTGATGTAAGCATCGGGAGGGCGGCCGCCTGGTTCCAGGTCGCTATGGTTCTGGTGTTCCCCACGCGGCTTCGGCGGGTTGTTCGTCGAGTGGTTCTCACGCACACCGGTGGCTCGCACGAGCGCCAGTGAGCCATTCTCGCGGGTCACGACGCCGGTGATGCTCAGGTAGTCGAGAAGCTGCCTAATGCGCGCGAGGTCCGACTTCTCGGCGTTCACGAAGACCGCCAAGTCCGCGACGATTGCTGCCTCAACGACGCTCTGGAACTCTAGCTTCGGACGGATGACTTCGAAGAACCATGCCTTGCGAACGAGCGGCGCGAGGCGGTACTCGGGGTGCTCGTCCTGGATATCCACCGCCGTCTTGAACGCGAGCGCCTCCGCGCTCGGCACGATGCCCGTCTCGCATTTCTCAAGGAAACCAATCTCCACGAGGAACGGGTTGGCGAGGGAGAGGGTCTCGGGCGTGATCTTGACCAAGTTGGCCGCCTGCCTGTTCGTCGTGGGACGGCGTTCGCTGCCGCTGACAGCCGCGAACGCGCGCACAATCTCGAACTGCTTGGGGACCGTGATTCGATCAGTGGGCAGAGGCTTCTTGAGCGGAGAAGCGCGCCCCACCTTCCGCTTGTCCGTCTGCGCGGCGTCGGCCGCGCGCGTTTCGTTAATGGCCATCGCGGATCAGTAGATCGCCGCGACGGACCGCGCGCAAGCATACCCCCTGCCAACCGGCATGAGTTGGTATGCTGCTGGCTTAAGTCTTTTCCTAGCGAGCCTTTGCACCTGGGCATCGCGAGGTCGGATTCTAGCTTTGATGATAGCGATGCGATGCGAGTTGCGCCCCCTTGAGGCCACCGGCCCTGCTTCTGATGGTCCGACCGGCCCCAGCACCGGGCTCAAACGCGGCGCGCAGGAGGGTCGCGTGCTGACCTCCTGGATCTGCATCGCGCAGGCGTTCCACGCTGCCTCGAGATCGTCGTGCAAAGCGGCAGGACGCTCGGTCGCGCGTCGCACGGTTTCCGCTGCGTGTTCCTTCGCGCCGCGCTCATTCGGCTGTCGCTTCGGCCTCATGCCGTGGAGGCTATCGAGCGGCACGAACGCGCGCGACGCGCAAAGTGAAGGCTAGCCGAGGTGGTGGTCGAGGCGACCGCGACGGCCGAACGCCGCCGGCTCACGCGCGCGCAAGCAACGCCGCCACCACGTCGGCGGCCGAGTAGGAGCTCGCGCCTGGCCGCAGGAAGCGCGCGACGCTCGGCAGATCGTCGCCGGCCGTGATCAGCGCCGGCTCCGGCCGTCCGCCGCGCACTTGGCCGAGGCCCACGGTCGCGAAGAGCCCGTTGCAGATGCACAGACGATCGCGCGCGTCCTCGAGCGACCCGCCCTTGCGGACGAACGCGCCCTCGGGTTCGGCGGGACAGCGCCAGTTGAGCTCCCCGTCCGGCCCGACGAACGCCTGCCGCAGATAGCCGAGGTCGCACACGCGCTCGCGCTCGACGCTTCGGTCGCCCGCCGTCCCCGCGAGCTCGACCACCTTGAACGGAAAACCCGTCGGCGAGGCGCGCGGATCGGTGCGCACGCGGACGGCACCCGCGCGCACGCGCTCGAGCAGCCGGCGCCGGAGCTCGGGCGCGATGCCGGATTCGTCGCACAGCGCGAAGGCGGTGCCGACTTGGATGCCCGCGGCACCCTCCGCGAGCGCGAGGGCGAGCTGTTCGGGGCTCGCGCGCGAGCCCGCGAGCCAGAACGGGAGGCCCGAGCGCCGGAAGCACTCGAGGTCGACCTGGTCGCGCTCGCCGTAGATCGGCGCGCCCGAAGCGTCGAGCTGCGTCCCGCCGCGCGGCGGCGCGTTGTGCCCGCCCGCGGTCGGCGCCTCGATCACGAAGCCGTCGATCTTGCCGGTCGGGTTGCGCAGGAGCCGCTCCGCCAAGGTCGACGACGCCACGATCGGGAGGAACGCGGGCCGTGCGAGCTCCGGCGGCGCGCCGCCGCAGAACGCGCGCGGATCGAAGCGCGTCTCGAAGTGCGCACCCGAAGGCGCGCCCTCGACGGCGAGCGCGAGGCGCGCCTCCTCGCCGCGCACGAGGCGGTCGATCACGCCGGGAATCGCGCGCGGAATGCCCGCGCCCATGACGACGCAGCCGACGCCGGCGAGCAGCGCGCCGTAGAGCGACGCGAGCGTCGGCGCCTGGATCTTCTCGAGGTAGTTGATCCCGACCGGCCGAGCGTGCCCTTCGCGCGCGAGGCAGACCTCGACGAAGTTCGCGATCACGGTCAGCTCCAACGCATCGCGCTCCGGCTCGACCGCCGGCATCGCGAACGGCCGAAAGGGCGCGTCCTGCGCCTTGCCGCCCTCGACGAACCAGCGCGCGAGCACGCGCTTCGCCATCGCGGGGTACGGGAAGCGCTCGAGCGCGCGTCGCAGGTGACCCTCGGGATCGCCGAGCTGCAGCCGCCGCGCGAACACGCCGTCGAGCGCCGTGCCCGAGACGACGCCCAACTGTCCCGCGGAGGCCACGGCGCGCGCGAGCCTCCAGCTCGAGACGCCGACGCCCATGCCGCCTTGAATGATCCGTGTGCCGCGCACCGTGCTCCTTCCCGCGATCGAGGGCGAGAGCCTACGCGAACGCGCGGGCCGGCGCCGTAGGCCCTTCGGCGCAGAGGGACGCGCGCCGCGGTCGCGGGACCGGGGCCGTCGTCGAGGTGCGAACGCCTGCTCGCGCCCCCTGTCCCGGCCCGCCCTGCGGTGAATACGCGTCCCATTCACCGCAAGTCCTGCGGCGAAGGCCCCGGGTGCTGAACCGCCTCCTCGACGGGTTCGAGGGCCACCTCACGACCTCGAAGTACGCGAAGCTCGCGCAGTGCTCGACGGACACGGCGCTGCGCGACGTCCGCGAGCTCGTGGAGCGCGGGATCCTCGCGCAGAACGAAGGCGGCGGACGGAGCACGAGCTATCGGCTCGCGGAGCCGGACGCGATCCCGGAGTGACCCGGCGCGCAGTCTCCCGCGCCCGCGCGCGCGGCGTTACCTTGCGGCCCCGCGCATGACCACCGCGCCCCGGCAGACCGAGCTCTTTCCCGCGAGCACCGACGCGCGCGCGGACGCGCAGGACGCGTTCGAGCGCTTCGACGTGGCCGCGGCGCGCGCGAGCCTCGCTCGGGCGCGCGACGCAGGGGCCGCGGGCGCGGACCTGGACGAGCTGGAACGCGCGCTCGCGTGGCTCGCGGCGCGCGGCGTCGCGCGTGGGATCCCGCTCGACGTGCTGGCGGAGCTCTGGATCGAGCTCCCGACGGCGGTGGCGCGCGGCGCGCTCGCGCGCGCGGGGCGGGAGTTCGTCGACGAAGCCATCGCGCGCTACGGCGCGCGCGGTTCGGACGCGGAACGGCGCTTCCTCGACGCGCGCGAACGCGTGCACCTCGGCGCGCTCTTGCTCGCGCGCGAGAACGCCGAGCGCGCGCACGCGCTCCTCCACGCGAGCCTGCACGCGGGCCACGGACACCGCGCGGACCTGTGGGCGCTGCTCGGCGACGCGCGGGTCGTGCGGCGCGATCCGGAGGGCGCGAACCAGGCGTGGGTGCGCGCGCTCGTCCTCGACGCGCAGGCGGTCGACCTCGCGCGCACGCGGCATGCGGAGCTCGCGGTGCTGTTCGCGCGCGCGGCTTCCGAGCACGGCGAAACGGTCGCGCGCGAGCGCCTGCTCGTCGAAGCGTGGCTCGCGGGCGTGCTCGAGCTCACGGAGGAGGCGCTCGACCACCCGGCGGTGCGCGCGACGCTCTCCATGGACGTCGATCCCGCGTTCGAACGGGCCGTGACCGATGCCGCGAGCGCGCGCCGGTTCACGCGCCTCCTCGTGCGCGACCTCGCGCGCCCACGCGGGGCATCCGTCGATCTCGACGCGCGTGACGCCATGGAGCTCCTCGACCCCGAGCTCTGCCGCCGCTACGCGGCCGAGCTCCGCCGTCGCGCCGGCGGAAGCCACGCGTGAAGCACGCAGAGCGGCGCGCGCACGGGCGTGGCGCTCCAGGACACGCCGAGAACAGCCCACTTGCAGCGTGAAACCGGTCCTCCCGAGGTGGAGGCGCGGAGACGCGCGCCGCGGGCCTGCCGCCGCGGCGTAGGAGCGCGAACCTGGGTCCGTACGGCCCGCGCGCGCGGGTTGCGTTAGTCTCCTGGACGCGGTCCTCCGATCCGACGACGAGGCGTCGCGGTGCGCGCGTCCCACTGGGTCTGGCTCTCCCTCCACCGAGGAACTTCCATGCAGAACCACCACCCCGTGCTCTGGAATCACGGCCCGAACACCCTCACGGTCGCCGCGCCGACGGCGCGCGCGGTCTTGGTCGCGGGCCCGTTCAACGGCTGGAACACCTCGTCGCATCCGATGCAACGGCGTGCGGACGGAACGTGGGCGCTCCCGCTCGAACTCCCGCCCGGGCACTACGAGTTCAAGTTCCTGATCGACGGAGCGTGGTGCTGCATGCCCGAGTGCGGCGCGACCTGCACGGGCTGCCCCGGCTGCGTGCCGAACGAGTTCGGGACGATGAACCGGATCCTCGAGGTGGCGGACCATCGCGTCGGCGCCGGACCGCTCTCGGTGTCGCGTCCCGACTGTCGCGATCGAGCGACGGCGGACGCGGCGCTCGACTAGAACGGTTTTCGCCGCGCGGGCGAGTTTCGCGGACGCGCTGCTCCTCGAGTGCGGCCGAACCTCCCGGGTCGAGCAGCACCCGTCCGCCCGCGGGCACGTCGTGCGCGCTCGCGCTCCCGAGCGACCGCTTCGCGAAGCCGACTCCTACTGGGCCTTCTTCTCCTGTGCCGCGTTCATGCGCTTCAGCTCCGCGAGCAGGAAGCCGACGTCCTTGAAGGGGTCGCCGCCCGTGCGCTTCCAGTGCACGCGGCCCTTCGTGTCGATCAGGATCGTCGAGTGCAGCTCGAGCTCCTCGAAGTCGTCGTAGGAAGTGAAGCGCCGCGCGTTCTCGTGGTCCTTGTCGGAGAGCAGGCGTGCGGAAAGGCTCTCGGGGTCCTCCGCGGACTGGTTCTTCTCCGCGCTCGCGCTGCTGACGGCGAGCACGACCGTGTCGAGCTCCTCGAGCTCGCTCTTCTTGCCGTCGATCGAGCGCAGCTGCTCCATGAGGTCTGGAATCCGTCGTCCGCTCGAGCGCGTCCACCGCCGCCTGCTTACGACACGCGACCGCGTTGCCGGCTCCCGAACGCTGCCCTAGACTGGACGCAGCATCCAGACGGCCCGGCGCGCGAGCGGCGGGCGACCTTCCTGGCGAGGAGCGCCAAGGTGGTAGGGTCGGGCGAGTCAGCCCGACCGATGCGCGCGGGCCTTCGGCCCCGCGAACGAAAGCTCCTGCGGCCCGACCTCCTCGGCGCCGCGTCCGGGTGCACACGCGATCGGAGATCCACGTGCACCGCTCGACCTCGCGGCCTTCGGCCGTCCTGTCGATCCGCATCGACGCCGCGAACCCCGACCACCACCTGTGGAACAACCACGGGACCTGGTGGTGCCACTACACGCTGCACCGCGGCGGCCTCAAGCGGCGGCGGCGCGTCTCGCTCGAGACGCGCGTGATCGAGGAGGCGCGCGCCCGGCGCGACGCGCTCTTCGCGGCGCTGCACGGGCTCTCCGATCGTGGTCCGAGGGGAGACGAGCACGCCGCTCGAGCTCCCGCGGACGAGGTCGCGGCGTGAGCCGCGACGTTGGCCCACTCCGTCACCAGCCCGGCATCTCCGGCGAGGAACGCACGACCATGAGCACGCCCCCGAGCCCCATCGACCTCTCCTTTCGCCCCGAGTCCTACTTCGATCTCCCCACGAACTTCTCCGCGCGGCTGCTTTCGCGCATCCAGGGCGCCGAACGCCGCGCCCTCGCGCGGTTCTACGCCGAGCAGGGCCGCCTCGAGGAGCTGACGGAGTTCGCGCTGAAGGCCGAACTCGACCCGGCGGAGCGCCGCGCCTTCGGGAGGCTCCACCCCGCGTGCATGGGCGGCGAGTACCTGCCCTCGCTCGAGAGCGGCGAGGTCGAGATCGCCCGCGTGGTGATCGCGTCCACGACGCAGGACGTGACCTGCGTCTACGCCCGGCCCGGCAAGCGCTGCATCGAGTACCGGGTCGTCGACGAGTACGACAGCGAGTTCATGAGCGGGCCGACCACGCGCCGCTCGCGGCGGCCGCTCACGCTGAAGCAGCTGGTGGAATTCCTGAACGACGCCTGGCCGTTCGAGGTGCTCGTCCGCGCCAATTTCCTCGACGAGGGCGAGCGGGACATCGACGCGATGCTCGCGTTCTTCGTGTCGGTCGAGTCCGAGTTCTACCCGCAGTTCGACGCGCTCTACCGACAGCGCCTCGTGGAGTGGGCAACGGAGCAGCTCCGGGATTCCGGGCAACTCGACGCGGGAGACGAAGCAGAAGAGGAAGGGCGCGACGCCTGAGCTCGCTCGGTCCCGCCTCGGGCGGGCACTGGCGGTTCGGGGCAACCCGCTCGCCGGAGAACGAAGAAGACCCGGGCCGGATGGCTCAGGTCTTCCTCGTGATTGGTAGCGGGGGTGTCCCTGGAGCTGCCGGACTCTTCCGACAGGTGGATCGTCCGAGCTCTCCCCCCGACACGAGGAGGTCGCTCGCAGGTAGCTCTGGTGTCCCTGGAGTTGCCGGACTCTTCCGGCAGGTAGATCGGGCTTACCGAGCGCGCCGTAGCCCTCGAGCACGCTCCTCGTCACGGGTGCGGTGTGATGGCGAGGATCGTCATCTCGCCCTTGTCGGGTCCGTAGCACCAGAAGAGCCGGTAGGCACCCGGCGTGCGGTTCTGGACGTACGCCTCGAACACCTTCCCGTCCTTCTCGTACGGGTGCTCGATCGAGTGGAACTCGTGCGTCTGAAGGCCCGGCTGACGCGGGTTCTCCAGCAGCAGCCGGACGCACTTCTCGACCTGCTTGAACAGTCCTTCGGCCTTCGACGCCTTGGCCTTCTTGTCCTTCGCGCGCTTTTTCGCGGAGGCGAGCGCGGCTGCTTGAAGCTCCTCGAACGTCGTCGTCGCTTCGTCCGTCCAGCGAGCCCTGAACGGCATGCTCACTCGCCCTCGTCGTCGCGGAGCTTGTTAGCGAGCTTCGCTGCGTTGGCGAGGTTCGGCCCGTCCGAGAGGTTGCGCTCCTTCGCCTGCTTCAGTCCGCGACGAACGGAGCCGAGCGCAGTCGGGTTATCGTAGAGCCACGCTTCGCGCTCTGGGATGACGCGCGCCAGGTGGAGCACGATCTCGTCCCCGCGCTCCTCGATGATGATCGTCCTGTTGGCGAACGCTTCGCCGAGGGTGAGTCGCCCCTTGGAGTCGGTGTTCTTCGTCTGAGTGGCGCGCTTGGTCATGCCTCGAGTATCGGGCGAAACGCCATCATGGGCCAGTGGGAAAGTGGGCATTCTACCACCGCCCACCTGCTTGCGGGAAGTGGGCTCCAGCACAACGCAACCACATACAGGGGCTTACGTCCGCGAACAGGGGATCCCCCCGGCCGCAGGACCCTCGGAACGAGGAGATCGCTCGCAGCAGCTCGGGTGTCCCCGGAGCTGCTGCACTCTTCCGGCAGGTGGGTCGACCGAGCTCTTCGCCCGACTGGGAGGTCGCTCGCGGGCAGCTCTGGAGATCCGACCTCTGGGTGTCGCCGCCCCCGCTGGCACGCTGCAAAGTGCGAGAGGACCCGACTTTCGTCAGGTCCTCTCGGTGTGATGGTAGCGGGGGCAGGATTCGAACCTGCGACCTCCGGGTTATGAGCCCGACGAGCTGCCAGACTGCTCCACCCCGCGTTGCGCCGGCCAGTATGGGAGGCTGCGAGGCGAAGTCAACCCCCGGGGTGCTCCGGGCCGCGCTCGACGAGGCGGGCGAGCAGCTCGCGGGCGAGCTCCGCGGGGGCGTGACCGGCGGTTTCGAGGCGGAAATCGGCCACTTCCGCGTAGAACGGCGCGCGCTCCTTCGCGAGCGTCACGAGTTCTTCCGCGGGGTCGATTCCCGTGAGCGAAGGACGCGGCGTCGGATCCGCGCGCAGGCGCCGCGCGAGTTCCTCGGAGTCGGCGACGAGCCACACGCAGCGCGCGCGCAGCGCGAGTTGGGCCCGGTTCGCCGGTGCGAGCACGGCGCCGCCGCCGGTCGCGATCACCCGGCCGTCGCGCGCTTCGAGCACGGTGCGCAGGACCTGGCTCTCGAGGTTGCGGAAGGTCGGCTCGCCCCACTCGGCGAGCACGTCGCCGGCCGCGTGGAAGCGCGCCGTGCCGGCGGTCGCGTTCGCGGTGCGCGCGAGCTCGTCGTCGAGGTCGACGAAGGGGGCGCCGAGGAGCTGCGCGAGCGCCTTGCCGACGCTCGACTTGCCCGAGCAGCGCATCCCGACGAGCGCGACGTGGCGGCGCGTGCGCGTCATGGGGTCCTTCCCGCGTGCGTTTGTTCGCGTGCGCTCATGCGCGCTCTCCGAGCGTGCGAACGGGCGCCGCGGCGCGTTCGTCCTCGGCGCACAGCGCCTCGACCTCGCGCGCGACGACGCTGGCGAGCTCGCGCGCGTCGAACGACGCGGGCGCGAGGAACGCCTCCGCCTGCAGCCGCGCCTGGTGCGCGAACCACGCGCGGCCCGCGACCGCGACGGCGCCGCGCGCACGGGCGCGGCGCAGGAGCTCGGTCGCGCGCGGCCGGTACACGGCGTCGAGCACGACCGT
>JACRIO010000147.1 GCA_016220035.1 Planctomycetota bacterium | reverse complement strand
CGCTCGGCGGTCTCGGTGAGGAGCGCTTTTTCCTCGCTCGGGTCGCCGAGGAAGCCCTGCCACACCTCGAAGCCGTCCGTCGTGAACGACCCGAGGCCGACGAGGAACACGTAGGTGCCCGCGCCGCCCGAGAGGCCCGTCGTCTCCGTGTCGAGGAAGAGCGCGTCGCGCAGCGCGTGTTCGGCGAGCGCGTCGTCTTTCGCGAGCAGCGCGAGCGTCGCAGCGTCGGCCGTGAGCGCTTCCTCGAGCTTCCATGCGCCGTGCGCGTGCTCGCGCGCGAGTTCCATCCTGCGCGCGGAGACGTTCGAGCGCGCGCAGCGCTCCAGTCCCGAGGGAGCACCGGTCGTCGTCGCGACGTCCGTGTGCGCGAGGGGCGCGGCCGCAACGACATCGCGCTCGCCGTGGAGCGTGCTCGCGCTCGTCGCGCGCGCGCTGCGCGCCTCCGCGCGGCGCTCGAGGTGCTGCGCGAGCCGTTCTCCGCGTCGCGCGAGGCCGTGCACGAGCGCGCGCGCGGTCGCGGACGGGGTCAGCGCTCCTGCTTCACGCTCCGTGGAGCTCGAGGGAACGCTCGTCGACGTCGACTCGTGCTCGCGACGCTCCGCACCCGCGCCGAATGCGGCCTCGGCTCCGCTCGAAGGCGCGGCGGAGGGCGTGCGTTCCGCGCTCGCCGGCGCCGCGGCCTCGCCGTCGACCGTTCGGCTCGGGCCGTCCTCGCGCCGCAAGCGGCGCAGCTTGTCGCGCAGGGACTCGGCCATGGTCGCGCGCTCGCGCTCGCGCGTCACCGCGCACGCGCGAGCTCCTCCTCCGCTTCGTCCACCGGCGCGAGGGCGAGCTCCGGCCCGTCGAGCAGGTGGCGCAGGATGCGCCGCGCGCTCTCCTTGCCGAACTGCGAGGCCTGCGAAGGCGGACCGACGCACGCGGGACAGCCACGCGTGCACTCGCAGCGTTCGACGACGTCGAGCGCGTGCGCGAACCAGCGGCGGTGCGCGGCGAACAGGATCTCCGAGAGGCCGACGCCGCCCTGCACCGTGTCGTAGAAGTAGAGCGTCGGTCGTTGGAAGTGCGGCGAGCGCACCTGCGACGAGAGCCCGAGGTCGCGCGGCTGGCAGCGCACGACGAGCGGGGCGACGCGCTGGAGCAGGCTCCCGAGCGAGCGCCACGCGGCGCCGCGGTCGCCGCCGTTCAGGCCGAGCTCGCTCGCCGTCTCGTCCGTCAGCGTGAGCACGAAGGCCTCGCTGTCGAGCTCCTCCGCCGGCAGGTGGATGTCCTCCGCGCCCACCGACTCGCGCGTGTAGAAGCGCACCTTCTTGTACATCGTCGCGAGCGACGTCACGTGCACCTCGCCGCGCCAGATCGCCGCGTCCTCGCCCCAGGATGCATCGGGGGAGAAGCGCGGCGTTCCGTCGGGCTGCGGAACCGGCGTCGTTACCGGCGCCGACTTGCGATCGCGTCGCGCCCGCGCTTCCAGGCGCACGACGCGCACCGTCACGTCGAGCTCGGCCTCGGTGAAGTAGTCCGTGTCGACGCGCTTCACGTACGCGCGGCGGTTCTTCTGGTCGAACTGCTCGACTTTCCACGTCTCGCCCTCGACCTGGTAGATCGCACCCTGGTGCACCGTCGTGATCGACGCGGCGCGGTCGATCTCGCCGATCGCCTTCTTCGTGTCCGCGTCGAGGATGAGCACGTTGTCCGGATCGTCCCCGCCGAGCGTCACGTCCTGCGCGGGGTACGCGTCCGCCATCCAGTACCAGGTGTCGCCCTTCTTGTGCAGCAGCTTCGACTCCTCGGCGAGGTAGTCGAGGATCGTCGCCGTCGCGCGCACGGAACCGAACGCGGGGTCGCGCACGCCGTCTCCCTCCGCGCGGAACGGCAGCTCGAACGCCGCGCACTTCACCTGCTCCGACAGGATCACGAGGTTGTCGGGGTCGAGCCCGAGCTTTTCCTGCGGCGCGCCGAAGAGCCACTCGGGGTGGCGCACGAGGAATTGGTCGACGGGATCGCTCTGCGCGATCTGCACCACGAGCGACGGCTTCTTGCGCCGGCCGACGCGGCCCGCGCGCTGCCAGAAGGACGCCTGCGAGCCCGGGTAGCCGACGAGCACCGCGACGTCGAGCGCGCCGATGTCGATGCCGAGCTCCAGGGCATTGGTCGACACGACGACCTTCACCTCGCCGCGCTTGAGTCCTTGCTCGATCTCGCGCCGCAGGAGCGGGAGGTAGCCGCCGCGGTAGCCGCGGATCTCCTCGGGAGCGAGGCCCAAGCGCTCCGCCTTCTCCTTCAAGTAGCGCGTGAGCACTTCCACGCTCGTGCGCCGCTTGCAGAAGAA
The DNA here is from genome assembly GCA_016220035.1 of Planctomycetota bacterium. GTDB lineage: Bacteria > Planctomycetota > UBA1135 > UBA1135 > JADJNY01. The sequence continues at coordinate 6,186 of JACRIO010000147.1, read as the reverse complement.
GATCGACTGGTGCCCGGGCCCGCACACGGCCTCGGCGAGCTCGCGCGCTTCCTCCAGTGCATTGGCCCGCAGCCCCGCGACCGGGTTCAGCATCGGCGGGTTGTAGACGCCGAACGTGCGCGGTCCCGACGGCGAGCCGTCCTCGTCGACGACGACGACGTCGCGGCCGAGGAGCGCGCGGACATGGCTCGCCGCGTCCATGATCGTCGCCGAGCAGCACAGGAACTTCGGATCGCTCCCGTAGTGCCGCGCGATGCGCACGAGCCGCCGCAGGACGTTCGCGACCGACGAACCGAAGACGCCGGCGAGGGTGTGCACCTCGTCGATCACGATCCAGCGCAGGTCGCGGAAGAGCTCGCTCCACTTCGCGTGGTTCGGGAGGATGCCCGCGTGCAGCATCCACGGGTTCGTCAGCACGAGGTGGCCCGAGTCGCGCAGCGTGCGGCGCACGGACGGCGGCGTGTCGCCGTCGTACGTGAAGCAGTGCCAGTCCGCGCGCAGCGCCTCGACCATCTGCGTGAGGCCGAGCGTCTGGTCCTGCGACAAGGCCTTCGTCGGGAAGAGGAACAAGGCGCGCGCGCGCCCGTCGCTCTCGAGCAGCGACTGCAAGACGGGCAGCACGTAGCAGAGCGTCTTGCCCGACGCCGTCGGCGTCGCGACGAGGACGTCGCGGCCGAGGAGCGCGTGCTCCACCGCCCGCGCCTGGTGCGCGTAGAGCTCGGTCACGCCGCGCCGCAGGAGCACCTCGCGGAGGCGCGGATCGAGGCGCTCGGGGAACGCGCACGTCCGCGCGGGACGCTCGGGCACGACGTGCCAGTGGTCGAAGCGCGCGCGCCAACGCGCATCCCCTTGGAGGCGCTCGACGATCGCCTCGACGCCGCCGTTCGACCAGCTGCGCCGCGCCCGCCGCCGTCCGCCGCGCTCCGGCGACGGCGCGCTGTCCTTCGTGTGTTGCTCGCCGTCCATGCCTCTCCCTCGCGGTTAGGCGCAGGTTAGGGTCGCGAGGACGCGCGATCAAGCCGCTCGAGCGCGCGTTCAGTCCGCGAGCAGCTGCTCCAAGCGCGCGTGGAGGTCCTTCTCGCGCGCGAGCGAGAGCCGCCCCTCGCATTGCAACAACGTCTCGCCCGGGAGCGCACCGCCCGCGGGCTTCGCGACCACCACGACGTGCGGCGTGTCGTTCACGTCGAGGAAGGTGACCGCGATCGACTCGACGAGCTCCACCCGCTCCTTCGCGGAGAGGTGCCGTTCCGCGCGCAGGAAGAGCAGCGGGTCGAGCACCGCGTGGAGCTCACGCGCCTCGCTCGAAGCCCCCTCGCGCACCCACTGGCCTTTCGCGCCGCGCACCCAGCGCCGCGTCTTCACGCCGTCGGAGAGCGCCAACCCGCGCTGCTCGACCTCGACGAGCTCCTGCACCATCAGGCTCTGGAACTCCTCGATGGGCCGCGTCGCGGCGTCGAAGAGGAGCGCGTCGGCGCGCGCCACCGCGCGGTCGCCGTCGCGGCGGAAGCGCACGGTCCGCGCGCCGGTCGCACCGGGTTCGGGCGCGGAGAGCACGCCGCCCTGGCGCGCTCCCTGCGCCGTGACGCGCAAGGCGCCCGCGACCGCGTCGTCCTGGAGCGCGAGCCCGGGCTCGAAGCCGAGCAGCTCCAGGCCTTCCAATTGCGCGAGGAGGTCCTCGACGCGCGCGCGCTCCGCGGTGACGAGCGGGCCGAACGCGTCCTCGCCCGCGAGCTTCTGCCGCACGGCCCAGCGCTTCGGCTCGCGCACGAGCTCCAGGACGCGACCCCCGCCCGTGAGCTCGACCGTCTCGATCGCGGTGCGCGTCACGCGCCACAACTTGTGGTCGAGGAGCGCTTCCGCCGGCGCGAGCAGGATCTCGATGTTCGCGCTCTCGAGCGCGAAGACGTGCGGCCGGCCCTCGAGCGCGCAGGCCCACGTCTCGCCCACCTGGTGACCGCGCCGTCCGAGGCGCAGCACGAGGTCGCCGCCCGCCGTGGTCGCCACGCGCACGGTCGCTTCCGGTGGATCGAGGCCGAACTCCGCGAGCGGCCGATTCCCGAGGTCGAGGTAGGCCAGGCCCGTGAGGCGCGCGATCCCGCCGGTCACGATCGACATCCCCAGCGGATCGAGCACGCCCTCGAGCGGCGCGGTCGCGCGCCAGACGCCGTCTTCGGCGAGCGCGTCGAGCGCGGAGTCGCGCTCCTTGCCGTCGAAGCCGGTGAACACGCCGCGCCGATGCACCTCGACGATCGCGTTCGGATCGACCTCGACGATGCGGTGCGAGCGGTACTCCTCGCGCGGGCGCGCGAGCGCCGTCTCGAGGTCGCGCCACGTGCGCAGGATCCGGCCGCCGATGCGCACGTTGACGCGCTGTTGGTCGGGATCGACGGCGCCGACCTCGAGGCGCGAACGGCGCGGCGCACCGTCGATCGACTCCTCGATCTCGAGCACGAAGCGCGGCGGCTCGAGCAGGAGCTTCACCGCGTCCGCTTCCGCGTCGGGCACGGGCGTCGCGCGGTGCGTCAGCGCCGCGTTGAGCAGGTGATCGACGAACGCGCTCTCCGCGGGGAGCGCCTCGGGATCGGTGATGCGCCAGCGGCGCTGCGCGTCGCGCTCGATGCGCAGGTGGTCGTCGAGCGCCGCGTGCTCGATGCGCAGCGCGACGACGCGCTCGGCGACGACGCCCTCGAAGAGCGGGAAGTCGAGGGCCGCCTGCGCGCGCTCCTCGCGCCGCGTCTGCCAGTAGACGAGCCCGCCGAGCACGAGCACGCACGCGAGGAGGGCCAGGGTCGTGCGCGGGTTCATCGCTGGCGGCGCTTCCAGGCCGTGAAGAGCCCGAGCGCGAGGAAGAGTCCGGGGAGCAGGTAGACGGCGACGACGTGGATGCGCGCGAGTGCGCTTCCCTGCCCCGCCTCGATGCGCCGCGTCTGCGGACTCTTCGCGCCCACGCTGACGCGGTACTCGCGCGAGCTCGCCCAGTTGAACGCGTTGAGCAGGAAGTCGCGGTTCGCGGGCACGAGCTGGTTCGTGAACGCCGCGGACGAACCGACGCACAGGATGCGCCCCTCGGGGCGGCCGCCCTGCACGACGCGCGCTGGAGGCACGCTGCCGCGCGGCGGGTAGACCGCCTGGAGCGCGACGGGGAACGGACCGCGCGGCTCGGTCGCGTTCGGGATCCAATCGTGCTTCGCGGGATCGCTCGGATCGCCGAGGTCGGACCAGTCCTCGGGCTCGCTCGAGAGGATCTGGATCACCGTGCCGCCCGGCGGCGGGTTCGAGCGCTCCAGCGCGCGCGCGTACGGCAGGTACACGCGCCGACCCGCGCGCCGCAGCGCGTCGGTGACCGGGTTCTGCGCCGCCATGCCGTGCGGCCAGACGAGGACGTTTTGCGCGCACAACGGGAGGCCCGTGCGCGTCTCGCCCGAGGCCTGCGCGACGGGCCGCGCGAGGAGGCCGCTCATCCGCGGGCGGATGCCGTAGGGTTCGAGGAGTTCCGCGAGCGAGCCCGCGCCGTCGAAGCTGGTCTTGAAGTCGGGCGCCGCGACCATGCGTCCGCCGCCGTCGAGGAAGCGGCGCAGCTCCGCGAGCTCGTTCTCCGTGAACGGCTGCTCGGGACCGACGACGGCGAGCAGCTGGCACTCGTCGGGGAGCTTCCCCTGCTTTTCGACGTCGAACGCATCGACGAGGAACCCGTCGCTCTCGAGCAGGAGCTTCAGCTCCGCGAGGCCGCCCTGCTCCGCGGAGGCGGGATCGAGCTCGCCGTGGCCCTTCAGGAAGAGCAGCTTGGGCGCCTCCGAGCTCGCGACCTTGTGCAGCGCGCCGACGAGCGCCTCTTCCGCGCGCAACGCGACGATGCGGGGCGCGATCGGCGGCTGCGTCGCGTCGCCCGGGTATCCGGGGTCGAGGTCGCACAGGTCGCCGCGCAGGTGCAGCACCTGCCGGCGTTTTCCCGCGCTCACGACGATCAAGCCGCCCGGCTCGACCTCGCGCAGCTCGAGCTCGGCGAGGCGCGCGAGCGCGCGGTTGTCACTGGCGCGCCGATCGGAGAGATCGAACTCCTCGCATTCGAGTCGGCCGTTCGAGGCCTCCTGCAGGAGCCGTAGCACCTTGCGCGCATGGTCCTGCGCCGCGAGGCCGAGCGCCTCGAACCCGCGCTCCAGCGTGCGGCCGGTGAAGAAGACGTCGGCGCGCATGTCGACGGGGAGGCGCTGGAGCACCTCCCGCGTCGGCGGAGCGAGCGTGTTCGATTCGTCGCGCGTCAGGTCGAAGCGCAAGCGCAGCCCCGGTCGCTCCGACAGCCAGTCCACGAGCAGCACGAGGACGACCGCGAGGACCGACATCAAGAGCACCTGCGCCCCGATCGCGAGGCGCGTGCCGCTCCCGGTGGCGCGCTCCGCACCTTTCGCTCCGTTCAACGCCATCGCCGCGACTCCACGCTGCGCACGGTGAAGAAGAGGAACAAGGCCGACCACGCGAGGAAGAACGCGACGTAGGCCGTGTCGAGCACGCCGAACAGGAACGAGTTCTGGAGGTGGTCGAGCACGTGCACGCGGCGCACGAGCCGCATCACCGCCGGCGCGTCGGAGAGGCCCGCGAGCAAGGGCAGCGCGACGACGCCGATGTCGAGCACGACCGCCGAGAGCGCCGCGGCGACCGGGACGCTGGTCAAGCTGCTCGTGAAGAGCCCGATCGAGCAGAAGAGCGCCGAGCAGAGCGTCGCGCCGAGCCAGCCGCCGACGACGAGGCCCCAGTCCGCGGGCGGTCCGCCGATCGCCGTGACGAACGCGTACACGAAGACGCTCGACCAGAGCAGCGCCATGAACGTGACCGCCGCGAGGAACTTGCCCGTGACCACGGCCGCGTCGGTGACGGGCGCCGTCAGGAGGAACTCGAGCAGGCCCGAGCGCGACTCCTCGCTCAACATGCGCATCGTGAGCAGCGGCGGGAACAGGATCACGAGCACCCAGAACGCGATCGAGTTCCCGAGCACCATCCGCAGCGCCGCGTCGACGTCCGTGCCGAACTTCACGTAGACCGAGTACAGGTACCCGTTCAGGACGAGCGCGATGCAGAGCAGGATCCACGCGAGCGGCCCCATGAAGAGGCCCGCGAGTTCGCGCCGGTAGATGGCGAGGACGCCGCTCACGGGCGCTCCTCCCCCGCGGTCCCGTCGGTGCACGCGTCTTTCGACGGAGTCGGCGACGGCGAGTCCCCGCGCGGCGCGCGGCGCTCGAACGGGTTCAGGTTGTAGACCGGTTTCGCGGTCGGAGGCACCGCGGGCGCGACGAGCGGCAGGGTCGGCAGCTCGCGCGCCGTGCTCGTCGCCGTTCCGCTCGGGGCCGGTGCGTTCGCGGCGATCGTCGCGCCCGGCGCCGCCGCGGGCTCCTCCGCGAGTCCGAGCGCGATGCGCGCGAAGAGCTGCTCCAAGGTCGGCGCGTGCCAGGAAAGCTCGCGCAGCGCCCACTTGCGCGCCGCCGCGAGCGCGCCGACGTCCTCGCGCAGGTCGCCCGCGCCGCGCACCTCGAAGGCCTGGTGGATCCCCTGCCGCGCCCCAATCTTGACCGCGACGACGCCGGAGAGCGCCCGAAGCAGACGCGCGGCGCCCTCGACGTCCGCGCCGACGACGGCCTCGACGCGCACGTGGCTGTCCGCGGCGCGCGCGCGCACGAGCTCGTCCTTCGGCCCGTCGGCGGCGACCTTGCCCTTGTGCAGGATGATCACGCGCGGACAGACGGCGTCGATCTCGGGCAGGATGTGCGAGGAAAGGAGCACGGTGTGCTCGCGTCCGAGCTCCTGCACGAGCTTGCGCACCTCGAGGCGCTGCAGCGGATCGAGCCCGCTCGTCGGCTCGTCGAGGATGAGCACCTCGGGCGACGGCAGGAGCGCCACGGCGAGCCCGACGCGCTGGCGCAAACCGCGCGAGAGGTGCCCGATCAAGTCGCGGCGACGCTCGCGGAGCCCGACGCGCTCGAGCACGGCGGGGATGCGCTCCTTCGCCTCCTTGTTGGAGAGGCGGTGCAGGCGCGCCTGGAACTGGAGCATCTCCTCGACGCGGTGCTCGCGGTAGAGCGGCACGTTCTCCGGCAGGTAGCCGATCTTCCGGCGCACCTCGAGCGACTGGCGCAGGACGTCGAAGCCCGCGACCGAAGCCGCACCCGACGTCGCGGGCAGGTAGCCCGCGAGGAT
>JACRIO010000020.1 GCA_016220035.1 Planctomycetota bacterium | reverse complement strand
GGAGCGATGTACGAGGGCTTCGTCGATTCCGCGAGCGTCGGCGAGCTGAAGCGCTCGCGGCGGGTCACGCAGTCGATGCTCGTCGAGGGCCGGCGACGCGTGCGCCTCTACGAACCCGCCGGCGCTCCGCCCGAGGGGTTCGAGCCCGTCGCGGCGACGCTCGAGGACGCCTACCTCGTGCTGCAACGCGCCGAGGAGAACGAAGAGCGCCTCGCGGCGACGGGGACGGAGGCGTGGCGATGAAAGCGAGCGTTCCGACGGTGCTCGACGCGCCGCCGCGCGCGCACGACGCGCGTCGAGTGTCCGGCGGAAGCCTCGCGCGGGCCTTCGAGGTCGCGCGTCTCGACCTCGCGTTCCACCTGAAGCGTCCACTGACGTGGATGCTGCTCCTGATCCTCGCATTGATCGCGTTCGGCCTGTCGACCGGCGACATGCGCATCATGAGCGGCGACTCCGAGGTCGGCGGCAAGAAGGCGTTCATCACCTCGATGTTCGCGCAAGCCCAACTGCACTCGATCCTCGCGCTCCTCGTGCACGGCTTCTTCGCGGCGGTGGCTTTCGGCCTCGCCATCCTGCGCGACGACGAGCAGAAGGTCGGCGAGGTGCTGCACGCGACGCCGCTCACGGTCGGCGAGTACGTCTGGGGCAAGTTCGCGGCGCTCGTCGCGCTCTTCGCCTGCGCGCTCGTCTTCCAGGCGGGCGCGAGCGCGTTCTGCAACCACGCCCTCGCGACGGCGGAGAGCGCGGAGTTCGTCGGACCGTTCTCGCTCGCGAACTACCTCGTGCCGGCGTTCGTGTTCGCGCTCCCCACGCTCGTGTTCGTCGCGGGCACGAGCATGCTCGTCGGGACGTGGACGCGGAAACCCGTGCTCGTGTTCCTGTTGCCGACCGCGCTGCTCCTCGTCTGCATCTTCTTCCTGTGGGATTTCTCGCCAGCGTGGCTCTCGCTCGCCTGGAACCGGACGCTGATGCTCGTCGACCCCGCGGGCTTCCGATGGCTGAACGAGACGTGGCTGAAGGTCGACAAGGGCGTCGACTTCTACAACACGCAGTCCGTCGGACTGGACGCGAGCTTCGCCGCGAGCCGCATGGCGTTCCTCGGCTTGGGGCTGACGTGTGTGCTCGCCGTGCAGTGGCGGCTCGAGCGTGTGCTGCGCGGCTCGAGCTCGGCCGGCGCGATGCGCGGCGGCAAGGTGGAAGCAGCGGAGATGCCGCGCGCGGAGCTCGGCGCGCTCGCTTCCGTGCCCGCGACGCCGCCGACGCTCCTCGCCGGCATCGCGCACGTCGCGCGCGCGGAACTCGCCGAGCTGAAGAGCCAGCCCGGGCTCTACCTGTTCGTGCCGCTGATCTTGCTCCAGGTGATCGGCACGTTCCTCGTGACGACGGGCGCGTTCGACACACCGCTGCTCGTCACGTCCGGAATGGCCGCGGTGGGCAGCATGAACACGCTCACCCTCTGCGTGTGCCTGCTGCTCACCTTCTACACGACCGAATCGCTGGAGCGGGAACGCGCGCGCGGACTCGCGCCGATCTACTACGCGACGCCCGTGCGCTCCGCGTCGATGTTGTTCGGCAAGAGCATCGCGAACTGCGCCGTCGCGGGCGTGATCCTGCTCGCGGCGTTCGTCGCGTGCGCGATCGTCCAACTGGTGCAGGGCAAGGTCGCGATCGACCTCGTCCCGTTCGTCGTCACGTGGGGCGGGTTGCTCCTGCCCACGTTCCTCGTGTGGAGCGCCTTCGTGACGCTCGTCTACGCGCTCTCGCGCAACCGCTACGCCACCTACGGGATCGCTCTCGGCGCGATGGTCCTGATGGGCTGGCTCCAGATGCGCGACAAGATCACGTGGGCGAGCAACTGGAACTTGTGGAGCGCCGCGCGGTGGAGCGACCTCGGTCCGTTCGAGCTCATCGGGCGCGAGCTCCTGCTCAACCGGCTCGCCTACCTGGCGCTCGCCGTCTGCTTCTTCGCCGTCGCGGTGCGCGCGTTCCCCCGCAGGGGACTCGACGCCGCCAGCTTTGTCGAACGCATCAAGCCCGCGAGCCTCCTGCGCGCGTCGCTGCGCCTCGCTCCCTTCTGGATCCCGCCCGCCGCGCTGCTCGTCGTGCTCGCGGTCGACGTGCGCGACGGCTTCCAGTCCTCGAAGGCGAAGAAGCTCGCGAAGGACTACTGGAAGAAGAACGTGCAGACTTGGAAGGACGCGAAGAAGCCGACGATCACGGCGCTCGAATGCGACCTCGCGCTCGATCCGCCGCGACGCTTCCTCCATTCGAAGGGCGCGTTCACGCTCCTCAACGACCAGAAGGAACCGATCGCGCGCTTCGCCGTGACGCGCGGCGCGCACTGGCGCGACACCGCGTGGACGATCGACGGCGCGAAGACCGACGTCGAGGACCGCGCGGGTCTCGTGATCGTCGCGCCTCGGACGCCGCTCGCACCGGGCGCGTCGCTCGTGCTCGGCTTCGAGTTCGAGGGTTTCTTCCCCGAAGGCGCGACGGAGAACGGCGGCAACGCCTCCGAGTTCGTCCTGCCCTCCGGCGCCGTGCTCACGAGCTTCCGTCCGACCTTCACGCCGCTCATGGGCTTCCAGGACGGTGTCGGCCTCGACCCCGAGGACCAGCCCGACCCCAAGCAGTGGCCCGAGGACCACTGGGTCGGCATCACCGAGGGCGGCTTCGGCAACAACACGACGATGACGACGCGCATCACGGTCACGCTGCCCGCCGAGTACCAGGCGAACTCCGTCGGCGAGCTCGTCGAGGACGTCGTGGAAGGTGGCCGGCGCCGCGTCACGTGGAAGAGCGATCACCCCGTCGACTTCGCGAACGTGATCGCGGGCAAGTGGGCCGTGAAGCGCGGCGCGGGCACGGCGATCTACCACCATCCCAGCCATGACTACAACGTGGACGAGATGCTCGTGGCGCTCGACGGGGCGCGTCGCTTCTACGGCGAGTGGTTCGGCGCGTTCCCGTGGAAGGAGCTCAAGCTCTCCGAGTTCGCGGGTCACGCGGGCTACGCGCAGGGCTTCCCGACGAACATCACGTTCAGCGAGAACATCGGCTTCCTCACCGAGAGCAAGCCCGACGCAGAGGCCGCGTTCATGGTCACGGCGCACGAGGCCGCGCACCAGTGGTGGGGCAACATGCTCACGCCGGGCCGCGGACCGGGCGGCGACGTCCTTTCGGAAGGCATGGCACACTTCGCCGTCGCGTTGCTCATGGAGGAGCTGCAGGGCGAGCGCGAGCGCATCGCGTTCCTCGCGAAGATCGAGGACACGTACGGCAAGGAACGCCAGGTCGACAGCGAGAAGGCGCTGGTGAAGCTCACCGGCGATCGTCCCGGCGACACGACGGTGCTCTACGACAAAGGCGGCTGGGCCGCGTGGATGCTGCTGAACCACATGGGACGCGAACGCATGCTCGCCGGTTGTCGCGAGCTCATCCAACGCTTCGAGCACGGCCCCGACCATCCCGTGATCGAAGACTACCTCGCGGTGCTGCGCGAGCACGCCGCGGACGCGACCGCCTTCGACGCGTTCACGCGGCAGTGGTACTTCGATGTCGTCGTGCCGCGCTACGTGATCGAGTCCGCGACGAAGACGCGCGACGGCGACGCGTGGCAGGTCGAGTTCGAGCTCGCGAATCGCGGCACGAGCACGATGCCGGTCGAGATCGCGGCGGTGAACGGCGCGCGCTGGCCCGATCCCGCGACGAAACCGGCCGACGAAGGCTCCGTTCAGGCCGCCGCGCCGAAGACGCAGAGCTCTTGGCGCGAGTCGCGCACGAGCACCACGCTCTCCGCCGGCGAGTCGAAGAAGCTCGTACTGCGCTGCGCCTTCGACCCCGAACGCCTGGTCGTCGATCCCGACGCGAAGGTGCTCATGCTCGAGCGCAAGAAGGCCGAGCGAAAGCTCTGAGAGCCTGTCCCCGCGCGTCGGGATACCATGCGGCCCGCGGCCGCGGCCGCGCACCGTCCGCATGGCGAACGACGACCCGAGCGTGAACCCCGCCGAACACGTCGCGCGCGCGAGCAGCGCCGTGGAACTGCTCCCGCTGCTCTACGACGAGCTGCGCGCGCTGGCGCGGCGGCAGGTCGAACTTGGAGCGCGCGGACCGACGCTGCAGGCGACGGCGCTCGTGCACGAGGCCTACTTGCGCCTCGTCGGCGACCGCGACCCCGGCTGGGACGGCCGCGCGCACTTCTACGGCGCCGCCGCGCGCGCCATGCGCCACATCCTCGTCGAGCGCGCGCGCGCGAAGGGCAGCCTGAAGCGCGGAGCGGGCGCCGCGCCGATCGCGCTCGTCGACAGCGTCGCGACGCTCGCGGGCGAACCTGACGCCGACGTGCTCGCGCTCGACGAAACGCTCGAACGCCTCGCCGTGGAAGCGCCGCGGCCCGCGCGCGTGGTCGAGCTCCTCCACTTCGCTGGGCTGACGCAGGAGGAGGCCGCCGCGGTCGTCGGCGTGTCGCTCGCGACCTTGAAGACCGACTGGAGCTTCGCGCGCGCGTGGCTCCACCGCGAGCTCAGCCGCTGAGGCGCGTGCCGACCGCGCCGTCCCCAGGGCAGGCGGAAGCGTGCCGATCGACCGCGAAGCGCGTTGGAGTCTTGACGCTTTTCGACCGGCCAACTTAGCCTGGACTCGTTCGTCGGCTCCACGCCGCGAGCCCGCCCCACGTCCGTCTCCCTTTCCGGGTTCAGTCAGAGGTGCACCGATCATGTTCGCCCCCCGCACACTCGTCCTCCCCGCGCTCCTCGCGCTCGCCCTTCCGCTCCGCGCGCAAACGTGCCCGGAACTGGGCCCGATCCAGGTCTACTCCGGCGCCGGCACGGTCACCTGTCCGTGCTTCGTCGCGGGCGAGGAAGCCGGCACGGTCTTCACCGGCATCCCGGTGGGCGACTATCCGATCGAGATCACGAAGATCGGCATCGCCTGGGGCTCGCAGTCGGGCGGCGCGCTGCCGACGATCGAGGACGCGATCGAGATCTACGGCGCGGGGCTTCCGAACCCGAGCTCGGGCGGTCTCCTCTATTCGTTCGCCGCGCCGCAGATGACCGACGGGTTCGTCAACGAATTCAACGTCGAGAACCAGGCGCCGGGCGGCGGCGCCGTCGTGATCAACGCGCAGCCGTTCACCGTCACGCTCAAGTTCTACAACTCGAACAACTCACCGCCCTACGGACCCAGCGTGATCGAGGACAGCAACGGGATCACACCGGGGCGCAACGTCGTGCGCGCGATCGGCTTCCCGTTCAGCGGGTGGTACGACGCGCAGTCGCTGGGCGTCAGCGGTGACTGGGTCTTCTACATCAAGTACAAGGCCAACTGCGGCGGCGGAGGCGGCAACCCCGGCACCGCGTACTGCTTCGGCGACGGCTCGGGCAATGTCTGTCCGTGCGATCCGGGTCAAGCAGGCCAGCCGGGACAGGGGTGCTCGAACTCGACGGGCCAGGGCGGGCGTATCGAGGCGAGCGGCACGCCGAGCGTCGCGAACGATTCGATCGTGCTCCACCTCTCGCATCTGCCCGCGACCGCAGCGGCGATCATCTTCCAGGGCACGCTCCAGCAGAACGGGGGACAGGGTTCGCAGCTCAACGACGGCCTGCTCTGCGTCAACGGCTCGGTCATTCGCATCGGGACGAAGAACTCGACCGCGGGCGCGAGCGACTGGGGTTTCGGCATTCCCGGTGATCCGCTGATCTCGGTGCGCGGTGCGATCCCCGCGGTCGGCGGCACGCGGCAATACCAAGGTTGGTACCGCAACTCCGCCGTGTTCTGCACGCCGGCGACGAGCAACTACACGAACGGCTGGTCGATCACGTGGACGCCGTAATGCCGCTTTCCGACTGAACCACGCCGTCGGGCCGCCGCGCCTCTTTCTGCAGGGGACGTCCGGCAACCGGCGCGCGAGCGGGACGCGAACACGGCCGGGCGGGAGCTCTCGCCCGGCCGTTTCGTCGCCAGGCACCGGTGCACTCGGTTTCCAGGCGCGGTCCACAGGACCCGCAGGGTCGAACTCCGCCTCGGCCACGGCCGGAGCCGGAGCGCGCGCCGGTCCTTCTCGCCCGGCCGCGGAATCCTCCCCAGGACGGCTGCCCTGCGGTCAGGCCGCCGCTCTTCTCGCGTTGCAATCGAGAGCTGCATGGAACCCGGGAGGCGCCTCGCTCGTCGCCGCCTGCTCGCGGGGCGACTCGAGCGCAATTCCTTCCCCGTGGGTCGCGTCCCAAGGGCTCGGGAGAGGTGGCGGACCACGCGAACTGCTCTAGACTTCAGGAACCTCGCACGGTTGTTTCCTCACCTCATCAGGAGTTCGAGTTCGATGCGATCCCTTCTCTCTCGCGGCTTCGTCGCCGCCACGGGCGCCTTCACCTTGGCTGCGACCGCCGCTGCGCAAGGTTCGAATGACTGCGCCACCGCAACGGTCATTTCCGGCACCGGGACGTTCAACGTCACGACCGTCGGGGCCACCGACAGCGCGCAGCAAGGCACCGGCTGCGTGGTCGCGCACACCGACGTGTGGTTCAAGTGGACCGCGCCCTCGACGAACACCTTCACGCTCGCGACGTGCGGCGGTGTGAGCGCCGACTCGGTCGTCGATGTCTACAACGCCTCGGCCTGTCCGACGGCGGGCCAGGTCATCGCGTGCAACGACGATTCCTGCGGTCTCCAGTCGTCGACGAACTTCAGCGCGACCTCGGGGACGGTCTACATGCTCCAGCTCGGCGCTTTCGGCGCGGGCACCACGTACACGGGGACCTTCTCCCTCAACGTCTTCGTTCCGCCGCCGCCGTGTGGTGTGAACACCGGGCCGGACATCACCGTCGGCGATCTGTCCGACGTGCTCAACGTCCTGCCGGAGAGCGGCATCGACGCGGTCGCGCTGGGCACCGTCTCGTGCAACATGGGCAATGTGATCATTGCCTGGGTGTCGAGCACGCCTGCGCACCCGGTCATCCGCCAGAACGTCTACAAGTACAAGGTGGTGAGCGGTTCGGGCCGTTTCGAGCAGATCGGACTCTCCTGGCTCAAGCACGCCTTCGCCGTTGCGCCGGGCAACACCTGCTGCACCTGCACGGGCAGCGGTGGCGGCATGTGGCCGGGTTGCTCCGATCCTTACGGCTCGGGCCTCAACGGTTCACAGAGCGGCCTCGGCCCCAACTGGCAGGTCAACGCGCATACGGGCGTGTTCACCTACCCGCCGGCCAATCCGGCGTGGAGCGGAAACGTCGCGCGGCGTTGCGAGATGCTCTCGACCGACGTCGAGAACACGGGCGGCGGCGTGCGTTACTTCGGTGAGGGCCACTACGTGACCGCCGACGACGCCGCGGCCGGCAACCAGAACAACAACGCCTCGTACCGAGAGCTCACCTGCACGTCGGGCTCCTTCACCTTCACCGGGACGACCACGCGCGAGCAGCCCGCGATCCGCGCCTGGGCCGTGGCCGAGAGCGGCGTCACGCTCAACAACGTGCAGATCGCGAACGACGGCCTTCTCGTGACAGGAGCCAAGGCGACGAGCCTCGGAGGCGGCCAGTGGCACTACGAGTACGGCGTCTACAACATGAACGCCGATCGCAACGTCGGTTCGTTCTCCGTGCCGATCCCCGCCGGCGTCACCGTGTCGAATATCGGCTTCCACGACGTCTTCTATCACGATGGGGACGGCAACGGCAGCGCCACTTTCTCGGGCACCGACTGGGCCGGCAGCGTCGCCGGTGGAGCGATCACCTGGGCCTGCGAGACGCAGGCGGTGAACAACAACGCCAACGCGATCCGCTGGGGCTCGACCTACAACTTCCGCTTCGACGCGAACGCGGCGCCGGTGGGCGGCGTGATGACGATGGGGCTGTGGAAGCCGGGTACGCCGACGAGCGTGACTTCGACCGGCGACGTCCCCGGCCACTCGGCGTTCAGCGCCTTCTGCCTCGGCGACGGCACGGGCACGGCCTGCCCGTGCGGAAACAACGGGACGGCGGGTCACGGTTGCGCGAACTCGTCCTTCGCCGCGGGCGCCTTGCTCTCGGCCTCGGGCACGGCGAGCGTCGCAGCCGACACGGCTGCCCTCTCGGCGTCGAGCATGACGGGATCCACCTGCGTCTTCTTCCAAGGCGATGCGCAGCAGGCGCCGGTCGTGGTCGACGACGGCCTCGGCTGCGTCACGGGCTCGGTGATCCGACTCGGCACGAAGACGGTCGCGGCGAACGCGAGCTCCTTCCCGCAAGCGGGGGATCTCCTGATCAGCGTGCGCGGTGCGGTCCCCGGTGCCGGCGGAACGCGCTACTACCAGTGCTTCTATCGCAACGCGGTCGCGGCCTTCTGCCCGCCGGCGACGTCGAACCGGACGAACGGCATGGTCATCACCTGGGCACCCTAGTCGACCGAGGCGGACGGGCCTCGAGCTCGTACGCTTCGTAGGACGCACCGAAGCCGGGCTGGAGCTTGCTCCAGCCCGGCTTCATTTCCGACTCGGCCCGACGCGCGCCGGACCTCGCTCTCGGCACGGGGTGGATGCGCTGCCTCTGATTCGCCTACGTTCCGGTAGCCTCGCTCCTCCCAGCGACTAGCACTCCCGGACCTGGCTTCGTCCCCACGCTCGCGACCCTCGAGGAGATCCCATGCAGCGATGCACAACCTTCGTGCGCGCCTTCGTCGGCGTGCTCTTGCTCTCCGTTTCCGCCGCGACCCAAGGCTCCGACGACTGCGCGACCGCGCAGGCCATCGCCGGGGTGGGCACGTTCCCCTTCAACAACACCGCCGCCACGACCGGCGTGCAGGGGCAGACCAACGCGAACTGCCTCTTCTTCGGCAGCACCGCGATCCAGCGCGACGTCTGGTACACGTGGACCCCGAACGTGACCGACCACGTTCAGCTCGCGACGTGCGGCACGTCGATGGACTCCAAGCTCGCGGTGTACGCCGGCGCGGGCTGCCCGGTCGCCGCGCCGATCGTGTGCAACGACGACAGTTGTGGATTGCAGTCACGCGTGGAGCTCGACGTCGTGGGCGGCAACTCGTACACGATCCAGCTCGGCACGTTTCCCAACGCCGCGGGCGGAACGGGCAACATGACGATCGCCGTCGTCGTTCCGCCGCCGCCGTGCGGCACGAACACGGGCCCGGATGTGATCGTCGGCGATCTGATCGACGTGCTCAACGTCACCTCGGTCGGGGGCATCGACGCGGTCGCGCTCGGAACGACGTCGTGCAACATCGGCACGCAGGTCCTGATCTGGCAGTCGGGCACCCCCAATCACCCCGTCATTCGACAGAACGTCTACAAGTACAAAGTCGTCAACGGCGCCGGGCGCATGGAGCAATTGGGCGCGTCGTGGTTGAAGCACGCGTTCGCGGCCGTCGCAGGCAGTCTCTGTTGCACGTGCCAGGGCGGCGGCGGTGGGCTCGGCATCGGCTGCTCCGATCCCTACGGTTCTGGCCTGAATGGCAGCCAATCGGGGGCAGGTCCCAACTGGCAAGTGAACGCGCACACCGGCGTCTTTCCCTATCCGCCCGCGAACCCGGCGTGGAGCGGCGCCATCGCGCGGCGTTGTCAGATGCCCGCGGGCGCGCTCGAAGCGACGGGGCCGTCCACGTCGGCGCGCTTCTTCGGTGAGGGCCACTATGTGACGCCCGACGACGCGGCCGCCGGCAACCAGAACAACAACGTGTCGTGGCGCGAGATGAGCTGCACGGGCACGACCGAGTTCGGCCTCGCGTTCGTCAATGCCACGAATCGCACGCAGCCTGCGATCCGCGCGTGGGCCGTCGCGGAGACGGGCGTCACTTTGCACGACGTGCAGATCGCAGGCGATGGGCTGCTCGTCGTCGGCGCGAAGGCCACGAACCTCGGCGGCGGCCAGTGGCACTACGAGTACGCCGTCTACAACATGAACGCCGATCGCAACGTCGGCAGCTTCTCGATTCCCGTGCCCGCTGGCGTCAACGTGAGCAACATCGGCTTCCACGACATCGCCTACCACGACGGCGACGGCAACGGCAGCGTCAACTTCTCCGGCACGGATTGGATCGGCACGGTCTCCGGCGGCGCGATCACGTGGGCCTGCGCTCCGCAAGCGGTGGACAACAACGCCAATGCGATCCGCTGGGGCACGACCTACAACTTCCGCTTCGACGCGGACGTCGCGCCGGTGACGGGCGTGATTACGATCGCGCCGTGGAAGCTCGGCGTGCCCGCGAGCGTCACGACGACCGGCGACGTACCGGGCAACAACGCGTTCAGCGTGCTGTGCGCGGGCGACGGGAGCACGACACCCTGTCCGTGCGGGAACAACGGCGCGGCGGGCCACGGCTGCGCGAACACCGCCTTCGCGGCGGGCGGACAGCTCGTCGGCTCGGGTAGCGTGAGCGTCGCGGGCGACACCGCGCGCCTCGACGCGAGCAGCATGACCGGCGGTCTGTGCGTCTTCTTCCAGGGCGACGCGCAGATGACTCCGGTCGTCGTCGACGACGGCCTCGGCTGCGTCACGGGCTCGATCGTGCGCCTCGAGACGCAGGGCATCGCGGGCGGTGCGAGCTATTTCCCTGCTCCGGGCGACCCGTCGATCAGCGTGCGCGGGAGCGTCAACCCGCTCGGCGGCTCCTACTACTACCAGTGCTTCTATCGCAACGCCGACGCGCAGTTCTGCCCGCCCGCGACGAGCAACCGCACGAACGGCGTCGCGGTCACATGGTCTCCTTGACCTGAACGGCCCCAGAACCTGACGAACGCGCGGCCGGGCGGACAGCTCCGCCCGGCCGCGTTGCTCCGAAGGCGGTGACGGGCGTCGCGGGCGAGCACGCCGACGCACTCGGGCGCGCCGATGGTCGGTGCGCGTGCGGCGAACGGCGTGCACGATGGCGGGCGTGCGCCACGGTCACGCGCAACGCTGGCGGGCGTGCGCCACGGTCACGCGCCACGCTCGTTGCGACCCGAAACACGTCGCGGTTAGCCTGAACGTGTCCGACGCGGGCAGGCGTCGCGATCCTCGACATGCGTGCGTTCGCCCTTTCGCTCCTGATCGTGCTCGCCGCGGGCATCGCCTTCCTCCTCTGGAAGACCACGAGCGTGCTCGTCGCGACGCCGCCGACGGAGCGCTCGTCCACGCGCGACGCCGTGCCCGCCGTCGACACGGACGCCGAGCTGGATCCGTCGAACGCCTCGACGTTGGGGGTCAGCGCAGTGCCCAGCCCTGCAGCCCCGAGTCCCGCGTCCGCGGAGCGCGGTGAAGTGGCGCGTTCGAGCGCCCCGACGCGCGAAAGCGCGCTCGACACGCTCGCCGCGCGCGTCTTCGGCAACGCAACCGCCGTCTTCGTCCGCGCGCCGGGCCGTTCGCGCGAGGACGATCCCGCGGGTCGACGTCCTATCCCCGGCGTGGTCGTGACTTTCCTGAACGGCGATCGCGTGCTCGCCCGCGTCGAGAGCGGCCGCGACGGGCGCTTCGAAGCGCGCTTCGAAACCGCGGGCACGTGCGCGCTCCAGGTCGCGGCTCCAGCGGGATGGCGACCCGCGAACGTGCCGAGCACGCTTTCGCGCGCCGTGCTCGAGGGCGGACGCCCGCTGGAGCTCGCGTTCCTGACCGCCGAGACGGAGATCGCGGGCGAGATCCGCGGCGTGCTGCACACCGAGAGCGGTGCGTGGTGCGCGGAGACGCTGCCCAAGCGAGGCGCGGTGCTGCTCGACCTCGTGAGCGTGTCCGACCCGTTCTTCTCGATGCGCGCCGAGGTTGAAAACGGCGTCGACGCGCGCGGGGCACCCACGGTCGAGTTCGTCTTCCGCGAAGTGCCCCGTGGCGAATACGAGCTCACGCTCTCCGCGCTCGACGGCTTCCGCTGGCACCCGAAGTCGCAGCGCGCGACGCCGCCGGCCGCGGGGCTGTCGTTCCTGCGCTACGACAAGGAGCAGTCGCTGCCGCTCGTCTTCCACGTGTTCGACGCGCGGACTCACGAACCGATCACGGACTTCGAGGCGCGCCGCCTCGCGCTGACGCCCTCACACGACAACGGCGTGTTCCTGCACACCGGCCCGATCGAGCTCGGCACGTTCCCGGCGCAAGGCACGTTCCAGTGGTCCCTGTGGGCCGACGACCACGCCGCGGCCTTCGGCGACGAGACGAGCTTCGTCGAACAGGCTGGCGCGCGCGTTGCCGAGGTGCTGCTCGAGCCGGGCTGGTCGACGAAAGTGCTCGTGCTCGCGCGCGACCCGACCGCGCGCCCGCTCGCGAACGCCGAAGTGTGGCTCGACGGCGCTCGCGCGGGGCGCACGAACGCGGAGGGCATGGTCGTCCTACGCGCGAAGGAGCGACCGAAGACGCTCGACGTGCGCGCCGACGGCTTCGCGGTCGTGGGCAAGCCGCTCGAGGGCCACGCTGGCAAGACCGCGGAGCAGCGCGGGCAGGTGACGCTCGTGTTCGTCGAGCCGAAGCGGTGATCGCTGTCCGCTCGGCGGCACGGAACGCAAGTCCGGATCGAGGCGGCCGCTCGTGATCTCGATCCAGGTTCGTTCACTCGCGCAGATCAAGCCTCACCGGCTCGTCGCGCACCGTGAACTCGAGCGCGCGGCCGTCCGCGACCTCCACGCGGTACTCACCAGGCAGGAGCGCGACGAGCGCCGTCCCATCGTGTTCACGCTCGTGCCACGTGCGATCGAGCATGTCGCGGATGAGCACGGTTCCGCGTTGGCCGATCTCGATCTGCACCTGCACGGCGACGTGCGCGACGAGCTCGATCCCTGCGACGCCGCGGCCGTCGCTCTCGATGCGCAGCGGCGCAAAGCAGTACAGCTCCTCGCACAGGCGCAGCTCGTAGTTGCCCGCGGGCACGCCCTCGAAGCGGAAGCGACCGCGCTCCATCGCGAGCTCGCTCGACACGCGTTGTCCGGCGATGCGCGCTTTCGCGTCGCCACCCATCGGCGCGAGCACGAGCCGCAGGCTGCGCTCGACGCCCTTCACGTCGACGATGCGGCCTGCGAACACCCCGTCGGGCGCGGCTGCGAGCTCGTGCGTGCTCGGCGCTTGGTCGACGGTCGTGCTCGAGCGCAGCTCCGTGCTCACGACGCGCGCCTCGATGGCCGGCGCGCGCGCGCCCTTCCGCGCTTCGATCTCCGCGCCGGCGCGGCCGCACGCGAGGGCGGCCACGATCACCGCGATCACGCTCACTCCCCGCGCGAACCGCAGTTCGACCACGGGTTGCGTGCGCCTCCCGAGACGTGGTGTGCCCCTTCCTCGCACGCAGACCCCCGGCCGCTGTCCAGTGTTTGCGCGCGCCGAGCTCGAACCGAGAAGTGGGCGG
>JACRIO010000143.1 GCA_016220035.1 Planctomycetota bacterium | reverse complement strand
GACGTCGCGGCCGAGCCACGCGGTCGCGAGCTCGCCGCTGCGCGCGGCGAGGAAGCGCTCGAGCGCGCGCGCCTGCTCGCTCGCCTTCGCGGCCGTCGCGAGCTCGCGCGCGAGCGCCTTCTTCGCTGCGCGCCGGGCCCGCGCCCGCGGAGCGTCCGGATCACCGGCCTTGCGCACCCACGCGCGCAGCGCGAACCAGCCGGCGAGCACCGTCCCGAGTGCGCTCCAGGGCAGCCATCCGCGGCGCGTCTCGGCGCGCGCGCCTTCGATGGGCTGCGCCTGGAGGTCCTTGATGTCGAGCACGGTCCCCGGCCGTTCGCTCTCCGCACCGAGCGTCGCCGCGTTCTTCAGCGCGCGCACCTGGATCGGAATGGGCTCGCTCTCGACCTTCACGTACGCCTTCTGCGACGGGTCGAAAACGGAGAGCGGCACGGGCGGGATCGTCTTCACGTCCGTCGTGATCGGCGCGAGGTCGTACACGACGACGCGGCGCTCGTAGCTCTTCTTGTCGTTCGTGCCGTAGACGCGGAAGCCGTGGAAGGCCTCCAATCGGCCGATGTCCGGCGGTTCGAAGAACTCGAGGTTGGCCTCGCCCGTCCACTCGACCGTGAGCTTGATCGAATCGCCCGCGTCGACGTCGTGCCGGTCCGCGCTCGCGTGCGCCTGGATGCGCCCGACGGCGCCGCTGTAGTCGAGCGGTCGCGCTTTCTCGGGCAGCTTGACGACGTCGATCGCGAAACCGGGGAAGCGCTTGTAGTAGGTCTCCTTCTCGCGCGTCGGCCGGATGTTGAAGAAGCTCCCGCCCTGGTCGATCTGGCCGAACTCGAGGTGCGACGTCGGGATCTCGATCTTGCCCGAGCGCGTCGCGAGGTAGCGCTTCCGGACGCGCAGCACGTTGAAGGTCTTGTCCTTCTGCTGCATTTGCGAAGGGAGTCGCTCGGCGCGGATGCGGTCGCGCGAGTTCAGGTTGAGCTCGATCACGCTCGCGTTCGCCGGCACGGTGGGCGCGTCGAGCTCGATCACGCCGGGCAACTCGCCGAGCCACGGCAGCGCGAGGTTCGCGTAGTTGATGCGCGGCTCGATCTCCGCTTCCCAACCGAAGCGCAACTCGAGCGTGAAGGGCTGGCCTTCGGCGACCTGGTCGGGCGCGTCGATCTCGAAGAAGCCGAGCTCTTCTCCTTGCAGGTCCTCCACGACCTTGAGCACGAGCTCGCGCGTGAGCACCTTCTTCCCGTTCACGTCGACCCCGATCGACGGGATCTTGAACGTGCCGGTCTTCGTCGCGACGACGGGGATGCGCCAAGAGAGGCTGAACGTCGTCATCCAGCGCCCGTTCGCGAGCACGCTCTGCTGCGCGCTCGACGGCGAGCCCGCGGGGCCGAGGCGCAGGCCGTCGACCTCGGGCAGCGTGTCGACGCTCGCGCGCTGCGCGCCCTCGACCGTGACGGAGAGCGCGACGTTCTGGCCGAGCTTCACGATGCCCGACGAGAGCTGCGCGGTGACGGTGGGCTCGGACTGCGCGCGCGCCGCGGCGGGGAGGAGGAACCACACGCACAGGAGCGCGACGAAGCGCGCGAACGGACGCGCGCGGAGTTCGGGACACGTGCTCATCACCAGTCCTTCTTGACCTTGGCGCGCCGCGCCTGCTGGAGCTGTTGCTGGAGCTTCTTCCACTGCTGCTCGCGCTGCTGGAGGAGGTCGAAGAGGCGCGAGAGCTCTTCCTTGGAGAGCTCGCGCTCCTCGCCGAGTTTCGGCTGCTGCGCTTCCTTCTTCTCGTCCGGCTTCGCGTCGTCGGGCTTCTGCTCGTCCGGCTTGGGCTCGTCCTGCTTCTCGTCGGGCTTCGACTCGTCGGGCTTGCGCTCCTGGTCGTCCTTGGGCTTCTGCGGGTCCTTCGACGCGTCGTCCTTCTTCTCGTTCGGATCCTTCTGCTGGTTGGGATCCTGATCCTTCGAGTCCTTTTTCTGCTGTTCCTTGCGCTGCCGTTCGAGCTCGTCGAGTTCCTTCAGGCGCTTCGACACGAGCTCCGTGTTCGCGCGTGTGTCCGCGTCGCGCCAGTCGGCGCGGAGCCGCTCCGCGTACTTCGCCCGGGCGCGCAGGTACGCCGCGCGCGCGAGCTGCAGCGGATCGGGCTCGTTCGGCACTCCGGCCCCTGCTTGCGGCGCCGGCTGGGGTACGGACGGCGGCGCGCCGCTCGCACCCTGGCCCTGCTTCTGCTGGATCTCCGGGATCTTCTCCCGCAGCGCCTCCGCCTCGAGCAACGCGACGGTCGCGAGCTGATAGCCCGACGCGAGGCGCAGCTCGCCCGGCCCCGCCAGCGCCTGCGCGGACGCGAAGGCGTTCTCCGCGCCGAGCGCGTCCTCGCCGACGACGGCCGCGAGCCCGCTCGCGAAGCGCACCTCGGCGCGCGCCGGCGCCGAAAGCGGCTCCGCGCCGGCGAACTCGAGCACGGGCGCGGCAACGCGTGCGAGCGAGCGCCTCCATCCGCCGTCCGCGAGCGCCCCTTCCTTCCAGCGCAGGAGCGCGTTCGGCGCGACGAGCCGTTCGCAGAGCTCGCGCGCCTCCGCGGGTTCCTTCTTCTCCACGAGGCGGCGGACCTCGGCGAGCCCGTCGGCCAGTTTCTCCTTCCACGGCTCGATCGGCGCCGTCGGCGCGGCGTCGGCGCTCGCGGTCGTCGGCGCGTTCGCATCGGGCGCGACGATGGGCGAGCGTTGCGCGTCGACGAAAGGCGCGATGGGTGCGTGGGCGTCCGGCGGCGCGGACTTCGGGACGGGGCGCTGCGCGGGCGCCTGCGCGGCGTCGATCGAGATCATCGGGGCGGACGCGAGCGTCAGCGCGAGGAAGAGACCGTGCTTCATGGGTGCGACGCCTCCATTTGGCGATCCGCGGGGCGGCGATCCGCAGGGCGGCGTTCGGCGGGATCGAGCGGGTTGCGCGCCGGGAGCGCGTTCGGCGGCGGCACGGCGGGCGCGTGCGTGCGGCGCTCCCACCCACGCCGTTCGCGCAGCGCGAACTCGGCGAGGAGGCACAAGAGCGCGAGCTCCAGCGGCCACTGGAAGTTGTCGTGCGGGATGCGCTCCTTGCCGGCGACGAGGTCGCGCAGCTCGAGGCGGCTGATGCGCTTCGTGTAGAGCTCCTCGAGCGGGATCGGCGAGTTCTGCACGGAGAGGTACGCGCCGCCCGTCAGGTTCGCGATCTCGGCGAGGCTCGTCCCGTCGAGCGCGGACACGACCTCCTTGCCGGTCTCGTCGCGCACGAAGCCGCGCCCGCCGTCGTCGGGGATCTTGCCGCCCGCCTGCGTGCCCATGCCGACGACGTAGACCCGGATGCCGCGCTCCTTCGCCTTCTTCGCGACCTCGAGGCCGTGCTGCTCGAGGTCCTCGCCGTCCGTGAGCAGCACGATCGCCTCGTGCGCGCCGGTGCGGCCGTCGAAGAGCGACAGCGCCTTCTCCAGCGCGACGCCGAGGTCGGTGCCGCCGCGCAGGTTCTCCTCGGTGTTCAGCGTGCTGACGAACGCCGCGAGCGTCGCGCGGTCGTGCGTGAGCGGCGCGACCTCGCGCACGTCGCCCGCGAACGCGAGCAGCGCCGCGCGATCGCCGCGCAGTTGGTCCAAGAGCCCCGTGACCTCGCGCTTCGCGCGCGTGAGCCGGTCGGGCTTGACGTCCTGCACGAGCATGCTGCGCGAGGTGTCGACGCAAAGCACGAGGTCGAGCCCCTTGCGCTGCACGTCGCGCAGCGTGTACCCGCGCACCGGACCGAGCAAACCGAGCGCCAGGAAGAACAGCGCCGCCGAGGCGAGCACGACGCGCAGCCGCGCGCGGTTGTCGGAGTGGCGCGGCAGGAAGCGCGGCGCGTGGCGCTCGGCGACGAGCCGCGCGCGGGCGCGGACGCGCGCCGCGAGGCCCATCCAAGCGATCGCGAACACGACCGGCGCGAGCAGGAGCAGCGCGGCCGCCGCGGGGCGCAGGAGGTCGAAGCCGAGCAGGGCCGCGTTCACGCGATCCTCCGGAGCAGCGTCGAGCCGAGCAGCCAGGCGAGCGCGTAGAGCGCGATCGCGGGCACGAGGAACCACGGGTAGAGGTCGTAGGTCTCGCTCCAGTGCCGCTCCACGCGCCGCGTGCGCTCGAGGCGCTCGATCTCGGCGTAGGTGTGCTCGAGCTCCGCCTTGTCGCGCGCGCGGAAGAAGTGCCCGCCGGTCGTCTTCGCGATGAACTGGAGGTCGCTCGTGTCGATCTCGCGCTCCGTCGGCCGCAGGTTTCCGAAGAAGTCCTGCTGGTAGACGTAGCGGCCCGCGAAGACGGTGTAGACCTTGACGCCCTTCTCGGCCGCGGCGCGCGCGGCGTCGCACGGCGTGATCAAGTCGATGTTGTTCTCGCCGTCGGTGAGCAGCACGACGACCTTCGAGCGCGCGTCGGTCTTCTGCAGCACGTCGACGGCCTTCATGAGGCCGAGGCCGATGCCCGTGCCGTCTTCGTGGCGCTCCTTGACGGGCTCCAGGCGCTTGATGAAGCCGCGGAGCGCGTCGACGTCGAGCGTGAACGGACACAGGAGCTGCGAGAAGCCCGCGAACGTGATCAACGCGCAGTTGTCCGCCGCGCCCTCGCGGTCGGTCATCCGCCGCGCCGCGAACTGCTCGACGACCTCCTTGACGACGGCGAGGCGCGATTTCCCCTGTTCGAGGTCCTCGTACGCCATCGAGCCCGAGCGGTCGATCACGAGTGCGATGTCGACGCCCTCCGAGGTCGAGCTCGACTCGACGCTGCCCGAGAGCGGCCGCGCGAGCGCGATCGCGACGCACGCGAGCGCCGCGACCTGCAGCGCCGGCACGACGAACGCGAGCCGTTGCGCCCAGGAGCGCGGGAAGGGCGGCCCCTGCGGCGCGCGCGACTTCGGTTGCTTCACGAAGCTCACGACGACCAGCGTCGCGAGGAGGGCGCCCGCGAGCACGACCGCGGCGTCGGCGATCGTGAACGCCGCGCCGAGCGCCGCGCGCGCTTCCGCGTTCGCCTCGCCGCCCGCGGCCGGGTCCTGCGGCGCGAACGCGGGCACGCCCGCGAAGCGCACGAGCAGCGCCGTCGCGAGCGCGACCAGCGCCGGGACGAGGAGCGTCGCGCTCCCGTGCGCGCGCGCCTCCGTGCGCGCGGCGTCGGGCAGCACGGGCACGCGGCCCTTGTCGCGCCCGTGCGAAGAACGCCCCCACCACAGGAACAAGAGCCCGATCGGGATCGCGAGCAGGAACCAGGGATCGCCGAGCGCGTACTCGCCCCACAGCTTCAAGCGCTGCTCCGCGGCGCTCGTCACGGGCGCGGCGGCGTCCTGAGCGAACAGAGCGAGTCGGAGGAGCGCGTTCATGCGGCGAAGGCCTCCACGAGCGGACGGGGAGCGTCCGCGAGCGCCTCGATGGCCGCGCGCGCGTCCTTCAGGAACTCGTCGACGGCGAAGCGCGTCGGCGTCTCCTGCGCGTACTTGATGCGCTCGGCGGACGCGAGCAGGCGCGCGCTCGTGTTGCGCACGCCGAGCGGCACGCGCTCGTCGTCCTTCACGGCGTGCGTCCAGTCCTCGTCGGTGCATCCGGAGCGGTCGACGGCGAGGAACGCGTCCACGGCGCCGCGCACGAGGCGCGAGAGCTCGAACACGATCGCGCGGGAGCTCTCTGGCTCCGCCGCGAGCCGCGCCGCGAGCGCGTCGAGGCGCGCGAGCGGCGTCGGGAGCGCGGGCACGACGG
>JACRIO010000144.1 GCA_016220035.1 Planctomycetota bacterium | reverse complement strand
GGCGGCGGCGTGAGGCCGGTCATCGCGAGCCCGTCCTGGACGCCCTGGACGACGGCCTTCAAGAGCACGGGGTCGACTTCGAGTCCGAGGAGCGTGGCGGGGGCGCTGGTGGGCATGCGGTGACCTCAGGTGGGGAGGGACGAGCCGAGGGTCTTTCGGAAGCCGGTCCGCAGCGCTTGAGGCCCACCGCAGGGGAGTTCGTCACGGTTCCGAACACACGCCTTCACACGGCGCCCGGCAAGACCCCGCGGTCAGAGTACAATTTCCTGAGAATCAGCCTCATGACGAGGCTTCAGCAGACAATCTGGAAGCACTTTCCCGACACCCCGCCGTGCCGGGAAGGCTGCTTCCTCCCGCCACGACGCACCCCGCTCTCCCGTCGCGCCCATCCGGACGACGGTCGGCCCCGGGGTGCTTCGTCCTCCGCACCGCGAGGAATCCATGCAACTCCGCCGCTCCATCCCGCGCCTCTCCGTCGCCGCTCTCGTCGCGCTCGCCGGCGTCCCGTTCGCCTCCGCGCAGACCACGCTCTACACGCTGAGCGGCCAGGCCGCGAACGACCGCCTCGGCGTCTCCCTCGCCTACGTCGGCGACCTGAACGGCGATGGACGGGCCGAGTTCGTCGTCGGGGCCCCGGAGAACGGCAACGTGTTCACGATCGCCGAGGGCTATGCCCGCGTCTACAACGGCGCGACCGGCCTCTCGCTCTACCTGTTCAACGGCGGGGCGACGAGCGACGGCTTCGGCACGGCGGTCGGCGCGAGCGACGTGAACAACGACGGCAAGCCCGACATCCTCGTGGGCGCGCCGACCGCCGGCACCGCGAGCAGCCAGGTCGGCAAGGTGTACGTTTTCAACGGCGCGACGGGCTCGTCCACGCCGCTCTTCACCTTCACCGGTCCCGCGAGCAATGACCAACTCGGCGCGGCCGTCGCCGGTGCGGGCGACGTGAACGGCGACGGCTTCCAGGACGTGATCGCCGGCGCGCCGGCCTCGACGTCGTCGCGCGGACTCATCCGCGTCTTCTCCGGGCAGAACGGCGCGGTGCTCCATGCGATCAACGGAGTGGCGAGCAGCGACAACTTCGGATACTCGGTGGACGGTGTGGGCGACCTCACCGGCGACGGGCGCTCCGAATTCGTCGTGGGTTCGCGACTCGCCGGCGCGAAGGTCTACAACGGTTCGACCGGCGCCGTGCTCTACACGATCCTCCCGGTGGGTAACGACCGCATCGGCACGTCGGTCGCAGGCTGCGGCGACGTCAACGGCGACGCCGTGCCCGATTTCATCGTGGGAGCGCCGCAGGACGGGAACATCTTCTCGCCCGGCAACGGGTACGCGAAGGTCTACAGCGGCGCGACGGGGGCCGTGCTGTGGACGGTGAACGGCGATGGCGGCGGCGACCGCTTCGGGTGGTCGGTCGGCAGCGGGCGCGACGTCACCGGGGATGGGCGCGCGGATTTCCTCGTCGGCGCGGATCAGACGGGCGGGGCCTCGATCGGCTACGCACGGCTTTTCAGCGGCGCGAGCGGCTCCGTGCTCCACACGGTCGCGGGCGTGAACACGGGGGAACGCTTCGGCATCGCCGTCGACCTCCTCGGCGATCTGAACAACGATGGCAACGGCGAGTTCGCGGCCGGGATCCCGGGCACGACCGTGGGCGCGAACGCGCAGGCCGGCCAGGCCAAGGTGTTCTCGTACCAGCCCGGGGCGAACAGCGTGTTCACCGCGTTCTGCTTCGGCGACAACCTCGACTTGCAAGTGACGACCGATTGTCCGTGCGCGAACTTCGGCGCCGCGGGCCGCGGCTGCGCCAACTCGACGAACGCGGCGGGGGCTCTGCTCGCCGCCACGGGCGCGGCGGTGCCGGACACCGTCGTGCTCGACGTCTCGGGGATGCCGGCCACGGTCGCCTGCATCTTCCTCCAGGGCGACGCGATCACCGACTCGGTGTTCGGCGACGGCGTCAACTGCGCGGGGGGTACGCTCGTCCGTCTGCGCACCAAGACCGCGAACGCGGGCGCCGCGTCGTTCCCCGACTCCGCCGACACGGTCTCCCTCTCGGTGCGCGGCGGCGTCACGCCGGGGAGCTCGAGCCTGCGCTACTACGGCGTGTACTACCGGAACGCGGCGACGAGCTTCTGCCCGCCCGCCACGCACAACATCTCGAACGGCTGGAAGATCCTCTGGTGAT
This sequence comes from Planctomycetota bacterium, assembly GCA_016220035.1. Lineage (GTDB taxonomy): Bacteria > Planctomycetota > UBA1135 > UBA1135 > JADJNY01. The sequence continues at coordinate 12,692 of JACRIO010000144.1, read as the reverse complement.
CGCGGCTCGCGCCGAGCGCGCGGAGCACATGGTCTGAAAGGCGGACGGCCGACCCTCGCGGTCGGCCGTCGTCGTTCACCTCTCCGTGAACCGCGCGCGCGATCGCGATCAGCGCGCGCCGGAACCCGCCGGTGCCTTCGCGGCGGCGGCCTTCGGCTCGGGACCGGCCTTGCGCCATCGGTCGGCTGAATCGGAGCGCATCTGGAAGCCCTTCCCGTCCGTCTCGACCTTGCCGCGCACGAAGACGTAGTTCTGGTGGAACTCGGCCTCCAGCGACGCGAAGTCGAGGCTCGCGTGGAGCACCCGCGCGCCCGCGGCGATTTTCACGCGCACGTCGTGGTCCTTGTCCGCCCCGCGCAGCTGCACGGTGAGGTCGCCGCTCGCCTCGTCGAACGTCCGACCGACCTCGCCGAAGACCTCGACCTCGGCGCCGGTCGCCGCCGCGCGCGCGAGGCCGACCTTGTCCTCGGCGTGAAAGCACGTGCCGGGCTTCTCCGACTGGCGCTTGCGAAACGCCTCGACCGCTTCGGCGCGCGCGGACCACCAGGGGAGGAGCTGCGCGTAGGGGCGGATCGCGGAGGGCTCGCCGGGGGTCGTCGCCGCGTTCGTCTTGGGGTTCCAGATGCCGAGCTCGCGCTTCCTCGCGTCCGCTTGCGCGCGGACGAAGGCCGCGTGGGCGAGCTCGTCGTTGCCGTACTTGTCGAAATAGGGGCTCCGCCCCTGCTTCACGAGCAGGAGGTTGTAGTCCGTCCCATCGGGCAGCAGCACGTGGCAGAGCAGTCGGCCGTACGTGTCGCGTTGCTCCTTCCCGCCCGGGAAGACGAGGCCGACGCGCGGCTTCTCGCCCTCCTTCGCGAGCCCCGCGAACAGCTCGTCGGCCCAGAGCGCCGTCTCCTCGCCGAAGACCGTCTGCGGCTTGGTCGCGCTGCCCGAGTGGCCCTTGCCGAGGCGCTCTTCCGTGTCGACCGCGAGCAACCGGAGCTTCTGCTGCTCGCCGTTGCGCCGCACGTACAGCGTGTCGCCATCGACGACGCGCTCGAGTTCGAAGAGCTCCTTGGGCGCGACCTCGTGCGCGCACCGGTCGGCGGCGGCGACGGCCGCGGCCGCGGGAGCTTGGAGCGCGCTCGTGGGCGCGGCGAGTACGAGGAGCGCGAACAGCGGCACGAAGCGAGTTCGGAGCATGGTGTTCCCTTGTGTGCGGACCGGATCCCCGCGCTTCTCGCGCAGGCCCGCGGCTGCGTAGGATACCCGCCATGAGCGAGAATCCCCCCGCTCCGGCGCCGTCCGCGGAGCGGGAGCCCAAGGCACCGGGTGGTTTGACCCTGAAGGGCACGAGCGTGGCGCCCGGCCTCGTCCTCGGCGTCGTGCACCTGAAGGACTACGAGCTCGAGAACGCGCCCCGCCAGCGCGTGCCGCTCGAGCAGGTCGAACGGGAGCTGAACCGCTTCCACAAGGCGCTCGCGATCGCGCGCAAGCAGATCGACGACTTGAAGGGGCGCCTGCAGGGCCGCGTGCCCGTCGATCACGTGCGCATCCTCGACACGCACGGCGCGTACCTGAAGGACACGGTGTTCCTGTCCGACGTCGAGAACCTGATCATCAACGAGCAGATGAGCCTCGAAGCCGCGATCGCGAAGGTGATCGCCGACTTCGACCGCATCTTCCGCCTCGTGAAGAACGACGCGCTGCGCGAGCGCGCCGTCGATCTGCGTGACGTGGGCATCCGCGTGTTGCGCAACCTGGAGCGCGAGAGCGTCGACGAGGTCGCGAGCGCGCCGCCGCGCGACTACGTGCTCGTCGCGCGCGAGCTCTCGATCGTCGACATGTTCAACCTGGCGAACGAGCACGTGCTCGGCATCCTCACCGAGCACGGCGGGCTCACGAGCCACGCGGCGATCCTCGCGCGCTCGATGCGCATCCCGACGTTGACCGGCATCGCGGGGCTCATCGAGAAGGTGCGCGAGGGCGACTTCGTGATCGTCGACGCGACGGAAGGTCTCGTGCGCGTCAACCCCGACGAGGTCGTGCGCGCGCAGTACCGCCAATCGGCGAGCCAGCGCGAGGAGGCACCGGCGCAGGAGGAAGCACCCGCCTGGGCGCGCAAGGCCGCGCGCACGCACGACGGTCAGTCGATCGCGGTGAGCGCCACGTGCGGCAACCTGCCCGAGGTGGATCAGGCCGCGAGCTTGAACATGCAGGGCGTGGGGCTCTACCGCACCGAGCTCCTGTACTTGCTCGAGCGCGAGCAGCCGTCCGTCGAAGCGCTCTCCGCGCACTACGCGGCCGTGCTGGAGCACTCGGGCGGACACCCCGTGACGTTCCGTCTCTTGCACGCGGACTCGAGCCTCGAGGTGCCCTACCTGCACGAGGGTCGTGAGCTCAACCCCGCGCTCGGCAAGAGCGGCGTGCGCGTGCTGCTCGCGCGCGAACAGGTGCTCCGCCGCCAACTCCAGGCGATCCTCAAGGCCCCGCGGCCGTCGCCGGACGCGCGCGTGCGCATCGCCGTCCCGTTCGTGATGGACTGCGGCGATCTGCGGCGCGTGAAAGAGGTGCTCTTCGAGGAACGCTACGCGCTGCGCCGGGCCGGCGCGTCGTTCCAGGAGCACGCCGATCTCGGGGCCGTGATCGAGACGCCCGCCGCGGCGATCGGCGCGCGCGACCTCGCGCGCGAAGCGGACTTCATCGTGATCAGTCTGGACGCGCTGCAGCAGTACGTGCTCGCCGCCGACCGCGAGAGCGCCGCGAACAAGCCGCTCTTCGACAGCGTGCATCCCTTCGTTCTGCGCACGCTGATCCAGATCGTCGAGGTCTGCGAGCAGGCCGGCCGGCCGCTGTCGATCTTCGGCGTGACGGCGGTTCAGCCGGCGAGTCTGCCGTTCCTCCTCGGCGCGGGGCTGCGGCATTTCTCCGTGGCGCCCGTCGGGCTCAAGGACTTTCTCGCGCAGCTCGCGCGCATCGACCTGCGCCAGGCTCGGCGGGCCGCGACCCTCGCCGCGCGCGCGACCTGCCTGGCCGAGACCCAGACGCTCGTCGACGGGTACCGCCACGGTTGGGCGCGCTCGGACGGTTGAACTGCGCTCCCTCGATCGGTGGAGTCCTTCGAGGTCGACCTCCCGCGCTCCTTCCTACCTTTGGGAATTGTCCACAGCGCGCGCACAGGGCATGCAGGCTGTGCTTGTAGCACCTCTTCACACGAGATAGTGTGCCCGCACGTCTGGAGGGGACGGGAACGACGCGACCACCGCCGGCTGCCGAAATGTCAGGCAGGGCGATGGGGACGCCGTGACCAGGGACCGTGCTCTCGCGCCGCGTGCCGAGAGGATGGAACGAGACCGACGCCGGGTCGCGCGCCGACCGGTGGGTGGGGCTGAGCTGGATGCAACCGACCTCCAGTCGAACCGAGCAGTCCGAGGAGAGGGCGAGCGATGGTCGACGAGAAGGACCGCTTCTATTCGCGTTTGTCGATGATCCCGGGGGTCAAGCCGTTGCCCTCCGTAGGGGATTGGATCCTCCTGCACGTGGAGCACCCCGCGGAGCTCGCGCGGCGCGTCAACCGCCGTTTCGCGCCCGGCGCCATGAGCGTGCCGCGGCAGATCCCCGGCGCCGTGCGCATCCAGGTCGGCGACCCGCGCGCGAACGAGCTGATGCTGCGCGCCCTGCGCGAACTGGTCGCCTGACGCGCCGCTCTCGTCGCCGACGCACCTCCCCGATGCGCTCCGAGGCGCACGCGGGGCAGGCCGGGGCGCCCGCGCTCGCCAGGTGACGCAGGTCGAACGCGGCTCCGGCCCGGGTCCGAGCGGCGCGTGATAGGCTCGCGGGCACTGAGCTCGTCCCGTTCCGCCTCCGCGTTTCTCTGTTGCACGACCCTCCTGAGCCTGCTTCCGCGGAGCGCCGCCCAGGCGCCGGCGGAGCCCGCGGATCCGCTCCCCGCGCTCGCGCCCGCCGTCACGCGCTCCGAAATCGAGGCCCACGTCCGCTTCCTCGCCGCGGACGACTTGAAGGGTCGTTCGACGGGTTCACCGGAAGCGGTGCGAGCTGCGCGCTATCTCGCGGCCGTGTTGAAGGCTTCCGGCCTCGAGCCCGCAGGGGACGACGGCACGTTCCTGCAGAAGGTCGCGTTCGAGCGTCGGCGGTCGACGGCGGCGCCCGAGCTGGTCGTGACCCCGAAGCAGGGCGCTCCACGCAAGGCGGAGTACGGCGCCGAGTTCGACTTTCCGCTCGGTGTCGACCTCACCACCGCGACGCTGCCGGTCGTGGTCGTGCGCGAAGTGACCCAGATGCCGCCCGCGCCCAACGCCGAGGCGGCGCTCTTCGTCGACGGCAACGCGACCGAGCGCCGCGGCATCCTGACCAAGAAGGCCGATCCCGGCGCCACGGGTTGGGGTTTGCGCGTCGCGCAGGGGAAGGCGAAGAACGGAACGCCGCGCGCGCCCGTCGATCCGAACGGAGGGTGGTCTCCGGCGCAGCCGCCCCGCCCCACGGGCGACGTCTGGCTGTCGCTCAACGGCGATCTGCTCGAGGAAATGCGCTCGGGGAGGATCGCGTCGCTCCAGCTCACGACGCACGTCGAGCGCGAGGAGGTGCCCGCATTCAACGTCGTCGGGCTGCTGCGCGGAGCGGGCGAGGGCGCGCTCGCCGAGGAGACGGTCGTGCTTTCCGCGCACTACGACCATCTGGGCGCGGACGAACACGCCGACCCCGTCGACCCCGCAGAGCCGCCGCGCGACACGGTCTTCAACGGTGCCGACGACGATGCGTCGGGTTGCGCGGCGGTGCTCGAGCTCGCGGGTCAGTACGCGACGGGACCGCGTCCGGCGCGCACGCTCGTGTTCCTGCTCGCGACCGGCGAGGAGATCGGGCTCGTCGGAACGTGGTACTACCTCGACCACCCCGTTCGTCCGCTGACGAGCACCGTGGCCAACCTCAACTTCGAGATGATCGGACGGCCGGACGAGCTCGCCGGCGGCGCGGGCAAGTTGTGGCTCACGGGGTACGAGCTCTCGAACCTCGGCGCGGCCTTCGCGGAAGCCAAGCTCCCAATCGCGGTCGACCCGCGCCCCGGCGAGCACTTCTTCGTGCGCTCCGACAACATCGCCTTCGTGAGGCGCGGCGTCGTCGGACAGACGTTCTCCACCTACAACCTGCACAAGGACTACCACCGAGCGAGCGACGAAGCGGCGACGCTCGACTACGCGCACATGGAGCAGTGCGTGCGCACGGCCGCGGACGCGGTCGGCCTCGTCGCGAGTGGGAAGGTGAAGCCGGCGTGGCTCGAGGGCAAGGACCCGAACGCCCAGGCCCCGGGTGGACGGCGCGGCTCGAAGCCCGAGCCGGCGCCGAAGTAGCGCGCGGGTTCGAGCGTCGGGACCGCTCGGCCCCCGGTTAGGCTCTGCGGCTCGACCGTGGCCCGCCTCACCATGCACGCACCCCGTCCCGCCCGCCCGCCTTCCGCGACCGTCCCCCGTCGCCGCCGTTTCACCGCGCGCACCGCCGACCGCCACGAGCTGTACCAGATCGCGGTGCAGGACCCCGAGAGCGACCTCGGGTTCCTCGAACGCGCGTTCCGCCGCTGGCGGAAGCGCACGCCCTACCATTTTCGCGAGGACTTCTGCGGCACCGCATTGCTCTCGGCGACGTGGGCCGGGAAGAGCGCGCACCACACGGCGGAGGGCTTCGACCTCGACGCCGCGACGCTGGCGTGGGGACACGCGCACAACCTCCGTCCGCTCGGCGACGGCGCCGCGCGCGTGCAGCTCCACCAGCGCGACGTGCGCGCGCGCGGCCGCCGTCCGGCGGACCTGCGCGTCGCCCAGAACTTCTCCTACATGGTGTTCAAGGAGCGCGCGGAGCTGCTCGAGTACTTCCGCGCGGCACGCGCCGACTTGGCGCGCGACGGCGTGTTCGCGCTCGACCACTACGGCGGCCTCGAAGCGACGAAGGAACTCGTCGAGACGCGCCGCTGCGGCGGCTTCACTTACGTCTGGGAGCAGGCGCGCTACCTGCCCGGCAGCGGCGAATACACGTGCCACATCGGGTTCCGTTTTCCCGACGGCAGCCGGCTGTCGCGCGCGTTCAGCTACGAGTGGCGCTACTGGCACCTCACGGAGCTGCACGACCTCTTGCTCGAGGCCGGTTTCCGCGACGTGCACCTCTACTTCGAGCAGGGCGACGCGGACGGCGAGGGGAGTGGTGAGTTCAAGCTCGACCCCGACGGTCGCACGTCGCGCGAGTGCCTCGGCATCGTGACGTACCTGATCGCTCTCCCGTGAGCGCGTTCACCGGCCCGCGGCGGCTTCGGCCACTGCGTGTTCCTCGTCGAGCGCCTTCGTGATCACGCCGCCCTCGACGTGGAGCTCCCACGGCGTCTGCAGCGCGAACTCGGGGCCGATCTTGAACTGGAGGTTCGTGACGTGCGCGCCCTCGGGCTTGACGTCGACGATCGAGGTCTTGTCGAGGTCGTCGCGGAGCTGCACGAGCACGATGGGGCGGCTGCCGTCGTTGCGCACCTTGTCGTTCGCGAGCGCCAAGAGGTGCTCCCGGCAGTGATCGCAGCTCTGCCGCCAGAGGAGCACCAGGCCGTCCGTCGGCAGCTTCTCCACGTCCGCGGGCTCGAGCTGTGCCACGAGCTCGGGCGCGTCGAAGACCATCTGGCCGACCCAACGATCGGGGTGGAGCACGACGAACGCGGGCTTCTCGCCGCCCGCGCGCTTCTGGACGTGGAACCAAGGCACGGACACCACGATCGCGAGCCCTGCGGCGAGCACGCCCCAGTGCACTGGCGGGTTCACGAGCCGCTTCCACGGCTGCGTCGCGACGACGAGGAGGAGGAGCACCGAGTCCACGGCCGCCATGACGAGCGGCGGGATCGAGATGGCACCCCCTGCGCAACCGCACGACTTCGCACCCGAAGCGATCAAGGTCGCTAGCACCGCTTCGAACACGAGGTAGAGCCCCGCGAGCAGCACCCAGCCGATCCGCGGCCGCGCGAGCGCGACGAGCGCGACGGAGAGCTCGACCGCGATCGCGACCGCGAACGTGGGCGTCTCGGCCAAGGGCGAGCGGTCGAGCACGACCTTCGGCAGATCCCCCGGGTTGCCCGCGAAGAGCTTCATGCAGGCGATGAGCGCGAGCCATGCGGTCGCGAGCAGCACGGCGACGTAGGCGGGATTCAGGAAGCGCTTCGGCTCGCTCGTCGTGGGGGAGTCGCGTGGGAGGGTGGGGTGGGTGCGCGGCCTCGGTGCGAGCGAGGGCGCGGGATTGTAGTGAGCGCGGCGCGGTCGGTCAGGGCCGGGTACGCCGCGGCGGAGGGCGGAGTTGGCGCGCCGCCGGCTTCAGTAGAACGAGAGGCTCGATCCGTCGCGCAGGATGAGCTGGGGTTGCGCGTGCACGCGCGGCCTCCCGAACAGCGCGCGGCGCTCGGCGTGGAATCCCGCGAGGGCGCGGCGTTCCGCGACGGAAAGCTCCCAGCGCGGCCGGAGCTCGGGGCCCAGCGGCTCCGCGATCGCGCTGAAGGCGCGCGCACGCATCGAGCGCCGCACGTGGATCGGATCGAGCCCGAACCAGTCGAGCGGGGGCTCGACGAACGCTCCCTCGCGCGCGAGCACGCGCAGGCGGTCGTCGAGCGCGCGCGCCTCGGCCCGCGTCGCGGCGAACTCGCGCCGACGATGGAACGGGAACACGAGCGTCGAGAGCAGCGCGAAGCCGAGCGGCGTGACGCGCTCCAGGCGCCGGCGGGGGAGCCCGACGACGACGCGCCGCGCGCCGAGCGCATCGAGCCGCGCGAGGCAGCCCGCGATCCACCCCGCGATCGTGGGGGCGCTCGCGCCGTACATGAGGTCGTTGCCGACGTCGGCGACCACCGCGAGGTGCTGCGTTCCCCGCGTGCCTTCGAGCGCGCGCCACAGGCCCGACGCCTCGATCGAGGGCAGCTCGCGCGCGAGGTAGCGGCTCGACGTCCCGTACGAACGTCCGTGTCCGATCGCGGCGAAGAGCTCGAACGGGCCGTCGACGCGGCGGGCGAGCGCTTCGACGACGTGCGGCAGCGCGAGCTCGACGTTGCTCGCGCCGAGCAGCACGATCACGCTGCGCGACGACATCGGAGGCGAGCGTAGCGCCGCGCGCGGCGGGTCAGAAGCGTCCGTCGGGCCGGAGGAGCTCGCGCAGGGCGTTCCACAGCTGGACCGAGGGCCCCCAGTCCTCGTCCCACGCGCACACGTAGGGCCGGCGCGCGAGCTCCGCGAGCACTTCAGGCCGCAGGTCCGCGGCGAAGCACTCGAGCTCCGCCTCGAACGCGGGTCCGCCGAGCACGACGCGCGCGAGCCCGCGCTCCATCGTCACGGCGACCTCGCCGAACCCGGCCGAGGCGCCGTGGACGGCGCGCACGCGCAGGCTGGCGCGGCCGTCGAGCTCCGCGAGCCGCTGCGCGAGCGCCTCCGACGCGAAGCCGCACACGAAGGCGCGCTGGCGGAGCTCGCGAGCGGCGTCCTCGAGCCCGGGTTGCGAACACGTCGTCAGCCAGCCCGCGCGCGCGAGGAGCACGAGCTCGTCCTGGATCGCGTCGGACTCCACGTCGAGCGCGGAGGCACCCCAGCCGGGAAAGTGCGCGATCGTCCCCGCGGAGAACCGTGCACCGAGGGAGCAGAGCTCGTCGAAGTCGCGCGCCTTCGACCACAGCTCGCGCGAACGAATCCGATCCAGGCGGGGCGCCGTCATCGCGCGGAGGACTCTATCGGGCGCGCGCGAGGAACGGCACCTGCCGGCCTGCGGGCGCCGTCTTCGCGCGGGGGACTCCATCCGCGCGCCGGGTTCGCGCACGCCCCCGTTGTGGCCGGCACTCCCGTGTGGCACCGTCCGCGCGATGCAGACCCGTTCGCGCGCGCGGCTCCAGCTCGTCCTGGCCGCGGCGCTCTTCTCCACGGGCGGCGCAGCGATCAAGGCGTGCCACCTCACCGGCTGGCAGGTCGGCGGGCTGCGTTCGGCGATCGCGGTCGTCGCGTTCCTGCTGCTCGTCCCCGAGGCGCGCCGCAGGCCGTCCGGGCGCGAGCTCCTCGTCGCCCTCGCCTACGCGGGCTGTCTCGTCAGCTTCGTGCTCGCGAACAAGCTCACGACCGCCGCCGACGCGATCTTCCTGCAGTCCGCGGCCCCGCTCTACTTGCTGTTCCTCTCCCCGCTCTTGCTCGGTGAGCGCAGCACGCGCCGCGACCTCGCGTTCCTGGGCGTGCTGGCGCTGGGCATCGCGTGCATCTTCGTCGATCAGCTCACGGGTGCGGCGGCGCCCGCCGCGCAGAGCACGGCGCCGGACCCTTGGCTCGGGCGCTGGGTCGGGCTCGGCTCCGGGCTGCTCTGGGCCTTCACGATGCTCGGACTGCGCTGGCTCGCGTCGAAAGGAGCGAGCGGGAGCGGAGCGAGCGCCGTCGTGTTCGGGAACGGGTTCGCCGCGCTCGCGTGCGCGCCGTTCGCGCTGCCCATGGCGGTGCCGCCGCTCGCCGACGTGCTCGTGCTCGTCTACCTCGGCGTGTTCCAGATCGCGATCGCGTACCGTTTCGTGACGCGCGCGTTGCGCGAAGTGCCCGTGTTCGAGGCGGCGGTCCTGCTCCTCGTCGAGCCCGTGTTCAACCCGCTGTGGTCGTGGATCGTCCACGGCGAGGAGCCGACGCGGTGGGCGCTCGCCGGCGGCGCCGTGATCCTCGGAGCGACGCTCGTGAAGACCTGGATCGAGGCGCGCGAGGCGCGGCGCGACCGCCTGCCCGCTGGATCAGAGCCCGAGCAGTGCTAGATCGAACGACAGGTCGTCGCTCGCTGCACTGAACTGGTGCAGCTCGACCGCGATCACGTTGGCTCCCGGGAGGAGCAGGCGCGGATCGAGCAGCGTCGTCGCGAACGCGTTCTCGTCCGGGGCCGCGAGGTCGTAGCCCGCCGTCGTGGCCGAGTTCGACGCGCGCACGAGGTTCGAGCGGTACGCTTCCTTCCCGTTGATCCACACGACGGCGCCGTCGTCGCGCAGGAGCTCGAGGCGCAGCCCGGCGAACGCGGCGGGGTTCGCGGCCTGGAACGTGCGCCGGAACCACGTCGTGATCGGGCGCGCGAGCGGGTTCGGCCCGAAGCTCACGACCGTCTGCTCGTCGCCCTCGCCGTAGCCGAGCTGGGCGGGACCGCTCGTCCAGAGCGAGTCGTCGAACGCGGCGCTCGCCCACGTCGCTCCCGGGTCGACGCCCGTGTCGAGGACCTTCCAGGTCGAGCCGCGCGCGACGAGCTCCGTGCCCTTCAGGAAGCCCGTGAGCCGCGCGTCGAAACTGACGTCCGAGCTCGTCGCGCTGACCTGGTGGACCTCGACCGCGAGCGTGTTCGCGCCCGCGAAGAGCCAGGCCGGCGACACGTCGTAGGGGTGCCACAGGTTCTCGTCGGTATTGGACGTCGCCGTCGCATAAGTCGAGTACGTCGCGTTCGCCGCGAGGTTGTCGCGCACGATCTCCTGCCCGTTCAGGAAGACGGCCGCGCCGTCGTCGCGCAGGAGCTCGAGCCGCAGCACGCGGAAGTCGGCGGGGGTCGCGACCTGGAACGTGCGACGGAAGTAGCTCGTGACGAAGTGGTTCGCCGCGGGTCCGCCCTGGATCACGGTCGTCTCGTCACCGTCGCCGTAGCCGAGCTGCGCGGGCCCGCTCGCCCACGCGGTGTCGTCGAAACCCGGGAGACGCCACGCGGTGCCCTGGTTCGAGCCGTCGTCCACGTACTTCCAGGTCGAACCCGCGCCGAGGAGCAGCGTGTCGGGCTCGTCGAGCGGCGTCGCGCGGATCGAGCACTCGTCGATCACGGTGCCCGCGATGTCGAGGAACCGGAAGGTGCAGAGCGCGTCGTCCGCGTCGACGAGCATCGCGCCGAATTCCGTGTTGAAGCGTGCTTCGCTGCCGCCGACGAGGAGTGGCCGGAACGTGTACATCGTGTTCCCGCCGAGACCGTTCACGATGTACGGGAACCCGTCGACGATCAGGCGCTCGTAGTCGTGGTCGTGCCCGCTGAGCACCGCGTCGGCGCCCCACGCGCGGAACGGCCACTGGAGGTCCCAGGTGCTGCCGTGCACGGCCGACGAGAACGGCGGGTGGTGGAAGTAGACGATCTTGAACGGCGCGTTCGAGGCTGCGAGGGCCGACTGGAGCCACAGCGCTTGCGTCGACGACGCGCTGATGCCGTCGGGCTCGTGCGGATCGCTGTCGAGCGCGAAGCAGTGCACCGCTCCCTTGCGGAAGTCGTAGTAGCGCTCGTTCCCCGGCAGCGTGAAGTACGCGAGGTACGGCGCGGCGCCGGGCGTGCCCCAGTCGTGGTTGCCGAGCGAAGGGAAGAAGCGGTTCCTGCGCGCGACGCTCGCGTAGCCGCCGACGTAGGGATGGATCCAGTTCGCGTAGTACTGGCCGATGTTGACGTCGATCGTCGCCTGCTCGCCCGCCGAGTAGTTGTTGTCGCCGACGGTGATCACCCAGTCGGGCGTGAACGCATCGACGAGCAGGCCGACGTTCGCGGCGTTCGCCGTGTTCACGCCGTAGTCGCCGATGACGGCGAAGCGCGCGTTTCGCGGTTGGAGCGTGGCCGGCAAGTGCGCACCGACCGGCGTCTGCGCGCGGCCGATCGCCGTGGACCCGAGCAGGAGCGCCACCGTCAGGACGGAGCGAGGGTGAGAACGGCGGAGGTGGGGCATGCAGGGGACGCGGGCGAGCGAGGACCTGACCAGTCGATGCCACGAGCCTACTCCACGCCTTGTGCGCCGGGGAGGCGGCGCGCCGCCTCCCGGCGCGGACGACCCCCATGCATCGAGCCCGCTCCGCGCGGAAGCCCATGCTCACGCTTGGAGCCCGCTGCAACGATCCCTACCCTTCGCGCCCATGCACGAGTGGATCCACGCCTTCGTCGTCTGGGTGTTCGAGCTCGTCCGCGACGGCGGGTACTGGGGCGTCTTCCTCCTGATGGCGGCGGAGTCCTCGATCCTCCCCGTGCCGAGCGAAATCGTGATCCCGCCCGCCGCCTACTGGGCCGCGCAAGGACGCATGAGCTTCGTCGGCGTGATCGTCGCGGGAACGCTCGGCTCGTGGTTCGGCGCGCTCCTGATGTACGCGGCGTCGCGCTACCTGGGCCGCCCGCTCGTCCTGAAATACGGACGCTTCCTCCGCATCACGCCGGAGAAGCTCGAGAAGACGGAGCGCTTCCTCCTGCGCTATGAACGCGGAGGCATCTTCTTCGCACGCCTCCTCCCCGTGGTGCGCCACCTGATCGGGATCCCCGCCGGCATCGTGCGCATGAACCTCGCCTCCTACAGCACGATGACCGTCCTCGGCTCAGCCCTCTGGTGCAGCGTGCTCGCATGGTTCGGCCAAAAAGTGCTCGGCGACGAACCCAACCTGATGAACGACCCGGAAGCCCTGAGCCGGGCGATCAAGAGCAACATGCTCGCGATCATCGTCGGAGTCGCCCTCCTCGCCCTCCTCTACTTCGCGATGCTGCGGATGACGCAGAAGCGGTCGGAGAGCTGAGAGAAGGCGGAGTGCGGGAATGGACGGGGAGGGGGGCTGAGGAGCTAACTCTCCGCCTGGCGCAATGCCCCTCACACCTCCCCGTCGCTCTGCATCGCGCCTCGGTTCCGCACCCGGGCTTTGCCTCTTCCCGTCGAACCCCGCGGCGCCGCAGTGCGCCGGTTGAGCCCTCGG
>JACRIO010000151.1 GCA_016220035.1 Planctomycetota bacterium | reverse complement strand
CTCGTCGTCACCGGGTACCCCGCTCTGACGAGGCTTTCCGCGCGCGCACCCAGGTCCGCGTCGCGCGGCGCACCGTCCGCTCCGGGCCCGCGCCGGGGCGCGTGATCGGCGAGGAGCAGGCTCTTCGGCCAGGGTTCGGGCATGCTGCGGCGCTCGGTGCGGACGGATTCCTCGACGAAGTCTATCCCCGGGCCCGCGGGCGGGCCGGCGGGGGTGTCCCAGTCGATCCGGGAGCGCGTGCCGGACCTCCTGGCCTCTGGAATTCGGCCCGAATCCCGCCCTCCCGCCGACGCGTACCCAGCTCCGCGATCGCACGCAGGACGCCCGGAGCGGGGCTCGCGCCGGAGCCGCCGTCCCGGCCCGGATTGACTCGCCCCCCTCCAGGGATAGAATCCCTCGTCCTTTTCGCGCCCGGATCCCCGCGCGCCCCTTCGAACCCCCCGTTCCGGCGCCCGGCCCGCGTGGTCTGCGTGGATCGTGTGCGAGGCGAGCCCTCGTCGAAGGCGCGTTCGCCGTCCGCGGTGCGGAGAGACTCCCTCCCTACCTCGGCCTTCGTCGGGCCGCGGCGCGATCCCGCGCCGCGCGTTCGCGGAGACCACCGGCGCGCGACGTTCGCGCGACGGACCGGCACTCGGGGCGTTCCCGAGTTCGTCCCCAATCGACCTTCATGGAAACCGTCAGCGTTCAAGAACTCATCGATGCTGGTGTGCATTTCGGATGCCGCGTGTCGCGGTGGAATCCGAAGATGGCCCCGTTCATCCACGGGCGGCGCAACCTCATCCACATCATCGACCTGCGGGAGACGCTCAAGGGCATCCTCCGCGCGCAGAACCTGCTCTACCACCTCGCGGCCGAAGGCTCGGCGATCCTCTGGGTCGGCACGAAGCGCCAGGTGAAGGGCGTCATCCAGGAAGCCGGCGAAGCGACCGGCATGCCCATCGTGACCGAGCGCTGGATCGGCGGCACGCTCACGAACTTCTCCGTCATCCGCTCGCGGCTCCGGCGCCTCGAGGAGCTCGAGAAGATGGAGGAGGACGGCTCGATCAACAACTACTCGAAGAAGATGATCAGCTCCATCCGCCGCGAGAAGCGCAAGATCGTGCGCAACCTCGGCGGCATCCGCGAGATGGGCGGCATCCCCGGCGCGATGGTCGTGGTCGACCCCGCGCGCGAGGCGAACGCCGTCAAGGAAGCGCGGAAGATGGGCCTCGTCGTCATCGGCGTGCTCGACACGGACTGCGACCCGTCGGACGTCGACATCGTCATCCCGGGCAACGACGACGCGCTCAAGTCGGTGCGCCTCATGGTCGTCCAGCTCTGGAAGGCGGTCGAGGAAGGCAAGCAGAACCACAAGGAGCGCATGGCGTCGTTCGGCGTGGCGGAGAAGCGCGAGGACGGCACGGTCATCCCCGGCGACGAACCGCGCCCGACGCGCGACAACAAGCTGCCCGAGGGCGTGGCGCGCGGCGGACGCCGCGACTACTCGACCACCGAGGAAGAGGAAAGCGCGAGCGCGGGCAGCGGTCCGGGCGGACCGGGTGGACCGGGCCGCGGACGCCGGCGCTGAGCTCGAACGGCTCCGGTCGAGCGGACCGGAGCCGATCCCACGCGGCCGCGCGAGCGTGCCGCAACCCGGCGCCGTGCCCCAGCGTTCGACGCGAAGGGCGCGGCGCTCCCGTCCCGTACACCCGAACGCGGTTGCCGGATCGAATGGGGCTTCGTCCCCGCGGAAGCGCCTCATCGGGAGGAGCGCGAGCTACCGCGATGAAGACCACGACCACGCCGCCGCAACCTGACCCCGACGAAGATCCCGAGGAGAACAAGATGGCTGAAATCACCGCCAAGATGGTCAACGACCTGCGCGAGCGCAGCGGCGCTCCGATGATGGACTGCAAGCGCGCGCTCAGCGCGACCCAAGGCAACGTCGACGCCGCGTTCGACGAGCTGCGCAAGGCCGGGCTCAAGAACGCCGAGAAGAAGTCGGCCAACGAGATGGGCGAAGGGCGCCTCGCGGCGTACGTCGCGCCCGGCGCGCGCGTCGGCGCGATGGTCGCCGTGACGTGCCAGACGGACTTCGTCGCGAAGGGCGACGAGTTCCAGGCGCTGCTCGCGGAGATCGCGAAGCAGGTCGCGGAGAAGCACCCGGCCGACGCGGAGGCGCTCGGCGCCTTGAAGCACTCGAAGACCGGCGTGGTCCTGAGCGAGACCGTCAAGCTCCTCGCGGGCAAGACCGGCGAGAACATGGCGATCGCCAAGTTCCAGCGCTACGAGAACGCGGCGGGCCGCGTCGGCTGCTACGTGCACCACGACGGCAAGAAGGGCGCGCTCGTCAGCGTGACGAACGGCGCCGAGGAAGTCGCCGCCGCGGCGTTCCTGAAGTCGCTCTCGATGCACATCGTCTCCGCGATGCCCGTCCCGGTCGCGAACACGCGCGCCGAGATCCCGCAGGCCGAGATCGATCGCGAGCGCGGCGTCCTTCTCGAGCTGCCCGACCTCAAGGGCAAGCCGCCCGAGCTCCAGGAGAAGATCCTGAAGGGCCGCATGGAGAAGTTCTTCGCCGAGCGCGTCCTCGCCGAGCAGGCCTGGATGCTCGACGACAAGCTGACCGTGCAGAAGGCCGTCGAGGCGGCGCTCGGGAAGGGTGCCAAGATCGAAGGGTTCGCGCGCTTCCAGATCGGGAAGTGACGGGCGCTGACGTCGATTCCAGCGGGCCGGGGGCATCTCCCGGCCCGCTGCATTTCCTCGGTGGTGCGGAGGAGGCTCGCGACAACTCGGGGCGGAGTGTCCAGTCGCGCCGTCGCGCCTAGGATGCGTGCATGTCCCGCTCGCTTCTCGGGCTCCTCGCCATCGGGCTCGTGCTCGCGGGAGCGGCGTTCCTCCTGCTCGAGCATGCGCGCGGTCCGTCGGTCGTGGAGCGCGGCTCCGTTCCGCTCGCGCCTGCGCCGTCCTCGAACGAGCTGCAGCTCGACGTCGAGCCTCGTGCATACGAGCGCGCGCTTGACTCACGCTCTCCGCTCGCTGCGCACGGACTCGACTTACCGTACGGACCCGAGCTCGTGCTGCTCTGCTATGACGCGAACGCTCGTCGACCCCTTCCCGGCGCGGTCGTGCACGTCGACGAAGCGCCGGAGGATCCGCGCTTCGTCGCCGACGAGCACGGGCGCGTGAATCTCGAACGCCCACCTTCTCCTCTCTCCGTCCATGCGGTGCACGGAGAGCTCGAGGCCGACGCGACGATCGACGAGTGGACGCGGAGCCCCGTCGTGCTGACCCTCGCGCGTCCCGTGCTGCCGACGATCGAGATCGTCACGCGCGACGAGCACGGCGCGCTCGTCGCCGGCGTGCCGGTCCAGGTCGTCGACGAGGACTACGCCGATCTCGTCCTCTGGCGCGGACGGACGGACTCGACGGGCCGCGCGACGGCGGACGTCTTCGGCGGACGGGTCGTCGCGGCGCTCCCGCTCTCGCCGCCGATCGAGCAGGCCGTGGCGCGCGCGTCCGAGCGCATGGAGCCGGTCGTGCTCGTGGTCCCGCGCTTCACGGAGCACGAGCTCGTGCTCGTCGGCGCCGACGGGGACGTGCTCCCGGTGTGGGACGAGCTCACGGTCGCGCTGCCCGAAACCGCGTCGTCCCGACTCCACGCGATCGGCGAGGTGCGCACGCTCACCCTGGAACTCGAGAACGGACGCGCGCGCCTCGCATGGCCAGACGGGCTCGCGCGCTGCGCGCTCTCGTGCGCGCACTTCGCTGACGAATGGACCGTCGACGCTCCGGGCTCCTCTCCGGCGCCGATCGAGCTGCGGCTCGCGACGGAGACGTCCACGTGTTTCGCGGTCGTCGACGAAGCGGGGCGGCCGGTGGCGGACCGAACGCTCGGTTGGACGGTTCGGAGTCCGGGGGCGTGGTTCCCGCGGCTCGCGTATGAGGTCCGCACGGACGCCGAAGGGCGCTGCGTCCTCGGATGCGTCCTCGATGCGGGCGAGCGCTTCGTGCTCGGCGATCTCGAGGCTGATCCGCTGCGCCTCGGCGAGCTCGCGGCGAGGGTCGACGGTGGACCGCGCGAGCATTTCCCGCGCGTGCGTCTCGCGCCGGCGGAGCTCGCGCTCACCGGCCGCGTCGTCGACACGCTCGGCGCGTCGCTCGCGTACGCGGATCTCGAGACGAAGGTGCGCTTCGACAACGCCGCGAACGACTTCGCGACGATGCGGACGGACGCGCTCGGCCGCTTCACGCTGCGCGGACCGCGCGTCGAGGGCGCGCTCGAGGTCCGCGTGCGCCGAGAGGACGAGGCGTTCCGCTTCGAAGGCGCCGAGTGGAGCGAGGTGAAGACCTTCGCGTTCGGTGCGCGCGACGTCGTGCTCACGGTCGAGGCGACGGGCGGCCTCGAGGGCGAGCTCTGGGTCGATCCCAAGGTCGACTGCGCGAACCTCGACGCGTACGGCTACGACGGCGAGCGCTGGGTCGACGCCGTCGACTTCTGGCCCGACGGCGAGCGCGTGCGCTTCCGCGTGCGCAACGCGCTGCCCGGCACGTACACGCTGCACTTCCTGCACTGCCGCGAATACGGGTGCGGCGGGGGCGTGATCGCTCCCTACGACCTCGCCGCGAGCGTCTCGAACGTGCGGATCGAGGCCGGCGTCGTGACGCGCGATCCGCGCCTCGACGCGCTCGACCTGCGGGGCAAGTTGCGCCACCCCGAGCCCGTCGACGGTCCGCAGCACACCTTGCGCGTCGTCGACGCCGAGGGGCGCTCGATCGCGAGCGGCTGGCTTGGCTTTCGGAATGCGGGCTCGTCCTCCCACGCGTTCTGGTCCGAAGGACGCTGCGTCGTCCCGCGCGGTACCGCGGAGCTCGCGGTGTGGAGCCCCGGCCACGACGTGCTCGCGCTCCCGCTTCCGCACGAGGACGGCGTGTGCGTGCTCACGCCGCTGCGCGCGACGCGCGTCGAACTCGCGCTGCCGGACCGCTGGGCGCGCCGGCAGCTCGACTTCACGCTCTCGATCGAACCGCAACGGGAGTCGTGGATGTACGAGTTCCAGTCCTCCGATACCCCGGCGCTCGAGACCGCGCTCGACGAGGCGCACGGCGCGACGTTGGAGCTGCCCGCGGGCACGCGCTACGTCGCCCAGGTGAGCGTCGGGTGGGGGGCGGGTGAGGGAGAAGCGCTCGTGCTCCACGCCTTCGAGTTCGAACTCGTCCAGGGCGGAGCTCCCGTGGTCCGCCTCCAGGTCGACGAAGACGCCTTGGAGCGCGACCTGCGCGAAGCGGGCGCGCCGCTCGACGACTGAGGCGGGCGGACTCGGTGCGAGGGAGCGCGCACCGCCGTTCCCGTAGTCTCGGGACGGAGGATCGGTGCACCTCCCTCCGCTCCGACCTCATGGAAAGCGCCCCCTCCCGCCGCTATCCTCCGGCCCTCGCTCGCCGCTACCCCACGCATGGCCATCCCGTACCAGCGCGTCCTGCTCAAGCTCTCCGGCGAAGCCCTCGGCGACCCCGCGACGGGGCACGGCATCGACCCCGAGGCGGTGCAGAAGATCGCGCGGCAGGTCGCGCGCGTGGCCCAGCTCGGCGTCGAGATCGCGATCGTGGTGGGGGGCGGGAACATCCTCCGCGGCGCCGAGTTCAGCAAGCTCGGCGGCCACCGGGCCAACGCCGACTACATGGGCATGCTCGGGACCGTGATCAACGGGCTCGCGCTGTCCGACGCGCTCGAGCAGCAGGGCCTCGCGACGCGCGTCGCCACCGCGATCGAGATCCGCCAGGTGGCCGAGCCCTTCGTGCGCAAGAAGATCCTCGCGCACCTCGAGAAGGGCATCGTCGTCATCCTCGCCGCCGGCACCGGCAACCCGTTCTTCACGACGGACACGGCCGCGGCGCTGCGCGCGACGGAGCTCGAGTGCGAGGTGTTGCTCAAGGCGACCAAGGTCGACGGCGTCTACACCGCCGACCCGAAGAAGGACAAGACCGCGAAGCGCTACGAGGAGCTCACCTCCATGGAGGCGATCCAGAAAGGCCTTCGCGTGATGGACGGCACGGCGATCACGATGTGCATGGAGAACAAGCTGCCCGTGATCGTGTTCAACCTGTTCGAGGAAGGCAATCTCGAACGTGTGGTGCGGGGTGAACGCCTCGGCACCCGGATCGTGAGCTGAAGATGAGCGCCCAAGAAATCG
>JACRIO010000150.1 GCA_016220035.1 Planctomycetota bacterium | reverse complement strand
GGCTCGGCGGTTGTGGGTACAGCGTCGCGGTCGCGGGGTCGAGCGTGAAGGTCGAGAGGTCGTGGGTGGAGGAGTTGGTCGCGTAGACGTGGCGGCCCGTCGGGGACAGGGTCAGGGAACTCGGGTGGGAGCCGGCTTCGTAGGAGTTGCCCGGCGGGAGGAGGGCGCCGCTCGCGTCGACGGGGAAGAGGGTCACGTGGCCGCCGTCCTCTTGATCCTGCGTGTCGGCGTAGGCGGCGAGGGCGAAGCGGCCGTCGGGGGTGAATTGGATCGCGATCGGTTCGCGGCCCGCGCGGGAGCCGCCGGCGATGGGCTGCGGTTCGCCCGTGTTGGGGTCGAGCGTGTAGCGCACGAGCGTGTTCGCGGTACGCAGCGCCGCGACGAGGGAGCGGCCGTTCGGGTGGTACGCGAAGGTGTGGATGCCGGGCGCGGGGGCGGGAGCACCGCTTTGCGTGGGGCGGCCGGTGAGCGTGTCGATCTGGAAGGCTTGGAGCGTGCTCGGCGCGCCGATGTTCGCGACGTGGAGCCAGCGGCCCGTCGGATCGGCGTCGACGTGGACCGGGCGCGGGCCGACCGGCTGCGTCGTGACGAAGTGCAGCGTGCCGTCCGTGGCGTCGATCGCGTAGGTGGAGAGGAAGCCGTCGTCCGCGGCGAGCACGTCGCGCCGCAGGAGGTAGAGGAAGCGGCCCGAGGGCTCGATCGATGCGCTCCACGGCGTGCCCAGGACGAGCTCGGCGGGGCCGTTCTGGACGAGCGCTCCGGTGGAACCGTCGACGCGGTAGGCGCCGAGGGAGCGGCCTTCGCGCTCGACGACCCATGCGAAACGGTGGCGCGGGTGGATCGCGATCGCGCTCGGGCCGGCGCTCGTCGGGGAGGTCGGTAGGCGCTCCGTCGCCGAGCCGGTGAGCGCGTCGACCGTGTAGGCCGAGACGTCGCTCGATCCGCCGTTCGCGACGTGGAGGAAGCGCGTGCGCAGCACGGGCGCGCGCGGGCCCCGCACGATCGCGAAGTCGGCGGGCGTGGAACGCACGGACCAGGCGTCGAGCTTGGAGAGCGCTCCGTCCGCGTCCTCGATGCCGAAGAGCATCACGTCGCTCGACCCCTTGTTCGTGACGTAGAGGAAGCGGCCCGCGGTGTCGATCGCGACGGCGGTGGGCTGCAGCCCCGCGGTCACGGTGCTGCTCGGGACGAGCTCGCCCGAGAGCGTGTCGACGCGGTAGCTCGACACGTTCGAGCTGCTCTCGTTCGCGACGAACGTGAAGCGTCCGAGCGGATCGATCGCCAGCGCGTCGGGGCCGTCACCCGCGGCGTTGGCCGTCAAGGCGGCGAGCGCGCCGGTCGACTGGTGGTAGCGGATCGGGAGCACGCTGTCGGACTGCGCGAGCGTGACGTAGAGCGCGTTGCGCGCCGGATCGACGCGCAGGCCCGAAGGTGCGAGGCCGTCGAGCGCGACGGCCGGGCCGCTTGGGGACAGCGCTCCGCTCGCGGCGTCGATCGCATAGGCCTGTACGCCCGCGCCCGCGCCCGTGCCGTTCGCGCCGGCGTAGGCGAGGAAGAGGAAGCGTCCCGTCGGATCGATCGCGACGTCGGTCGGATGCGTCCCGCACGCGATGGGAGCGCGGCGGTTCAGGAGCTCGCCCGTGATCGGGTCGACGTCGAAGCCGAAGAGCTCGCTCCCGAGGCCGCTCGTGGCGAACGCGAAGCGGCCGTTCGGCACCAGCGCCATGCGGTGCGGTCCGGGGCCGGCTGCGGCGCTCGCGCGCGGCGTGAGCCAGCCTTCGGAGGGATCGATCGCGAAGGCCGCGATGCTCTGCGTGCCCGCGTTGGGCGCGTACAGGAACGCCTCGGTGGGGTGAACGCACAACTGCTCGCCGAGGGAGGCGCCGTCCGGCGCCGCTTGGTAGCCCTTGCGCAGGAGCCGCCCGCTCTCCGGATCGACGCCGAAGAGCGTGATCGTCGCGTCGCTCCCCGACAGCGCGTAGGCGAAGCGCGGAGCGGGCGCGACGGCGAGCTCGAGCGCCGTGCTCGCGCTTCCGCCCGCGTTGCTGGCGGTGATCGTGTAGACGCGCGCGGCCGCGACCGCCGTCGCACGACCGGAGAGGAGGCCCGTGTGCTCGTCGAGCGCGAGGCCGAGCGGAAGCGCGGGCGCGATGGTGTAACGCTCGACGACGCCCTGCACGCTCGGTGCGAGCGTCTCCGAGAGGACGTCCACGACGTCGATCACGCGCTCACGGGGATAGACGAGCGCACGCGGAGCGAGCGGACTCGGTGCGGGGTGGCCGCCGCCGCCGCAGGCCGCGGCGAGGAGCAGCGCAAAGGAGCTCGTCGAACGAATCGAACTGCCTAGTTGGTGCGCGGAAGACATGGATGCGAACGAACGGCGCGAGGCCGGTCCTCGGGTGTCGGGCGCGCGGGGGGGCGAGCAGGCCCGAGTCGGGTAGGTCGAGGCGGGAGCGGCCGGGTCCAGGCGCTCCACCCACGAAAAGTCTACTCGCGCTCGTGAAAGCTGCTCGTTTTCCGCGCGGGCGATCGAACGACTGGCGCCGACGGCGCCACGCGTTGCGGGGAATCGCGGATCCCCGCGTCGGCGTCACCCGCGCGCAATGCGCGGGAAGAGCGCCTTCGCGAGCTCGCGCGCCTTGATCACGCACTGGTCGGAGTTGTCGTACTCGAACCGACCGAAGCGGCCGAGCGGGATCAGGTCCTGCTCCTCGAGCCAGTCGAACGCCACCTTTCGCCGCGCGTGGTAGCCGTGGTCGAACACGACGTACGCCTGGCGCGTCTCCGAGCGGTCCGTGAAGAGCACCTCGTCGCGCCGCAGGAGCCCGGCGCGCACGAGCCCGTCGATCGTCTCGCGCTCGAGCTCCGCGCCCGGCATCGAGGCCCCGCCCGCGACCGTGATCTCGCACGAGAACGACGCGTGCTCCGGCGGCGCGAGCTCCTTCGCGTAGTTCGACATGTAGGTCACGCGGTTCGCGGGTCCCTGGATCGCGTGGGGCAGGTAGATCCAGGAGAGCTCGGGGTGTTCGGGGCGGCGAAGGGCGAGCAGGATGCAGACGAGGCCGTTGTACTCGAGCTCCCGCATCGCGCGCGCGACGGGTTCGGGCATGCCCTTGACGACGCGCGGGAGGTCCGTGAGCGAGAGCGTCGAGACGACCAGGTCGAAGTCCTCCGCGTTCACGCGCCAGCCGTTCTTCCCGCGCACGAGCTCGGCGACGGGCGTGTTGAGGCGGATGCGCGTCGCGAGCGTCCCCGCGAGGCCGTCGGTGATCGCCTGGAACCCGCCACGCCGCGGGTAGTAGAAGACCGACTGGTGCGTGTAGCCCTCGGTGCGGATGCCCACGGACGCGCGCAGCACGTCGTCCACCGGAGCATCGGGCACGCGGCCCGCGACCCAGTCGCTGGTGAGGTGGTCGAGCTCGCGCTTCCAGACCTTCGCGTTGTACGGGTCCATGAAATGCCGCGCGATGCCGTCGCCGAAGCGCCAGCGCACCCACGCGCCGAACTCCTTGGGCGCGGACGAACGCTCGACCTGGCGCTTGTGCCACGCGTCGACGTAGCCCTTCAGGCAGTCGAAGTTCGCCTGCGGCGGGAGGTCGCCGAGGCCGTTCTCGAACGGGTAGTGCACCCAGCGGTGCTCGAAGCGGATGCGCGTGTTGCGCGGCTGCTCGACGAAGGCCGCGGGTCCGCCGGCCTGCTCCCGCATCCAGGCGAGCGCGTGCGCGTCCTTGCTGTAGAGGATGTGCCCGCCCGCGACGTCGTAGGTGAAGCCCTGCACCGTCTTCGAGCGGCACAGCCCGCCCGCGACGGAGGACGCCTCGAAGATCGAGAGCTGGTGCGCGCCGACGCCGCCGTCGATCAGGAAGCGCGCGAGGGCGAGGCCGGACACGCCGGCGCCGAGGATGGCGATCTTCACTCGAGGGGGGCTCCGGAGGTCGCGCGCGGGGGCGCGAATCGAGCCGAGAAACCTACCACGCGCTCCCCGGGCCTGTCAGCGGTTCAGCGCGAGCGCACGAGGTCCGCGCGGGGGATCGCGGCGCGTTCGAGCGCGCCGCGCGCGTCCGCGAGCCAGCGGCGGCCGTCCTCGACGTAGCCGGCGGTGGGTTGGAGCGCGGGGTCGAGCTTCACGAACCAGGCGTTGAACGCGTCCATCGCGAGCTCGCGGACGTACTTCGCGCAGCAGCTCGCGAGGGCGACGGGGAAGGAGGCGTGCTCGGCCTTCTCGCGGAAGGCGAGGCGCATCGCGCGTGCCGGCATCCGCGCGGTGGCGGGCTCCTCGACGACGTACTCGGAGAGCGGTGCCGTCTCGCGGACGAGGAGGACGCGTGCGCGCGGAAACGCCTCGGCCAACGCCGCGCGGTAGTGCATGCGGCCGCCTTGGCGGTCGACGACGACGTCGAGCGGCAGCGCGGGATCGTTCCCGAAGCGCTCCCACAGGTGGAGCAGCAGCGCGCGCGTCGCGAGCCAGTGCGTGCGGCTCTTGTTGTCGGTCTCCGCGAAGGAGGCGTTGAGCGCGCGCACGGGCACGGCCTCGGCGCGGAGCTCCACGAGCTCGATCGCGTGCGCGCGCAGCGCGTCGGCGAGGCGCGCGGCGTCGATCGCGAGCGCGCCGGGCTCGGCGTGCTTGGGGAGCACCGTGTCGAGCTCCGCCGCCCAGAACTCGTCCTCGAGCGCGCGCTTCTCCGGATCCGAGCGCTGCAGCCGCCGCAGGAGCGCGCGCGCGTCCTTCGGGAGCGCGAAGGCGCCGCCGCGCAGCGCGCTGAAGCCCAGCACGGTGCGCTCGAGCCGCCGCGCGCCGCGCGGGTTGCGCGTGAAGACCACCTTCGAGTCGGCGACGACGAAACGGTCGGCGTCGTCCTCGATCGACGCGCTCACGACGTCCGCGAGCGCTTTCCACGGATCGAGCGCGCGCTCGGGCACGCGCAGCGCGCACACGCCGAGCGTCAAGGGCCCCAACATCGGGCCGAGACCCGCTTCGTCGATGCCCGCGACGATCGCGGGGCCCCCGGGTCCGGCGGGGAGGCTCGCGGGCGCGTCGACGAGCTCCGTCGCGCCGAAGAGCGCCTGTGTGGCGTCGTGCGCGCGCGAACGACGGCTCGCGCGCGCGCTCATGCGATCTGGCCCGGTTTCACGGGGGGCGGCGACGCCTTCGGTGGCCGATTCCGCGCGTCGGGCAGCACGTCGCGGCGGTCGCGCCACAGGAAGAGCATCGCGATGCCGAACGCCACGCCGCCGATGGAGAGGAGCTGCGACGTCGACAGCGCTCCGCCGAACCACACGCCGCGGATCGCGTCGCCGCGGAAGCACTCGACCGTGTAGCGCAGGACGCCGTACGCGATCAGGATCGCGAAGGTCACCTGGCCCGTGTACCTGCGGTGCTTCAGCACCCAGTACCCGATCGCGGCGACGATCAGCGCCTTCACGGACATCCAGTTCTGCGTCGCCCACAGGATCTGGTCTGAGTTCTCCTTGCCGAAGAGGCTGCCGTCGGGGAGCTCCTTCGGGACGTGCAGCGTGATCGGCCACGGGAGGTGACGGAAGCGCTCGGGCACGAGGCTCCCGTAGTCGTCGCCGACGAGGAAGCAGCCGATGCGGCCGACGGACTGCCCGACCATGCCCGCGATCAGGCCGAGGTCGAGCGCGTGGAGCGCGCGCACCTTCTCGCGCTTCGCCTTCCACATGCCGAACAGGATCGCGCCGAACATCCCGCCGTACATGGAGAGGCCGCCGTGCCAGACCATGAGCGCTTCGAGCGGATGGCGCAGGAAGTCCTCGTTGTCCGGATCGAGCCCGTCGAAACGCAGGATCTGCACGGTGACGTAGTGGAGCCGCGCTCCGACCACGACGCCGATCAGGATCCACATCGTGATCGCGGAGTAGCGCGCCGGATCGTGCTCCGGGTCGTCGCCGTGGCGCGCGGCGAGCTTCGTGTAGACCCACGAGCCGAGCAGGAAACCCAGCGCGAGCATCACGCCGAAGGAGCGCAGCGGCAGGTTCAGACCGGGGATCTCGAAGAGGATCGGATACATGGAGCTGCGGGCCGGCGCCGGGGCGCGGGAGGATAGCGACCGTTGCCCCCGGCCCGGAACGAAATCGAGCGGGCCGCCGGACTCCGCGCGCGTCTTCACCCGCCGCGCGCCGCCGGGTATCCTCGCCGACCGAACACCGGCGGCCTCCGCGTGGAACCGTCGGCCGGACGTTGAGTCGTTCGAGCGGGAGTTCTTCCTCCCGCGTGCGTGGAAGGAGCGTGCCGATGAACTCGTCCGACAAGCACTCGTTGCCGCAGTCCAAGGTCTTCGTCGAGGGCCGCTACCGGAAGCTCTGCCGCGACCTGCCGCAGACCGTCTTCTTCTGTCCCGAGTGCAAGGGCCACCCGCGTCGGCGCAAGGGCTGCGTGCGCTGCGAGGGCTTCGGCAAGCTCACGCGCGATTCGGTGCAGGAGCTCATCGGCTGGGTCGCCGGCGCCGCCTTCAAGACGCGCAAGAACAAGTTCCACGGCGCGGGGCGCGAGGACGTCGACGTGCGCATGTTGGGGGGCGGCCGGCCGTTCGTGCTGGAGCTCGACAACCCGAAGGTGCACGACGTGGACTTGGCCGCGCTCGAAGCGGAGATCAACCGGCGCAATGCGGGGCGCCTCGAAGTACTCGGCCTGCACTGGACCGAGAAGAACCGCGTGCGCGTGATCAAGGAGACGCCGCACGCGAAGGAATACGAAGCCCGCGTGGCGGTCGAGGGCGTGCTCGATCCCGCGCGGCTCGCGCCGCACCTCGGCCAGCGCATCGGCGTCGTGCAGCAGACGCCCGAGCGCGTCGCGCACCGCCGCGCGGACAAGGAGCGCGAGCGCTGGATCGAGCTGCGCGGCGTCGCGCCGGTCGAAGGCTCGACCGATTGGCTCGTGCGCCTGCGCACCGAGCACGGGACCTACGTGAAGGAGGTCATCAGCGGCGAGGGCGGCAGCACGCGCCCTTCGTTCTCGGAGCTCGCGGGGGTCGCGTGCCGGTGCGTCGAGCTCGACGTGCTCGCGATCCTCGACGACGAGGGCCAGGCGGAGGCGAAACCGCCCGAGCGGTTGGCGTTCGGCGCCAACCTCGAGTGAAGCGGACGCGGGCGCTCTCCCGCGCCGCGGCGAGGCGGCGTAGGCTGGAGGGATGTCGCGCGCCCAACGCAGCAGCACGAGTACGTTCCTCCTCCTGATCCTCGCCGCGTGCTCCAGCGGCGGTGAACGGCGCGAAGCGGAGCGCGAGCGCGAGCTCCTGCGGCCGCGACCGACCGAGAACGTCCTCGACGACGAGGACGAGGAGCGCCAGCACGAGCTGCGCCGCGAATGGTACGAGCGCCTGCACCGCGCGGCGCGCGGCGTCGACTGGCGCGCGATCGAGGACGCGAACGCCGAGGCGGAGTTGCAGCGGCGCAACGCGCTCGCGGCGACGCAGGCCCAGTGGCTCGTCGGTCCCACGCGCTGGACCGAGGTCGGCAGCAGGAACCAGGCGGGGCGCACGCACTGCGGCGCGCTCGGCGTCGACGCGGGCGGGAACGCGGCGCTCTACGTCGGCACGGACAAGGGCGGGATCTGGCGCGGCACGCTCTCCGGCACGAGCTGGACGGCGCTCGGCGACAACGTGTTCGGCGGCGTGCACGAGCTGGCGGTGCTGCCGGGCGAGTTCGCGGGCGAGCCCGACTTCCTGCTCGTCGCGACGAGCGGCGGACTCGTGCACGTGTCGCGCGACGGCGGCGGGACGTGGACGATCCCCGCGGGACTGCCGACGTTCACCGGCATCCGCGCGGTGCGCAAGCTCGCGAACGCATCGAAGACGATCCTGATCCTCGGGTCCTACAACTCGCTCGGCACGAAGTCGTCGGTGTGGGGCTCGAACGACTACGGCCGCACCTTCACGCAGCGCTGGATCGGCCCGGGGTCGTGGGGCGGCGGACTGTGGGTCCCGCGCGCGGGCGCCTCGGCCGCGACGAACGCGTACCTGCTCGACCGCGGACAGCTCTTCACGTCGACGAACGGCGGCGCGAGCTTCGCCACGGGCGCCGTGATCGACGCGACGGCGACGAAGGGCGTTCTCTGCGGCAGCGAGGCGGGCGCGCCGACGCTCTACGCGGCGCTCCAGATCGGCGGCGTGTGGAAGCTCTACCGCTCGACGAACGGTGGGACGAACTTCGCGTACGTGATCGACATCACGAACTCGTTCTACGAGACGCTGACGGCGTCCATCGTGAACGCAAACCTCGTCATGTACGGCGGGCTCGAGGTGTGGCGTTCGACGAACGCGGGCGCGTCCTTCGCGCGCATCAACACGTGGAGCACGTACTACGGCGATCCGCTGCACAAGCTGCACGCCGACAGCTTCGGCATCGACGTCGCGCCCGACCCCGCGGGCGCCCCGGGCGCGGAAAATTGGTACATCGCGACCGACGGCGGCACCTACGTCAGCACGAACGGCGGCGTGAACGTGCTCAACCTGTGCGGGACGGGCATCGGGATCGGGCAGTACTACTCGACGCTCACGTCGCGCACGACGCCGGCCCTGTGCCTCGCGGGCGCGCAGGACCAGGGCTACCAGCGCGGTTCCGTGCAGCCGCCCTCCCCGAGCGGTCCGTCCACGGACTTCACGCAGCTCATCAGCGGCGACTACGGTCACCTGACCTCCGGCGACGGCTCGCACGCGTTCGTGTACTGCACCTACCCGGGCTTCGTGCTCGTGCAGGTCGGCGAGGCGAGCCCGAGCCTCGTGGCGCAGCTCAATTTCCCGACCGGCTCGACGAACGCGTGGATGCCGCCGGTCGTCGCCGATCCGCTCGACAACACGCGCTTCTTCTTCCTCGGCCATCGGCTGTGGCGCTACACGCGCACGGGAACGAGCACCTGGGCGAACGCGCAGTGGTCGACGCAGGACTTCACCGTCGGCGGCGGGGCGTGGATGTCCGCGCTCGATTTCGCGCCGACGAACCCGCAGCGCGCGTACGCCGTGAACGACGTGGGCCGCTTGTTCTGGTCGACGGACCACGGCGTCACGTGGACCCTGTCGAGCTCCGTCGGCGGCGGCGCGCAGTACTTCTACGGACAAGACGTGGAGGCGCACCCGGAGAACCCGTTGATCGCCGTCGTCGGCGGCTCGGGCTACAGCACGGCGGGCGTGCGCCGGACGCTGGACGGCGGCGTCACGTGGAGCGCGCTCACGGCGGGGCTGCCGCAGACGCTCGTGTACGACCTCGCGTGGGCGACGGACGGCAGCGAGGACGTGTACGCCGCGACGGAGTCGGGGCCGTACCGTTGGGACGCGCAGCACTCCACGTGGCTCGCGATCTCCGAGAACCGCACGCCGATCACGACCTACTGGTCGGTCGAGATCGTCGACCAGGGCCGCACGGCGCGCTTCGGCACCTACGGCCGCGGGATCTGGGACTACGCGCTGCCGGAACCGCCGCCGCGCTACCTCCGGCCGGAACGCTACTGATCGGACGTCACACGACCACGCCGATGATCTCCGCCTCGAACACGAGCTCGCCGTTCCAGAAACCCTGCGCGGCGTAGGTGAAGAGCGACCGGCGGATGCGCTTCGCTTCCGCGACGAAGATCATCCGGCCCGGGGGCTGTACGAGGCCGCGGAAGCGCGTCGCGTCGGTGCCGCCGAAGCCCAGGAAGACGTCGTCGCCCGAGTGGTGGTGCAGCTTGTAGTCGTAGGAGCACAACTGCGCCGCGGTCTCGATCATGAGCACGCCGGGGAAGATCGGGCGGCCGGGGATGTGGTCGGCGCACCACCAGTCGTCGGTGCGGATCTCCTTGAAGCCCGCGATCTTCTGCGAGCCCTCCTCACGCTGGAGTACGCCGTCGAGCAGCGCGAAGCGGCCGCCGTGCTGCAGGACACCCGGGTAGATGTCGCTCTTCTTCGCGGCGAGGCGTCCGAGGTCGAGCGTCGTGGGGTCGAGGAGCGGTGTCGTCGGCATGGGGGGAGCCTCGGGCGGGGTCTTCGGGCGGGGGAGTCTACGGCGGGACGTCGGCGCCGCAATCGCGCGCTCCCGAGGACGGCGCTCGCGAGTGCCGCGGCGTCCGATCGCCGCGGAACGGAGGGCGCTGCGCCGCGGCGAGCGCGCTCGTTACGCTCTCGCGCACCATGGAACCGCGAGCGGACGACGTGCAGGAGCTCCACCCCGCGACCCTCTGCATCCACGCCGGGTGGCGCGCGACGCCGGAGAAGAAGGACGTCGTCGTGCCCGTCGCGCATGCCGCGACCTTTCTCCTCGACGACGCGTCCTACCGCGCGATGCTCGACGGGCGCGTCGACGAGGCGGAGATCTACACGCGCCTCGGCAACCCGACGCTGGCCGCGGTGCAGAACAAACTCGCGGCGTTGGAAGGCGCGGAGCGCGCGCTCCTGTTCGGATCCGGCATGGCCGCGATCCATGCAGCACTCCTGTCGCGCGTGAAGGCGGGGAGCCGCGTCGTCGCGCAGCGCGGGCTCTACGGCTCGACCTGGGACCTGCTCGAGAACTTCCTGCGCCCACTCGGCGTCGCGACGGAGTTCGTGGAGCTCGACGACCCCGCCGCGCGCAAGGCGGCGCTCGCGAAGGGTTGCGACGTCGTCTACTGCGAGAGCGTCTCGAACCCGGCGCTCGCCGTCGCCGACCTGCCGGCGATCGCGAAGGACGCGCGCGCGGCCGGCGCGATCACGATCGTCGACGCGACCTTCGCGACGCCGATGCTCCAGAAGCCGCTCGCGCTCGGCGCCGACCTCGTCGTGCACTCGGCGACGAAGTACCTCGCGGGCCACAGCGACGTGCTCGGCGGAGTGGTGCTCGGCGCGCGCGAACGGATGCAGCCCGTCTACCGCTGGCTGCAGCTCGCGGGTGGCTGCATGGACCCGCACGCGGCGTTCCTGCTCGACCGCGGCCTGAAGACGCTCTCCTTGCGCATGCAGGCGCACGTCGAGAATGCGTGCGAGCTCGCGCGCTTTCTCGCACGCCATCCGAAGGTCGAACGCGTGCTCTTCCCAGGCCTCGAGTCGCACCCGTCGCACGGGCGGGCACGCACGCTGCTCGCGGGGCCCGGTGGGATGGTGAGCTGCGTCGTGAAGGGCGGCGACGCGGCCGCGCTCGCGTGCTTGCGGAAGTTGAAGCTCGCGCTGGAGGCGTCGAGCCTCGGCGGCGTCGAGACGCTCGTCTCCGCGCCGTTCAACACGTCGCACGCGCGCCTCACGGCCGAGCAGCGCGCCGCCGCCGGCATCCCGCCGGGCTTCCTGCGCATCTCGGCCGGCATCGAGGACGCGCGCGACCTCGTGCACGACTTCGAGCAGGCCCTCGCGGGGTGAGCGCGGTTCCACGTGCTCTCCGAGGGCGTTACGACGCCGTCGAGAAGCTCTCGCACGGCACGCCGGCCGCGGCGTGATCGCCGCCGTCTCCGCGCACTCGGCCGAACCGCGCTTGGCGAGCACAGCGGCCACCGCGAGGGCTCCCGAATCAAGCTGGGACGTCGGTGGAGGCGGCGGGCGAGTCGGCTCAGGATCGACCGTGTTGGGCTGACCTCGGGACGATGTCGAGGATCGTTCGATTCGTCCGTCGGGCCCCTGCGTCGTGCGCGGTCTTTCCTCGCGACGGCAGAACTCCCCCGATTCAAGAGCGGTCCGGGACCCTCGACCACTCTCGGCGGGCGGTCCACCCCGCGCATTCGAGGCGCTTCACCGCGCGCTCCCCGCGCGGCATGCTGCGCGCATGACGCTGGAGACGACGCGCGCGCTGCTCGACGAGCTGAACCACGGCTACGAACGGATCCACACCGCGAAGGAGGACGCGTTCTGGCGCGCCTACATGGGGACGGGCGACGATCCCGACGCGGCGCGGCGCGAGCTCGACGAGCGCGAGATCGTCTGGCAGGGGTTCCTGCGCGATCCGGCGAAGCTCGCGCGCGTCGAGAAGGAGCTCGCAGAGGCGCGCGGCGGCGTCGCGCGGTCGACGGGCACCCGCGGTTCGGGCGCACGCGACGCGACCGAGCACGCGGCCGGGCCGGAGGAGCTCGTCGCGCTCGAAGGCTGGCGCGCGACGTTCGCGGCGCACGTCATCCCCTCCGCGTCGGCGCGGGCGCTCGCCGACGAGATCGTCGAGGCGGAGGGACGGCTCGCGCGCGAGCGCGAGAAGCTCCAGCTCACGCTGCCCGATTCCACCGGCGCGCGCCGGCCCGCGAGCTCGGTCGAGCTCGGCGTCAAGCTCGCGAGCGATCCCGACGAGCGCGTGCGGCGATCGGCGTGGGATGGACTGCGCTCCGTCGAGCCGCACGTGCTCGCGAACGGCTTCCTCGACGTCGTGAAGTTGCGCAACCGCCTCGGGCGCGAGCTCGGCGGCGAGGACTACTACGACTGGAAGGTGCGGCGCGTCGAGGGGCTCACGAAGGCCGAGGTGTTCGCGTGGCTCGACGAGCTCGAGGAGCGCACGCGCGCTCCCGCCCAGCGCGGGCTCGACGAACTGCGTGCGAGGCACGGCGCGAGCGTCACGCCGTGGAACGTGCGCTTCCTCGCGAGCGGCGACGTCGCGAACGAGATGGACCCGTACTTCCCCTTCGAGAGGGCGCTCGAGCGCTGGGGGCGGAGCTTCGCGGCGCTCGGCATCCGCTACCGCGGCGCGGAGCTCGTGCTCGACCTCGTCGATCGCAAGGGCAAGTACGAGAACGGCTTCATGCACGGGCCCGTGCCCGCGTGGCGCGAGCGCGGCACGTGGCGTCCCGCGCGCATCCAGTTCACCGCGAACGCGATCCCCGGCCTCGTCGGCGCGGGGCGCAGCGCCACGAGCACGCTCTTCCACGAGGGCGGACACGCCGCGCACTTCGCGAACATCGACATGCCGGCGCCGTGCTTCGCGCAGGAGTACGCGCCCTCGTCGGTCGCGTTCGCCGAGTTGCAGAGCATGTTCCTCGAGAGCTTCGTCGGCGACGCGGATTGGCAGACGCGCCACGCGCGCTCCCTCGCCGGCGAGTCGATGCCGCTCGCGCTGATCGAGAAGGGGATCGAGCGCACGCAGCCGCTCGCGGCGTGGAGCCTGCGCGGGATGCTCGCGGTCTGCTTCGGGGAGCGCGCGCTCTACGCGCTCCCGGATCGGGAACTCACGGCGGAGCGCGTGCTCGAGGAGCTCCGGCGCGTCGAGCGCGCGCTCCTGTTCCTCGACGACGGCGCGCCGCGGCCCGTGCTCTCCGTGCCGCACCTCTTGTCGGGCGAATCGAGCGCGTACTACCACGGCTACGTGCTCGCGGAGATCGCGGTCGAGCACACGCGCGCCTGCTTCCACGGCCGCGACGGCTTCCTCGCGGAGAACCCGCGCATCGGGCCGGAGCTCGCGGACGTCTACTGGCGTCCCGGCAACGCGGTCGGGTTCGGCGCGCTGGTCGAGCGGCTCACGGGCGCGCCGCTCTCCGCCCGGTCGCTCGCTGCGCGCGTCGAGCGCGACGTGCCGACGGCGCAGGCCGAGGCGCGGAAGAGCGCGCGCGAAGGAAGCGCGCGGCCCGCGTTCGGCGGCGAAGTCGAGCTCGGCGCGCGGATCCGCGTCGTGCACGGCCGCGAGACGGTCGCGGATTCCTCGGAGGGCTTCGCCGCGCTCTGCGCGCGCTTCGAGCAGTTCATCGCCGCGCGCGCCCGCGAACGCGCGGCGAGCGCGTGATCACGAGTGCACGTGGATCGAGACGTCGGCCGGCGGTCCCGCGTCGACCTCGACGGTGACGCTGCCGCTCGAATGTTCGCCGGCGCGCGCCTCGAGGTGCCACGTCCCCGGGACGAGGAAGCGCACCTTGGCTCGCCCGCTCGCGTCCGTGCGCGCCTCGAAGGCTCCACCCGCGCTCGTCGCGCCGGTGACGACGGTGTCCGGCACCGGCGCCTGCGTGAGGTCGAGCACGACGAGGTCGAGCGCGCCGACGACGGGCAGGCGCTCTTCGGGGACGCGCAGGCTGGGTGCGCGGAACAGCACCTCGCGCGGCGGCACGAGCGGCGCCGCGGGCGGACCGAGGTAGAGCCGGTACGCGCCATCGACGACGTCGCGCAGCACCCACGCGCCGTTGACGTCGGTCTCCGTGGCGACGCGCGCGCGCGTCACGACGTTTTCCAACGTCACGGCGAGCCCCTCGGCCGGCGCGCCGTCCGAGTGGCGCACTTGTCCGTCGAGGAAACCCGCGGGCGCGAACGCGAGCGTCACGAAGGCCGCGGGCGAGGTGGCGACGAGCAGCACGTCGGCCGGCGTGCCGTTCAGGCCGAGGGCCTCGGCACGCACGCGGTAGCCCGCGAGCGGGAGGTCCGTGAGCGCGAACGTGCGCTCGCCGTGCTCGAGCTCGACGCGCCGCGTCGCCGCGCGTTCCTTGCCGCGAAGCATCGGCGAGGGCTCGACCACGAGCGTCCAGCGCTCGGGAAAGACCGTGCCGGGGCCCGCCACGATTTCTCCGCGCAGGCTGCCCCGGCCCGCGAACGCGGCGGGCGACGAGAGGTCGAGCTTCGGCGGTGGGGTTTCCGCGCGCGGTCCTTCGACGGAAGGGCGCTCGAGGTCTGGATCGTGCACCGCGGAGCGCGGGCCTCCGGCGCCGCGCGCCTGGGTCGCGTCCGGGACGGGCGCGCCCCCGCGCAGGACCAGCAGGAGGGCCGCGACGACGACGGCGCAGGCGATGAGCGCGCCCGCGATCACGCTGCTCGCCGCGCGGCCGCGCGTTGACGGCGCTCTCCGTGCTGCCTTAGGCTCGCCGCGAATCGCTCTGCTGCGCGCGTGCTCGAACTCGACCATCGAGTTTCGATCCTACGCACCCGGCGCATCGAGCGGTAGCGACCCCCCATGCAGCTCCCGCCGATCCAGCGCGTCCTCTTCCTCCTCCTCGTGTGTGTGCTTCTCGGCGCGGCGAGTCCCGCGCAAGGGCGCGTCTTCGTGCTCGGCTTCGACGGCGCGGACTACCGCACGGCGAAGGCGCTCGCCGACGCGGGTGCCTTGCCCAACTTCGCGCGCCTCGAGCGGCAGGGCGTCTTCGCGCCGCTCCGGACGACCACGCCGAACGAGTCGCCGGTCGCGTGGGCTTCGCTCAACAGCAGCCAGAACCCAGGGAAGACGGGCGTCCCGGGCTTCGTGAAGCGCGAGCTCGGTCCCTACGGACCGTCGCCGGCCGCGGGGCACATCGAGACCGCGGACCGGAAGGTCGCGGACATGTCGCTCCCGCCGTTCTGGGCCTTCCTCGGTCAGAACCCGCCCGCGCTCGTGGCGAGCTACGGCGGCGTCGCGTGCCTCGCCGTCTTCTTCGGCTTCTTCGCGTTCTTGCTGCGCATGAAGAAGAGCGTCGCGTTCGCGCTGGCGCTCCTGCTCGGCGGCGTCGGCGCGTGGGCCGGGTGGTGGGCTTCGCACCACGTCCCGCGCGTCGTCGAGGACGTCGTCGGCAACCCGACGCAGGCCGGCGGCTTCTGGGAGGTCGCCGCGCGCGCCGGCGTGAAGAGCGTCGTGCTCGAGGGCGCCATGACGTGGGACCGTCCGCTCGTCGAGGGCGCGGAGGTGCTCTCGGGCCTCGGCGTGCCGGACGCGCGCGGCGCGAACTGCGACTGGGCGGTCTACTCGACGGAGGTCGGCGAGCGTTGGGTCGCTCCCTACGGCAAGAAGACGAGCACGGGCGGGAAGCTCTTCCAGCTCACCGAGGCGGGCGGAAAGTTCGAGTCACGCGTGTTCGGCCCGACGGACCTCGCGCGCATCGGCCGCCTGCTCGAGGAGCGCCAGCGGCTCCAGAAGAGGCGCGACGAGCACGCGGCGATCGACGCGGACCTCGACCGGCTCGATGAGCTCCGCTCGGAGCTCGCGACGCTGCGGCCGACCGAGGACTCGGAGGAAGGGCGGCTCTCGCTCCCGCTCGTGATCGAGCCCCGCGCGGGCGGCGCGAAGGTGACGATCGGCGCGCAGACCCAGGAAGTGAACACCGGCGGATGGTCGAAGTGGTTCGCGCTCACGTTCAAGGTGAACCCGCTGATCGAGGTGCGCGCCGTGACGCGCGCGAAGCTCGTGTCGGTCGAGAAGCCGCTCGAGCTCTTCCTCGACTCGCTCCAGATCGACCCTGTGGCCGCGCCCTTCTGGCAGCCGATCAGCCAGCCGCCCGGGTTCGCCGGGGAACTCGCCCGCGCGATCGGCACGAGCTACGAGACCGTCGGCTGGGCGTGCCTGACGATGCCCTTCAAGGACAAGGAGATCGACACGCCGACCTTCCTCGAGGACGTCCAGTTCACGTGGAACTGCCGCAAGCAACTCCTCGACGCCGCCCTCGCGCGCAGCGACTGGCGCATCCTGATGAACGTCGAGAGCACGCCCGATCGCGTGCAGCACATGCTCTACCAGTACTACGACGCGGGACGCCCGAAGTACGACGCCCAGGCGGCCGCGACGAAGATCGCGTACTTCGGCGAGGAGGTCGCGTACAAGGACGTGATCCCCGCGACGTACCGCAAGATGGACGCGCTCGTCGGCGAGGTGCTCGACCGCCACGTGAAGCCGGGCGACACGCTGATCGTGTGCTCGGACCACGGCTTCCAGAGCTTCCGCCGCCAGTTCCACGTGAACAACTGGCTCGCGGAGAAGGGCTGGCTCGTGTTGAAGGCGGGGGCCACGCTCGCGGACGACGACCTGCTCGCGTTCGTCGACTGGGAGAAGACGAAGGTCTACTCGCTCGGCCTCGGGAGCCTCTACCTCAACCTGAAGGGCCGCGAGGCGGGCGGCATCGTCGAGCCTCAGGACAAGGACGCGCTGCTCGAGGAAGTCACGCGGGCGCTCCTCGCCCTCGAGGACGACGGGAAGCGCGCCGTGCTCGAGGTGCTGCGGCCGGACCGGATCCACTCGGGGCCGCACGTCGACATGGAAGGCGACCTCCTGCTCGGCCTCGCCGCCGGCTGGCGCGTGAGCTGGAAGACGACGCGCGGCGGGATCGCGCTCCAGACCTCCACCGATCGCGAGGACGCGTTCCCGCGCGCGCCGTTCGCCGACAACACCAACCACTGGTCGGGCGACCACGTGTCCGTCGCGGCGGAGCTCGTCTCCGGCGTGTTCCTCTGCAATCGGAAGGTCGACCTGCCGAAGGACGGCGTCAGCCTGCTCGACGTCGCGCCCACGGTGCTCGGCCTCGTCGGCGTGCCCGTGCCCGCCGAGTACGACCGGCCCGCGCTCCGCGTGCACGATTGAGAGTGAAGACGCCGTGACTCCCGTCGCCACGATCACACCCGCCGACCTCGCCGCGCGCCTCGCCCAGGGCGAGAGCTTCGTCCTGCTCGACGTGCGCGAGCCGGTCGAGCTCGCCCTCGCCCGCATCGACGGCGTCCGCGCGATCCCGCTCGGCGAGCTCGTCCGACGCGCGGGGGAGCTCGATCCCGACCTCCCCACGGTGTGCATCTGCCACCACGGGATCCGCAGCGCGCGCGCGGCGGGACACCTCGCGAGCTCCGGTTTCCGCGCCGTGTTCAACCTCGCGGGCGGCATCGACCGGTGGTCGGCCGAAGTCGACGCACGCATCCCGAGGTACTGACCGCGGCTTCGCGGAACGCATCTCTTGCGCGGCGGGAGACGGGAAAGGCGAGCCCGGCGCCATGTTTCAGCGCGCTCGGGCGTAGCTCGATCCAGTTCGTTTCCGGCAGTGGCCGAGAAGGATCGCCCCGTCCCGGGCGACACCAGCACGGCGGACGAACCGAGAGAGTACCGAGGTCATGGCCTTCTTCCCGAACGACGACGCACGCCCGAACCCCGACCCCATTGGAGTCTCCGCGACGCACCCGGTGCGCCTCGCCTGGACCGATCCCGAGGAAGGGGAGACGCTCTGGGTCGAGCTGTGGGGGACCCGCGAGTTCGTCGCCGACCTCGTCGCCCAGGGTTTCGAGGTCCGTCCGGTAGCCGAGGACGAGACCGCGTCCACGCTCTGCGTCCGGATCCAGCAACGCTCGGACTGACGTGACCGGAATGGGGTGAATACGGTGCCAGAGCAATTTTTCACCCGATAG
>JACRIO010000149.1 GCA_016220035.1 Planctomycetota bacterium | reverse complement strand
CTCCTCGGGGTCGATGCCGCCCGCCTTCAAGACGTTGGGATGCACCATGCCGCAAGGAAGCAGCTCGATCCACGTCGAGCGCTTGCACACGGAGCAACCGTCCTTGCAGAAGGGACAGCGCGCGTCGAGCTCGAAGCCGGGCTCGACGAACGGGAAGTACCCCGGTCGCAGGCGGATCTCGAGCTCCTTGCCGAAGATGCCGCGCAGGAGCGTCTTCATCGCACCGATCAGGTGCCCGACGGAGACGTCCTTCGCGATGCAGAGCCCCTCCATCTGGTGGAAGGTGTGCTCGTGGCTCGCGTCGGTGGTCTCGTTGCGAAAGACCTTGCCCGGGACGATGGCGCGGAACGGCGGCTTCAAGCGCTCCATCGCGCGCACCTGGACCGGCGAGGTGTGCGTGCGCATGACGACCTTGCCGCTCACGTCGCGCGGCCCCTCGCCGGGCTGCGGCTGGTCGCAGAAGAACGTGTCCTGCATGTCGCGCGCGGGATGGTCCTTCGGGATGTTGAGCGCCTCGAAGTTGTACCAGTCGAGCTCGACCTCCGGCCCTTCGAGCACCATCCTGCCCAGGCTGGTGAAGTGGTCCTCGAGCTCGCGCGTGACCTGCGTGATCGGATGCAGACCGCCGCGCTCGAGCCGCGCGCCGGGCAGCGTGGCGTCGAAGCCCGCGCCCGAGCGCTCGCCCTCGAGCGCCGCCGCCTCCAGCTCCGCCTTGCGCGCCGCGATCCCCGCTTCGAGCGCCTGCTTGATCTGGTTCGCCTTCTGGCCCGTCGCCTTGCGCTGTTCGGGCGGCAGCGAAGGAATCGAAGCGAGCAGGTTCGCGACGACGCCCCCCTTCTGGAGGAACTCGCGGTCGAGCGCGCGGAGCGCCTCGTCGTCGGCCGCGGCGCGCGCGCGATCGAGCGCCTGGGCGAGGAGCGTGTCGGGGTCGGTCATGGGGGGATCACCGGCGCGCGACGGTGCTCTCCGCCCGAGCGCGACGCGGAATCAGACCGCACGGCCGACGCGATCTCAAGTGGCGGTCGAGTTCGCGCCACTCGATGGAACGACTTCGACTTGCGCCGTGCTCCCGTTCGCGGCCGCGCCATCCGTCCCGCGCCGAGCCGCCCGGTGTACGTCGCGAGGAACGCGAACGGAGCTTCCGCCGGACCTCGGCGGCGCGGTCGCTCAAGTCCGTGTGCACACCTTGCAGCCCGCCGGCACGCAGGTGCGACAGGTCACGCGCCCGCAGGCGGCGCAAGGCGCGGCGCAGGCGGCGCAAGTCAGGTGGCCGGCCTCGTCGCAGGCGTGGAGGGCGAGCGTCGGCTCGCCGCACCCTCGGCAGAGGAACGGCAAGGGCTCGCGCAGGAACGGATCCCGCACGAGCGTGAGGGGGATTGTGCGCTGCTTGCGCAGGAGGACGGCGTCGAGCGCGGGCGCGGAGTAACCGAGGTCGAGCACCGAGGCCACCTCGGTGCGCACCTCGACCGCGTAGCGAAAGGCGAGCTCGCGCAGCTTCTCCTCGCGCTGGCGCTGGATCGCGGCGGCCTTCTCCGCGCTGGCTTCGAGCCCCTGGGCAACGCGGCGGCGGCGGGTGGCCTCGGACAGCAGCGTGTCGTAGTACTCGCACAGGCGCTCCGCATCGCGCAGCATGCGCACGCTGAGTCGCTGACACAGCGGCGCAAGCCGGGCGCGGAGGTGGCGCTCGACGTGCCGCTCGACGGCGGCCGCGGAGAGCGCGAGCGCCGGCGACTCGAGGGGTGCCGCGCCGGGCTCGGCGGAGAGGAGCCTTTGCAGCAGCTCGTCGGCCAGCGGCAGCGACAAGAGACCGAGGGTCGGCTCGTGGGCCACGAACAGACTGCCCTCCTGGCGTTCCTCGCCGACCGCCTGGTAGCGGAACTCGAGCACCTGGATCGCGAGGCGCACGGACCGCAGGCCGCGCGGCCGCAGGCTGCCGTTCAAGGCGGTGAAGCGCGCGATCAGGCTCTCCGAGAGCGCGCCCGGCTTTCCGCCGGAGGGCGCTTCGAGGACGGCCGAGGCCCGCTGACCCCGCGCAAGCGCGCGTTCGAGGCACGCGCGCAGGGCCGACGATTCGAGCGCGAGCGGCGTCTCCTGTGCGCCCGCGGGGGAGAGCAAGCGCAGGCGCGGCGCTTCGGGGAGACCCGTCGCCGCGCACAGTTCGCGGGGGAGGACGCACTCGAGCGCGCCGTCCTCGAGCACCTCGGCCAAGGCGCCCTCGCGCCGCAGGAAGCCCGCCAGGAACGTGCTCACGTCCACGGGCGCGATGGTCGAGCTCCGCGGGCCGCTCACGCTTCGAGATCGCGCCCGAAGGCCGCCTCCTCGAGCTCCTTGACGGCCTTGTACTCGCCGCGCGCGGCCAGCATGCGCTCACCCAGGGCTTCGAAGCGCTGGCGCGCCTGCGCGGCGTCGGCGGCGCCGGTGTAGAGCTCGAGCACGAGCTCCTGGAACTCCTGCTCGTCGTCGCCCAGGCGCCCGAGGATGGCCTCGACCTCGCCCACCACCAGCTCGAACATGGCGATCTTGTCGTCGAGGACGC
Source organism: Planctomycetota bacterium (assembly GCA_016220035.1). Taxonomy (GTDB): domain Bacteria; phylum Planctomycetota; class UBA1135; order UBA1135; genus JADJNY01. The sequence goes on along the minus strand of JACRIO010000149.1, from coordinate 11,972 downwards.
GCAGGATCTCCTCCTCGATCGTGCCCGCGGTCACCAGGTTGAAGACGAAGACCTCGCGCGTCTGCCCGATGCGGTGCACGCGGCCGATGCGTTGCTCGATGCGCATCGGGTTCCAGGGCAGGTCGTAGTTCACGATCGTGCGCGCGAACTGCAGGTTGAAGCCTTCGCCGCCGGACTCCGAGCTGACGAGCACCGCGCCGGTCTCGCGGAATTCGTCGATCGCGGCCTCCTTCTCGGTCGCGCTCAACCGCCCGTGGAAGAGCGTCGGGGCCCGCCCGGAGCGGCGCACGACCTCGGCCACGTGCTCGAGCGTCGCCATGTGCGCCGCGAAGAGCAGGACCTTCTCCCCTGGCCGGCGGGCGAGGAGCTCGGCCAGCAGGGCGTCCTTGGCCGGATGAGAGAGATCCCGAGCGCGCTCGGCCAGCTCGGGCTCGAACCGCGCGAGGATCGGCGCGGCCGCGCGGGGCGAGGAGCCGACGGCACGCAGGATTTCGCCTGCCCCGGCGCGCGTCAGCCGCGAGTTCGCGAGCCCCCCGCGCACCGCTCCGGCCACGCGCGCCAGGAGCTCGGCCTCGTCGGCGCCGGGGACCGCGCGCAGGGTCGTCGCGTAGCGCGGGGGCAGCTTGGCCTCGGAGAGGGCGCGTGTGTTGCGGATCATGACCTCGCGCAAGAGCGTGCGCAGCCGCACGGGGTCCTTCACGACGCGGGTCTTGCCCGGGGCCAGAAAAGCGCGCTTGAACGCGGCCTCGGTCGAGAACAGGCCGGGCTTCAAGAGCGACAGCACGTTGTAGATCTCGATCAGGTCGTTCTCGACGGGCGTGGCCGAGAGCAGGAGGAGGAAGCGCGCGCGCAGCCGATCGACGAGCTGCCACGAGCGTGAATGACGATGCTTGAGCCGGTGCGCCTCGTCGACGATCAAGAGATCGAATGGAGACCGCGCGATGTGGCTCGCGTGCGGCTCGACGCGCGCCAGGCCGAGGGAGGCGAGCAGCACGCCGCTCCGACTCCAGAGCGTTGGATCCCGGCGCGCCTCGTCGCCGTCGATCACATGGGCCTCGATGCCGAACTTGTTGGCCAGCTCGTCACGCCATTGCGCGCGCAGCGCCGGAGGCACGAGGATGAGCACCCGGCTCACCAGGCCGCGCAGCAGGTACTCCTTCAGACACAGAGCGGCCTCGACCGTCTTCCCCAGGCCCACCTCGTCGGCGAGCAAGGCCCGGCCGTGGAACTCGCCGAGGACGCGCCTCACGGTGCGGAGCTGGTACTCGTAGTGATCGACGCCGCGCACCGCCGTCAGGGCGAGCAGGGTGTCGAAGCTCTGCAGGCGCGCGACGTCCTGGGCCGCGAGGCGCAGGCGGTAGTCGGAAAGGGCGCTCTCCGCTCCGACGAACGGCGGCGCGTCGAGCGTCGCGGCCGCGGCGCGGAACGTGAGCTCGATGCGCGGCGCCCGGGCCGCGGGGACGGCGGGCGTCGGCCGGAGCTCGGAGGCCGACTTCGCGGGCGCGCTGGAGGGTCGTTTCACAGGAGCCGCGCGGGCCGCGCCGCGCAACCGGCTCGGGCCGGCCTCCGCGCGCCGTTCACGCGCCGCGAGCTCGACCGAGAGCTTCTGCACTGCGGCGCGCAGCCGCGGGTGCACGCGGCCCGTCAGGAGAAGCTTCGCCCGCTGGAGGACCGCACGCGCCTCGCCGTCCCGGTCCTGGCCGATGAGGAACTCCACGGTCATGAGCTGGGCCCGGAGATCCCTCGGGAACAGCTGGCCGGCCTGGACCAGCAGCTCGGACGCCGCCGGATCGCGGCGTGCGTGATTCAGGCGGCGTACCTCGGCGATCAGATCGTCGAACTCGCGGAACGGCCGTGCGGCCGTGCACGGCGCCGAGGCCATCGCATCCGTCGGCAGCGGCGGCGGACCCGCTGGAACGGGGAGCAGCGGTGGTTCCTGCGTCGAGAAGAGGCGCTCTTCCTGGACCCGTCCGCCGAACCCTCCAGGCTTCCCCCCGGGTTCCGACGGAGCGTCTTCCCCGCGCAAATGGCTCCGACTCGGGGACATCGGGCGCAGTCTACCCGGCGCGCAGCGCGCGGCACCCATTCGCGCGCGGCGCGCGGGAACAGGCGAGCAAGGCCCCCCGGACCTCCCGGTCGAGCGCGAGATCCGGCGCGCGCCCGAAACGGGTCGACGCGCGGGCGCTCCGCCGCCGTCTCCCGTCACGAACGCTTGCTTGCAGAGGCGCGTGCATGCTCCACGACGAGCTGTGTTCGACGACCCTCGTGGTCACGACGCCTTCTTGCAGAGTATCCGTCACGCGAAGTCCGCCCCCGCCACGCCCGGGCAGTGATTTCCGCCGCCCGGCTGGTCGGGCGTGCCGCACAGGCGTCGATCGCCGCCGCGGCTACTTCGCGAGCTTGGCGACGAGCATGTTGAGCACGTAGTCGCGGCGCGCCGCGACTTCCGCCGCGTACCGCGCATGCCACTCGCGCGGCGTGAGCGTCTTGGGATCTGCGCCCTCGGCCAGGCGCAGCATCGCATCGTGCAAATAGACCTTGGGATCGATCCCGCGCGCCTTGCACGTCGCGATCAGACTGTAGAAGACCCCGGCCGCCATCCCGCCGCGCTCGTTGCCGACCATCATCCAGTTCTTGCGACCGACGGCTACCGCTCGCAGCGCGCGCTCCGATCGATTGTTGTCGAGTTCGAGGCGGCCGTCCTCGAGGAAGCTGCCCAGTGCCTTCCAACGGTTCAGTGCGTACTGGATCGCTTCGCCGAGTCCGCTCTTCGGCAGGACCTGGGTCTTGCGTACTTCGAGCCACTCCTTGAGGTCGGCCAGGACCTTCGGCGCGTGCTCGTTGCGCAGAGCGTGCAGGCCCGCGGCGTCGAGTCCGCGGTCCTTCGCGGCGCTGTCGATCGCGAAGAGCTGCTGGATCAAGGCGATCGCTTCGTCGGCGAAGACCTGATCCTTGTCCCGCGCCTCGTCGAACTTGCGACGCACGTGCGCCCAACAGGCAACGTGCTTCGCTCGCTGTGGATCGAGCACGGACTCGTACACGCAGTACCCATCATCGTGGAGGTAGCCCTCGAAGTCCTTCAGCACGCGCGCGGGGGAGTCGCGCCCGCGCGATTCGTTGTAGTCGAAGTAGTGATCGCCCTCCTTGTTCGCGAACACCCACACCCAGGCCTTCCTCGACGGGCCCTTCTTCGATTCCTGCACCTTCACGCTGGTCTCGTCGGCGAACGCCACGCGGCTCTTCACGACTTCCTCGCAGATCGCTGCGCGCACCGGCTCCAAGAGCTCGGCCAGTTCGATCGTCGAGCGCGACAGGACCGTGCGCGAGAGCGCGAGGCCTTCCGATTCGTACTTCTTCTCGAGCCGGTGGTAGGGCATGTGGTTCCCGAAACGCTCGACCGCGAGGTGCGCGAGCCACTGCGCGCCGAGCAGCGCCTTGGGGAAGGGCCGCGTCGGACCGGGTGCGGTCAGCACCTGCATCTGGCAGGTCCGACAGCAGTACTTCGTGCGCGCGATCTCGTGCACCACGGCGATCTCGATGCGCTCGAGTTCCTTCGAGAGCTCGACGCCCATCGGCTCCATCGGTTTCGAGCAGCACTGGCGGTCTTCCGCCGGCACTTCGATGGTCGTGCGCACGCGCGGAAGATGTTCGGGGAACTCGTTGCGACGCGCGGCCTTCGTGCGCGGCTTGTCGCTGGTCGGCGCTTCGATCGTGACCGAGCCGCTGGCGCCGTGACGGTCGGCGATGCGCTGCGCGGCATCGAGCAGATCCGCAAACGGAAGCCAGGACTGGCCCGCGACGGGCGCGGGTTCGGCAGCGCGCTTCTCCGTGCGCGGACCCCACAGCCACCCGGCCCAGACGTGGAGCTTGTGCTCGAGCGCGGTGATGCGCGTGTCGCGCTCAACGACCTTCGCGCGCTCCTCCGACAAGAGTCGACGAAGCGTCTCGACGTCATCGGCTTGCCCCAACTCGTGCGTCATCTCCACGCGCGTTCATACGCACGTCGCGCACGGAGTAACGGTAGAAGCTCGAGCTTTTCGTGTCGATTCCATCGAGCAACATCGCGAGCCGCGCGCGATCGATCTCGAGCTTCGCGCTCGTGCCGTCGAGACGTTGAAACGTGCCGCGCTCGAGCCGTTTCGCGAGCAGCCAAAAGCCGTTGCGATCCCAGATGAGGAGCTTCACCCGATCGCGCCGCGCGTTGAAGAACAGGAAGACGTTCCCTGACAGCGCGTCCTCGCGAAACTGGTCGCGCACGATCGCGTGCAAGCCGTCGATGCCCTTGCGGAAGTCGACACGCTCTCGCGCAGCGAAGATGCGCACGCTCGAAGACAGACTCAGCATCGCTCGAGCGCGCGCACGACGCGCGCGAGGTGTTCTTCGTCGACCTCGTCGGGCACGACCACGCGGCGTCCGCGAGCGAGCACGATCTCAATCCGCCCTGAGGAGTCCCGCTGCTCTGAGTCGGCGCTCGCCACGAGCTCGACGAACGATGCCGAGGAACGCGCCGACAACGGAGCGCGCTGCCTCTCTTGTCTCAGCTTCCAAGCCCAGTGACCCAAGGTCCCCACGGGCACGCCGGTCTCCCGGGACAACTCCCGAAGTGTCAGACCCAACCGGTCGCGACGACCCAACCACTCGCGCATCTGCTCGCGTCGATCCATGCCGACGAGCGTCGCGTATCAGACGCCGGCGTCCAGGCGGGGTTGCCGTGACGGATACCTTGCAGACCGTCTCCGCGTCGACCGGGATGCCGGACGCACGCAGAAAAGAGGCCAGCCTCGGTATCACGTGGAAGTCCGCCCAACGCCTTGCCGATCACCGGCGGCCGCGAAGCGGCGCTCGGCCAGCATCGCCGTGTTAGACATCAGCTCCCCGGCATGCATCGACGATCTCGTAGTCGCCGTCCGGGACTGCCTCACCGGTGATGCAGGTGAAGCAAGCGTGGCGCGCAATCGCGGACCCGATCACCCAGATGGGTTCACCGCAGTCGCACGTCTCTCCGTTTCTTCGGGCCTCGAGAGCCTCGTTCAGCAGAAACCGAAGGTCCAACGGATCGACCTCCGGATTGGACTTCGAATGGAGATCGACGAAGGCGTCAACTGCAATCGGCACGAAGGGCATGGTTCACTCCGTTTCCTTCCTCTGGATGTCTAACGGGTTGGCGATCAGCAGCCGCCGAAGGCCGTCCGCTGCATCGGCATGTTATCTGGGTTGCCGCGCCTCGGCGAACTTCCGAGACAGCGTGGTCGCTGCCGCGAACACAAGGAGCGGGAGCGTTCCAACATCCAAGACGAGAGGCACCCAGAGCCATCGGTTCGATGCCAGAAGTGGGCAGACGACCACCCCGATGAGCCCGACGAGGCCACCGATGAAGGGTATGACGAAGCCCATGCGCCGCGCGAGAAGCGAGTGCATCATCCCCCGGCCATTGAACGAGGCGATGATTACCCACACCACTCCCAGTGACGACGCAACGACCCATCTGAGTGTCTCGAGGACCAACGTTCACGCTCTCAAGATAACGCCCGGCATCAGCTGCGGCGCGTAGCGCCTTCAGTTGCATGCTGTTGTTAGCTGGCGTCACATTCGTAACTCGTCCTCGGGGCTCTCAGTCTTCCTTACCGAACGGGCTGCGCCTCGGGGAACTTCCAAGTGCCGTCGATGATCTCCTTGCGCGGTCTGTATTGCCGGACTTGGTAGCTCCATTTCGGGGGCGTCACCAGGCAATTGGGCGTGTCCTTCGTGCAGCCGCCGAACTGAATCGTGAACGAGCCGTCCGGGTTCGGCTTCGCCGTCAGGTTGTTGATCGAGTACGAATTGAGATCGTTCTTCTCGAAGAAGTTCTTCTCGTTGTAGACGCTGATCGACCAGAACCCGTCCACGGGCACGTCCTTGACTGTGAGCGTGTGCACGGTCTTGCCATCGTTGGCCTTCGGAAAGAGGTTGTCATAGACGGCGGCTTCAGGTGGATTGAGTCCCCAACCCGTGGCCGTGGCCATCAGGTGGAGGATAGGGTCAACGTCCTCCTTCCTGCCCATCCGCTTCTCCGTGGTGGCACCGCTCATGCTCTGCAAGACCGCCAACGCGTCGCGGATCTTGCTCTGGGACACCGGATCCCAGTTCGGCACTTCGAAGTTCCCGATGCCGGCCTGCTGGACTTGAATTTTGTCCTGGACCGCGTTGGCGATTTTGACATCGGCCGGGTTCTCGAAATCGGCCAGCGTGCGGACGGCCGCCATGACGTAGCGCGTACCGGCCTGCTCCTTGGTCACAGTGAAGCTCCCCGGTGCGTACGAGACCTCCACAGGCGCGTAGTGATCCTCGTTGATGATGAGCATCGACATAAAGCGCTTGCCAGCCTCGGGCAGGCTGACCGTGAGCGGCCCTGCGTCGAGATCGAAAACGGCTGCGGAGTACAGCGTATCGCGGTTCATCTTCACGACTTTCTGATCTTCGATCGGCGTTGGCGTGCGGTAGTGGAAGAACTTGCCGAAGCCCCCCAGTTTCACCGTGTCGGCGAAATACTTGTCGGACTCGGCGCGTCGGAAGTTCTGGACCGTCACCGGCACCGACTGCTCACTCGGTGCGGACTTGCTTGACGCGGGTTGTTGCGCGCACAGCGGCGATGCAGCCATGGCAAGCGCCACGGCCATGCTTGAAAGCATGATCACCCGATTTCTCAGCAGACTTCTCATCGCATGGATCCTAATTGGTTGGTTGCGCAGCGGGAAATTTCCACGAACCGTCGAGTATTTCCTGACGTGGACGATACAGGCGCGTGGTGTAGTTCCACCCCTTCGTGATGGGGATGAAGTTCGACTGTTTCGGATCGCCGCCGAAATGGATGATGACGCCGCCGTCGGCGTCTCTCTTCGCGGTGAGATTGTTGAATGAATAGGCGTTGGCTTCGTTCTTCTGAAAATAGCCATCGGCGTCATAGACGCTGACTGACCAGAAGCCATCCACCGGGACATCCTTCACCTTCAGCACATAGGGCGTGCTGCCGTCGTTCTTCTCGGGGTTCACGTTGAGGTAGATCGCATCGCTTTCCGGGTTGCCGCCAAAGCCGGCTGCCGTGCCGATCATGTGGCGCACCGGATCCACATCGCCGACATCGCCGAACATCCGCTTGCTGTCGGGTAGGGTGCTACCCATCAACTTCAGGCCATCGCCGACCCGTTTGCGCGTCGCCTCGTCCCAGTCGGGAATCTCGAAACGCCCTATCGAAGTTTGCCGGGCGACGATCTTGTCCTGAATCGCGTGAACCGCCTTGACGTCCTGCGGATCAGCCGGATTCACCAAGGTGCGGAATGCGACCTGGACATAGCGCGTGCCGATCTTGTCGCGGCTCAGCACGTACTCGCCTGGATCGTAGGCCACCTGCTTGATGTAGTGATCCTCGTTGATGACGAGCATCGACTGGAATCGCTTGCCGGTCTCCGGTTTGACGATAGTCACCGGCTGCGTGAGGTCGAACACGCCGAACGAATAGAGCGTGTCGCGGTTCATGCGGATGACGATCTGGTTGTTGATGGACACCGGCTCTCGAACGTGTCCGATCTTGCCGAAGTAACCGTCGTCCACTTTCTTCTTGAACATGAAGTCCGTTTCGGCTCGGTTGAAATTGTCGGGGTTGACGGGGACGGGCTTGCCCTGCGTCTGCGCCGAGGCTGTGCTGCTCAATGTCAGTGCCGCGATGAGCACGGCAGGGAGGATTTGGTTGAGTTTCATGACTCTGTGATCCATTTGTGTAGAACTCGATGACCGAGTAGCCACCTAGCGCCATGCCGATCAGCGGCGGCCAAAGGCCGTCCGCTGCATCGGCGTGTTAGACGACGTCCACGTTTGTGAGACACCCTCATACTCTAACTCCGCCTGTACCAGCGCTTCCTCCAGAGTTTCGTGCCAAGTATCGGTAACCGTGTCCCACTCCGAATCACACCCGAAGAGGTAGTAGGCCGACTCTCCTGTGTACTGACAGATCGCGAGCCCCGCCGCCGGACCCTGAAGGACACCTGCGACGATCTGGCGACAGTCTTCGGCGCGGCGGCGAACGCTGCCCTCAAGGCGCCCATGTACGCTTCGTGTCCCGTCGTGGCCTGGATCTTCACGCCCATCACGTCCCACGGCTCGGGCGTGATCCAGGTCGTGCCGAACTGAATGGCCGCGAGCATCGGGTGCATGTGCGGGTCGATGAAGCCCGGCATCAGCACCTTCTCGCTGAACCGCTCGTCGATCGTGTGCGCGTTGTCCCGGAGCCACGGCCCGAGGTCTTGCAGGGATCCCACGCCGAGGATCTGACCGTCCCGCACGGCGACGGCAGTCGCGGTCGGCCGTGTCGGATCCATCGTGACGATTTTCTTCGCGAGGAAGACCGTGATCGAAGCGCGGTGGCCCTGCGCATGGGCGGAAGTCGTCACGATCAGGGCGGCGAGCCCACGAACCAGGGTTCCGACCGACAGCTTCATCGTCTGGTACTCCTCTTGGCCTTGGGTTGGTGATGGAAACCCAACGGCCTGCACAGCCGGTGGCGCACCACGCATCCCCTGAACGCTGTCATCAGGCCGCGCGCTCACTCGGCCTTGAAGATCGTCTTGCCTTCCTTGATCGTCTCGACGACCTTGATGTCTTTGATCCGCATGGGGTCCACCGTGAGCGGGTTCCCGTCGAGGATCACGAGATCCGCGAGCTTGCCCGACTCCAACGACCCCTTCGAGGCTTCCTCTCGATACTGATATGCGGCATTGATCGTGATCGCCTTCAGGGCCTCCAGGGGGGTGATGCGTTGATCCGCTCCGACGACCACCCCGCTGCGCGAAACGCGGTTCACCGCCGTCCACATCAAGAACAGCTGATCCAGCGGGGTCACGACGAAGTCCGTGTGGTTCGTGGGCCGCAGCCCCATGTCGATGGCCTTGCGCATGGGACTGAGGAAGAATGCCTGTTTCTCGCCCCGGTTGAGGATGTGCGTGTCGGCGAAGTAGTAGGCGTGCGCCGTGAAGAAGGAGGGCGTGAACTTGTAGGTCGCGAACTTCTCCAACTGGTCAGGTCGCACCATCTGGGAATGGATCACGGTGACGTGTCGATCCTTGGTGAGGTCACCGGCCGCGGCCAGTTCATGAGCTTGCAAAGCCATGTCGATGGCCGCATCACCGTTGGCGTGGATATTCAGTGGGAGGCCCAGGTCGTAAACTCGCTTCACGAACGCCTTCCCGGCTTCCACGGGGAAACCGGGCTCGCCAGTCCAGTTCTTTTCGCCACCGGGACCTCCAGTCAAGTAGGGCGTGGTGAAATAGGCCGTCTTGCCCTGGATGGATCCGTCAAGGGTGATCTTGCCACCCCCGAGTTTCAGGCCATGTGTGTATTGCCCCCAGGTCGCCAGCGGGTGCTTCGCCAACACGGCCTCGAAGTCGGTCACGAACGGATAGGCGATCACGTCGATGAGGTGGATCCCTTGGGCTGCCACACGCTGCATCACTTCCAGGTCGGCGGCGTGCGTTGCACCCTCCTGCGCCGTGGTGATGCCAGCCGCAGCGTAGAGCATCTGGCCGGCACGGCTCCAATCCAGCTCCTGTTCAGCCGTCGGCTTCGGCAGAGCGGCAAACACCGGCAAGAAGGCCATTTCCATGATCAACCCGGCGGGTTCATTGGAATCGGCTTCGCGAAGGATCACTCCTCCCTCGGGGGTCTTGGTGGCGGCCGAGAAGCCGTACCTATCGAACGCGGCGGAGTTGAGCACGGCGCCGTGCATGGACACATGTCCGACGATCACCGGATTGTCCGGGAAATCCATGTCCAGGTCCCGACGCGAAAGGCCGACGCCGTTCGGCATCGCGTTGTCATCGTAGCCATATGCTTGAATGATCTCCCCCGCCGGGATCTTCCGCGCGGCGCAAAACTTCTTCAGCTCGGCCACGATGCTGGGAACGTCCTTGCCGGGTCCCGCCGGCGGCGCGAAGACGTTCACCTGGTTGGCCACGGTGAGCGAGCTGAAGTAATGGCTGTGCGGGTCCAGGAAGCCGGGCAGTAGTGTCTTTCCGGCGAGGTCGACGACCACCGTGGCTGGACCCTTGTATCCGCGCTCGACTTCGTCGCGTCGGCCGACGGCGAGGATCTTGCCATCCTTCACGGCGAGTGCCTCCACCGTCGGCTGGGCGTCATCGATGGTGATGATGTCGCCGCCTGCGTAAATCGTGTCCGCGGTGATTTCAGGGGCGAGCGCGCGGCACCCCGTGGAAACCGCCACACTTGCTGCGGTGGCGAGGATCAGGATCGATCTGATGGTCATCATCTGTGCTCTCTTGCTGGGGTGGGTCATGCCGCCTGGCGAGTATGGAACAGACAGGCATGAATACTGCGGTGCGCCGTGGCTGCATGGACACGAAGAGTGCGCAAGGAGTTCGCGCGGGCGCGTCGAGGAAGGTGGTGACGTGCTCGGCGTCTGGTTCGACCGGAGCACGACGTCCGTGAGAGGCGTGCTCGTCTTGCACCCAGCCAAAGTACTCCGCCTCGATGCGCGGGCTGGAGTGGCCAGGGTGCATCGCCGCGCGCGCGGCCCCTTGGGCGTTGAGGAGGAGTCGCGTCGGCGCCCGGGTTCGTCGCGCGCGGCCGCGGATCGAACGGGGACTCGCTGACGTGGGAAGCTCCCCCTTGCACCGGAGCCCGCCAGCGTCGCTCCAAGAGCGATCCGAAGTGAGCCGGTACCACTTCGACGGGGTTCCGGGGATGAGCGACTGGATTGCGAGCATGAGCGCGTTCTCTGGCTCGCGGAGGATGGGCGCGTTCTCGAAGCTTGTCAATTCGAGGCGCGGCCCGCGGTCGCCGCGCAAATCGCGTTGGCCTTTCCCCCGTCACCGTGCACCGTGCGCGAGGCGCTACGTCCGGGCGAACTCGAGGCGCCGCCAGGACCTGCGCTTGGACTCGAACCGACGGACGCGGCACGCCTTCCGTTCCCCCGCGCGTTCTCGCTCCCAACTCAGCAGCTCGGCCGGCGAACGGTGCGGCGGCCGTTCTCCGCGAAACCGAGCTCCTCGCCGGCGCCGTCGGCGGGCAGGCGCTCGAGGAACCACTCCACCACGTCGCGGCCGTAGGCCGGCTGCACGAGGCGGCTGTGCTTGGCGTAGGGTCGGCCGGGCTCGAAGCCGGTCTCGCGCAGCAAGCGCTGGATCGCGTAGGCCTGCACGAGCGTCGGCACGACGAAGCGCACTTCGTAGCCCTTCTTGTAGAGCTGCCCATCCTTCGCGCGCCGCTTGGGGTCGACCTGGCGAACGTACCCGCAGTACTCGAACCAGCCGAGCAGCTCGTGCTCGTGCTTCGGGGTTTTGCGGGACAACCGGCTCGCTCCTCTGAAGTCCGCGTGGGGCGCGCGCGCCGGTCGCGGTCGAGCTCCGATGCTAGCGCGCGCGCCGCACGGCCGCACGGGTCGGGTGCGAGGAGTCATGACCACGCGCGCCCCCAGCGCGTCGCGCCGCGCCTCCGGCTCGCGACCTGGAGCGCGCACCGCCCCCGACGCTCCTCCCCCGCTCAGTGCTTCGGCGCCTCGAACTTGCTCCCGAGCGCCACGAAGTCGAACAGCTTCGCGTCGACGAACTGGCTCGCCGCGTTGTCGCTGTAGGTCTTCCCGCCGACGAGCTCGAGCTTCTTCACCGGCGCGCCGGGCTTCAGGTCGAGTCGTCGAGCTTCACCCAGAACGTCGCGGGCGTCGTCGCCGAGTCGAACATCAGGACCCGGTTCGTGCTGTCGAGCACGGTGCGCCAGACCGACGAGGAGACCCACGGCTGGTGGTCGATGTCGACGCCGAGTGGCGTGCCCACGCTGCGCATCACCGAGCGGTCCCGTGGAGTGCTGCGCGCCCCGAAGGCGACGACGCCGGCGCGGACGGGGCCGGTCGCCGTGCGCGCGAAGGCTCGACAAAAATGCCGCCCGCGACCTCAGGAGGAGTCGCGGGCGGCGGGGGGGGGTGTGTGGGG
>JACRIO010000017.1 GCA_016220035.1 Planctomycetota bacterium | reverse complement strand
GAGGAACCGGCCCGAGCCTGTCCGGAGTTCTGTTTGGAGAGTGAGGGCGCGAAGGAAGTGGGGAGCGCGCGGCGAATAGGACGGGTCATCGGTCGACCTCCCCCATGATGGGGTCGAGTGAGCCGAGGATCGCGACGGCGTCGCTGATCGTCACGCCGGGGAGGATGTAGGGGAGGGCGGAGAGGGCGTGCAGGGACGGGGGGCGGATCTTCAGCCGATATGGGAACTGTGATCCGTCCGCGATGAGGTAGGTGCCGAGTTCGCCGCGCGGGGTTTCGAGGGCGACGTAGGCTTGGCCGGCGGGGACTTTGATCGAGACGGGGAGCTTGATCGGTTTGCCGCTGTTGATGCCGCTGTCTTCGGGGAGGCCGTCGACCATCGAGCGCGCGAGGCGGATCGATTCGCGGAGTTCGGCCATGCGCACGATCATGCGGGCGAGGCAGTCGCCGCCTTGCGCGGTGGCGACGTTGACCGTGACTTCGTCGTAGGCGTGGAAGGGGGCGTCGCGGCGCAGGTCGTGGTCGATGCCGCATGCGCGCAGGAGCGGGCCGGTGATGCCGAGGTCGAGGGCGAGGTCGGGGGCGAGCACGCCGACGCCGCGTGTGCGCTCGAGGAAGATCTTGTTGTCGAGCGTCATGCACTCGTACTCGGGGATGCGCGCTTCGATGACGGCCAGGGCGGCCTTGACCTTCGCGGCCCATCCGGCGGGGATGTCGTGGCGGTTTCCGCCGATCGTGTGCGTGTTGTAGTGGAAGCGCGCGCCGGTGACTTCCTCGAAGAGGTCGAGGATCGATTCGCGCTCGCGGAAGCAATGGAGGAAGACGGTCGCGCCGCCGCCGAGCGCGCCGCCGAGGTCCATCGCGAAGGTGCCGAGCCAGAGGAGGTGGCTCGCGATGCGTTGGAGCTCCGCGAAGATCGTGCGGATCCAGCGTGCGCGCCGCGGCACTTCGAGCCCGAGCAGCTTCTCGAAGGCCATGTTGACGGCCTGCTCGTTGGTCATCGGCGCGACGTAGTCGTTCTTGTCGACGATCGGCGTGATTTGCGAGTAGGAGAGGCGCTCGCAGAGCTTCTCGACCGCGCGGTGGAGGTAGCCGACCTGCGGCACCGCCTTGACGACGATCTCGCCGTCGAGCCACAGGTCCATGCGGAACACGCCGTGCGTCGACGGGTGCTGCGGGCCGAAGTGCAGGAGCATGAGCTCCGCTTCGGGGTCGTACCGGTCGATCGCCACGTGCGGATCGATGCGGCGCGTGACGGTGAGCGTGCGCGTCACGGCGTGCCTCCCGCGGAGCATCGCAGACCGTCTCGGCGGTGGTTGGTGGAGCGCGTGCGCGTCATCGGCTCATCTCCACGGCGCGAGCGGCAGGTCCGCGGCGAGGTCGCGGCGCAGCGGATGCAGCGTGTAGTTCTCGGGCATCATCAGGCGGCGCAGGTCGGGATGGTCGGCGAACGGCACGCCGACGAGGTCCCACTGCTCGCGCTCCTGCCAGTCGGCGCCCGCGAAGAGCTTCGCGAGGCTCGGGAGCGCTTCACCGGGCGCGAGGCGCACGCACCACGCTGCGACGCGCGAGGAGGCACCCACCGTGCGCAGCAGCGTCGTGACCTCGAAGTGTTCGGGCTCGCTCTCGTCCTTGCCCTTGCGGCCGGTCTTCGCGACCCAGTGCGTCGCGATCACCGACACGTATTGGCGATAGCCGAGCGCTTTCAGCTTCGTCGCGAGCTCGACGTGGCGCGCCGCGGGCACGAGCGGCGGACCGTCCTTGACCGCCGCGTCGACGCCGAGCTCCTTCAACACGCCCTCGAAATCCGCGGCGAGGAGTTCGCGGGCCGGCAGGGCGCCCGTGAACTCGACCACGAGCGGTTCACTGACCTCGTCGGTCGTCGCGTTCGTCGCCGACGCGAGCTGGGCCGCGTCCATCGCCTGCGTGCGCGTCGAATCGCAGAGGCGCGGCACCGACGGCTTGGTGACCTCGATGAGCGCCGGATTCGTCTCGGGCACGACCTTTTCGCCCTTGCGCTGCCGCTGGATCTTCTCCTGCAGCCGCAGGAGCCCGTGCATCAACGCCTCGGGATTGGGCGGACATCCCGGGACGTAGACGTCGACCGGCAGGAACGTGTCGATGCCCGGCACGACCGAGTAGAGGTTGCGGTAGAAGTCGCCGGAGATCGCGCACGAGCCCATCGCGATGCACCACTTGGGCTCGGGCATCTGGTCCCAGAGCAGCTTCACGCGCGGCGCCATCTTCACCGTGATCGTGCCCGCGACGACCATCACATCGGCTTGGCGCGGCGTGCCGCGCACGATCGTGCCCATGCGGTCGATGTCGACGCGGCTCGCGGCGGTGGCCATGAGCTCGATCCCGCAGCACGACGTCGCCATCGGGAACACCCACAGAGCATTCGTGAGGCCCCACGCCATCAAGTCGTCGAGCGATGCGACGCCCACGGAGAGGCCGGGCGTCGCGAGCAACGTCTTGTAGATCGGATGCTCGAAGTTGCCGTCGTCGTCGAGCGTGCGTTTCGTGCTCATTGCCAGCGCAACGCTCCCTTCTTCACCGCCCACAGCCAGCCGAGCATGAGCACGGCCACGAAGCTGAACACGGCGACGAGGCCCGCGACGCCGGCTTCGCGCACGACGAGGCCCCACGGGAACAAGAACGCCGCCTCGATGTCGAAGATCACGAAGAAGAGCGCCACGACGTAGTAGCGCGCGTGGAAGCGCACCCAGGTCGGCCCCGAGGGCGACTCGCCGCACTCGTACGTCGTCTCCTTGAGCGGCGTCGAGCTCTTCGCGCGCACACGCAAGAGCCGCGCGCCGACGAGCATGCTGCCGGCGACCGCGAAGGCCACGATCAGGAAGGCGAGGAGCGGGGACTCGATCGACATGGGGGCCGCAAAGGCTATGCGCTCGGGGTGCGGCTCGACAACGGGGTTTTGACTCCGTCTTGCGCGGTGCGCGCGGGGCTTCGGAGGGCGAAAGGTCCGCGGGCGGCCGGACGGGGCGCTCCGCTGCACCGAATGGCGGCTCCACGGACGCGCGGAACGCATCGGGACGCGAGCGCTGCTCCCCCACGTGCGTGGCGGCCGTGCGGATCGATCGAGCCCCTGCATCGTGCTACGCGAGAGCGGACGCTCGAAACGCCGTCCGCGCGCTACGCGAAGCGAGCGTTCGCGCTGCGAACACGGACGGATGGCCGTCGAGCGAGCGGTCGACTCCCGCTCGAAGCCGCGGTGCGATCGCCGGACGGCGCCGCGCGACGCGTCCGCACGATTTCGCCGCGACGACGGCGCGTCGGGTGCGACGGCTGGCGTCGTCGACCGACCGTCGGGGCGCTCGCGTGGGTCGGACACTCACCGTCGCCGCGTGCGTCGTGACGCGGCCATCGTGCATACTCGGGCGGACGGACCCTCGGCCGGCCGTGTGCGGGACAGCGCACGCACGGTTCGGAGGAAGGCCCCGAGCTCCCTTCGATGACGAACGTCCCCTGTGGGGACTCGAGATCCACTCATGCACCACGCCCTGCGCTTCGCGGTCCTCGCTTCGACCCTCGCTGCCTGCACGAACCTCGAGGGAGGGTTGAAGACGGTCGGCTCGCCGTTCGGTTCCGAACCCGCGCGCGATGCGTCGCCCGCGACCGCTTCGCCGCTCGGGGGTGCGATCGATGCACGGCTCGAGCAGACCGCGGCGAAGTTGATCGAGTGGCGACGGCATCTGCACCAGCACCCCGAGCTCTCCAATCGCGAGGTCGAGACCGCGAAGTTCGTCGAGGCACGGCTGCGTGAGATGGGGCTTTCGCCGCGCACCGGCGTCGCGAAACACGGCGTCGTCGCCGTGATCCAGGGCGGAAAACCCGGCCCCGTCGTCGCTTTGCGCGCGGACATGGACGCGCTGCCGGTGAAGGAGGAGGTCGACGTGCCGTTCAAGAGCACGGCGATCGGCGAATACGAGAAGAAACCCGTCGGCGTGATGCACGCGTGCGGACACGACGCGCACATGGCGATGCTGCTCGCGGCCGCGGACGCGCTCGTATCGGTGAAGGCGGAGCTCGCGGGTTCCGTCGTGCTCCTCTTCCAGCCCGCCGAGGAGGGCGTCCCGCGCGACGAGTACCCCGCGGGCGCCGAGCTCATGGTGAAGGAGGGCGTGCTCGATGCGCCCAAGGTCGACGCGGTCTTCGGCCTGCACGTCTTCGCGGGCCAGCGCGCCGGGCTCGTCGGTTGGTGCAGGGGACCGATGCTCGCCGCCGCGGACAAGTTCGAGATCGTCGTCGCGGGCCACCAGACGCACGGATCGAAACCGTGGGCCGGCATCGACCCGATCGTGATCGGCAGCGAGATCGTCAGCGCGCTCCAGACGATCGTTTCGCGCTCGACCGACCTCACGAAGGAGCCCGCGGTCGTCACCGTTGGCGTCTTCGACTCGGGCGTGCGCAACAACATCATCCCGGACAAGGCGCGCCTCGTCGGCACGGTGCGCACGTTCGACGAAGACATGCGCAAGGACATCCACGCGCGCATCACGCGCATCGCCGAGGGCATCGCCGCCGCGCATGGCACGCACGCCGACGTCCACGTCGAGAGCGGCTATCCCGTCACCGCGAACGACACTGCGCTCGTCGCGCGCATGCTGCCGACGCTCGAACGCGCCGCTCCAGGCAACGTGCGCGAGGTGCGCAAGATCACGGGCGCCGAGGACTTCTCGTTCTACGCGCAACGCGTGCCCGGCATGTTCGTCTTCCTCGGCATCACGCCGCCCGGTGGCGAAGCCAAGGCCGACTCGAACCACTCGCCGCGCTTCTTCATCGACGAGAGCGCGCTCACGACCGGCGCGCGTGTGATGGCGCACCTCGCGGCGGACTACCTCGCGAGCGGATCGCGCTGAGCCGCGCGCTCACGCCGCCGCGGCACGCGATCAGCCGCTTCACGCGAGCAGCTTCGGCAAGAGCTCCCCCACGCGGCCGCGCAGCACCGCGCTCGCGAAGGGGTCGTAGTCGGTCGGCTGCAGGTTGACGATCAGGAGCGGCTTCCCCGCCCGCAGCGCGACGAGCGGCAGCGACGCGATCGGCTGCACCTCGAGGCTCGTCCCGGCGACGATCACGAGGTCGCACTCGCGCACCGCGTCGAGCGCGTCGAGCGAGGGTCCGTCGGGCATCGGCTGGTCGAACGCGATCGAGTCGGGCTTCAGGATGCCCTGGCACCGCGGACAGTACGGCACGGGGACGCCGCCTTGGATCCAACGAAAGACCTCGCCGCGATCGAAACGCGAGCGGCACTGGAGGCACGCCACCGCGTGCTCGTTCCCGTGGATCTCGATCACGCGCTCGTCGTCGAGACCGGCGCGCTGGTGCAGGCGATCGACGTTCTGCGTGATCACGCGGTGGAGCTTCCCGCGCGCCGCGAGCTCGGCGAAGAAGCGGTGCGCCGGGTTGGGCTCCGCGCCGCGCAAGACGAGGTAGAAGTCCTGGCTCATCTCCCAGTACTTCGCGCGGCTCTCCTCGCTCGCCAGGAAACGCTCCCAGCGGAAATGGGCCGTGTCGTACTGCTTCCACGCGATCGCTCCGGTGCGGTAGTCGGGGATGCCCGACTCGGTCGAGAGCCCAGCACCCGTGATCGCGACGATGCGCCGCGCGCCGGCGACGAGCGCGCGCGAGCGAGCGAGCTCCTCGACGTCGTGCGCGGCGGCGGCGCGCACGAGGTCCTTCTGCGCGAGGCTCTGCCAGTAGCGCCAGCCGAAGCGACGGCCCGCGGCCCAGCGCTCGGCGCTCTCGGACGTCCCGATCTGGTGCAGCGGCACGAGCTCGGGCAGGAACCGCGTCGACGGCGCGAAACGCAGCACGAGGAGGAACAGCGTCGTGGTCACCCAGAACGGCAGCGTGAGCAACGGCAACTGGGCTTCACGCAGCACGAGGCCGAGCGCGAGCCACGCGAAGAACGCGACGACGACGCCGAGCGTCGCGTAGATCCAGGCGCGCACGCCGCCGGTGGCGAAGATTCCGCCGAGCGCGACGAAGGTCGGCGCGGCCGTGATCAACACGAACGAGCCGCACAGCGCGCCGTACCATCCGAGGAAAACGAATCCGACGAGCGCGCCGAGTGCCGTGCCCACGAGGAGCAGGACCAACGTGCGCCGCGAGTGCACGGCGAACGCGGCCAGGATCAGCGCGAAGGCCGGCCACTCGCGCCAACCGGGCGCCAGCGCGCTACGGATCTCGTCGGCGTAGAAATCGGGCGCGAACAAGCCGTCGAAGCTCACCAAGTTCGCCGGCAGCATCGCGGAGGGCCAGGGCTCGTAGCCGCCGAACCGCGCGAGGAGCCACGCGATCGGGAACCCGACTGCGAGCGCCGCGAGCGAGAGCGGCGCCACCGCGAGCCGTCGCACCCACCACCCGTCGATCAACCGGATCTGCACCCACGTCGCCAGCGCGGCCGCGGGCGGCACGAGCGCGAAGAGGAGCTCGGTCGGCGCCGAGGACGCAAACAACGCGAAGGCCGCGAGCGCGCCGCTGAAGCCGTACAGTCCGCCCTCGATCTGCGCGGGATCACGGCGCAGCGCGTGCGCGAAGGCCGTCGAGACGAACACGCCGATCAGGACGGCCGTTCCGACCGTTGGCGAGAGCGCGAACGTCGCGAGCAGGAGCAGCGCGCCCGCGGGCACGCTCGGCGCGAGGAACAACGCGCCGTAGCCCGTGAAGATGGCGCGATGGAGATCGTCGCTCCGTAGGCGCGTTTCCGCCGCCACGCCGCCTCACTTCCTTCGCACGAGCATCGAGCGCTTCGTCTCGGCGTTGACGAGGTGCTTCGGCAGACGCTCGGGCGCCCGAACGTAGTCGTCCTCCTCGCGCTCGCGGATCACGTCGACCCCGCGCGCGTGGATGAGGACGTAGGAGGGCCGCATGTAGATGAACTGCATCGACTGCGAGAAGTTGTACGCGCCCACGTCCTGGATCACGAGCAGATCGCCCGCGCGCAGGGACGGCAACACGATCGCTTGACGCACGCAGTCGATCTGCATGCACAAGGGCCCCACCATGCGGTAGCTCTCGACCGCGCCGCCACGGTCCTCGACGGGCCGGATCTCGTGGTCGTACCAGAACGACGTCGGGAGGATGTGCACGCCGCAGTCGATGAGCGCCGCCTTCTGCTGGCCGGAACCCCGCTTGACCGCGCGCACGGTCGTGATCATCGAGACCGCTTCGTCGATCAAGATGCGTCCGGGCTCGAGGAAGAGGCGCGGCCGCTGCTTGAACTGCTTCGCGGCGCGCGCGAGCGGCGGCGTGATCGCCGCGGCGTAGTCCTCGGCCGTCACCGCGAGCGCTTCGCCCGGCAGGAGCGTGTGGTGCAGCGTGTTGCGCGTCGCGTAGCCGCCGCCGAGGTCGAGGTACTCGATCGTCACGCCGAGCTCGCGCTCGAGCCGCAAGGCGAAGGTGATCAACGCCTCGATCGCGCGACCGTAGACGTCCGGATCCGGCAGGTACGTGCCGATGTGCATGTGGAGCCCGCGCAGGCGCAGCTTCGGCTCGGCGGTGATCGCGCGCGCTGCTTCGAGCGCGTGACCGCTCTCGAGGTTGAAGCCGAACTTGTCCCACGGCGGGTAGTTGAGGTTCATCGAGCAGCGCAAACCGACGCCGCGCGGCGCGCGAAAGGTCTTCGACAGCTCGGCGACGCGCTCGAGCTCGTCGTCGTTGTCGAGGTGCACGTGAGCGCCCTCCTCGAAGGCGAGCTCGAGGTCCGCGTCGGTCTTGTACGGACCGTTGAAGAGGATCTGGTCGCCCGGGATGCCGAGGTCGCGGCACAGGCGGTACTCGAAACCGGAGACGACCTCGCCCCACGCGCCCTCGGAGCGCAGCGTCGCGACGACCGCGGACAAGTAGTTCGTCTTGACCGAGCAGCCGATCACCGTGTCCTTCCAGCCGGCGCGGAACGCGTTGATCATGCGCCGGTACGCCGCGCGGACGCGCTCTTCGTCGACGACGCACAAGGGACTCCCGAAGCGCGCGACGAGCTCCTCGACGCGGTGGCCCGCGAGCGTGCTCATCGCGCTCGTGCGCCGCGCGTCGAGCGGCGGTCGCTCGAGCGGTCCGCCGGGCAGCGCGTGGAGCTCGGGGGAGGCGTAGCGTTCCTTGGTTTTCGATCGAGCCATGGGGATCTCAGGCGGTGAGGATCGCGGCGGCGGCGGACGAGCGCGGGTCGAGCACGACGTCCTGCGCGGTTTGGGAGAAGAGCGTTCCCGCGGGGACGCGGCCTGCTGGTCGAGCGCGCGCGTCGAGCGTCGCCGCGACGCAGAGCGCGACGAGGTTCGGGCCTTCGCGCAGACAGGCCTCGATCCACACCGGAAGACCCGGCTGCGCGTCGAGCGCGACGAAGCCCTCGCCGTCCGCCTGCAGCGTCACGGTCACCGGACCGCGCAACGCGCAGCGCGCCGCCACGGCGTGCGCGGCGCGTTCGAGCCGGACGTCGTCGACGGTGACCGCGATCCACGGGCGCATGCGCTCGTCGTCCTCGAGCACGCGCACCGCGCACGCGCCGAGCAACCGGCCGTCGCGCGCGACGACGAGGAGGACCTCGAACAACCGTCGGAACGCGGGGCTCGTCCTGCGCACGTGCCGCGCGCCGCGTGCGTACAGTGCGCGCGTCGCGTTCAACGCCTCGATCGCATCGGATGCGCGGCGGCGCGCTCCGTCGTCGGCGAGGAGCGCGATCGGCCACGCCGCGGCCGAGAGGAAGCTCGCGACGGTCGGTTGCGCGGGCACCTCGACGGCGGGCACGGTCGCGATGCGCGCGCCACGGCCCACCACGGCGAGACCCTTCTCGCGCAAGCGTGCGAGTGCTTCGGGTTCCGAGCCGAGCAGCTTCGCGCCGGCGCGCGCGAGCACCTTGGCGTGGCGCGCGAGCACGTGCGCGACGTGCGGCGCGCCCGCGAGCACGACGCGCACGGAGCGGCGCTCGACGATCTCCACGAGGCGCGCCGCGAACGCGCGCTCGTCCTCACGGG
>JACRIO010000142.1 GCA_016220035.1 Planctomycetota bacterium | reverse complement strand
GGCCTCGATCTCCGCGAACTCGCGCAGCAGTTGCGTCTGGCGGTCGGTGAGCTTCGTCGGCACCTCGATGAACACGCGCACGTGCTGGTCGCCGCGCCCGCCGCCCTCGAGGCGCGGAAGACCCTGTCCGCGCAGGCGGAAGATCTTCCCCGACGGCGTGCCCGCCGGGATGCTCATCTCCGCTCGTCCGCGGAGCGTCGGGATCTCGACCTTGTCGCCGAGCGCCAACTGCGCGTACGAGAACGGCACCTCGCAGAGCAGGTCCGCGCCCTCGCGCTGGAAGACCTTGTGCTCGACCTCGCGCACGATGCAGTAGAGGTCGCCGCGCGGGGCACCGGCGTCGCCCGCGTCGCCTTCGCCGGTGACGCGCAAGCGCACGCCCTCCTGGATGCCCGCGGGGATCTTGATCTGGATCTCGGCCTTCTCCTGCACGTGGCCCGCGCCCCGGCAGCTCACGCACGGCGACTCGATCGTCTGGCCCGCGCCGCGGCACTTGGGACAACCGGTCGCGATCGTGAAGAAGCCCTGGTTCCGGTGGATCTGTCCGCGCCCACCGCACATCGCGCACGGCGTGGGGCCGGTGCCCGCCTTCGCGCCGCTGCCCTTGCACGTCTTGCAGGCCTCGTTGCGCTTGAGCACGACGGTGCGCTCGACGCCGGAGTCGAGGTCCTCGAGCGTGAGGTCGAGCTGGATCTTGAGATCGTTCCCCGAGCGCGGGCCCGCGCGCCGGCGTCCGCCGCCGAACATCTCGCCGAAGCCGAAGACGTCGCCGAACGCGGAGAAGATGTCCTCCATGTTCGTGTAGCGCGGGCCCTCGAAGCCGCCGCCGGGGCCGAACGCCTGGTGGCCGAACTGGTCGTACTGCGCGCGCTTCTGCGCATCGGAGAGCACGGCGTACGCCTCCGCCGCCTCCTTGAACTTCGCCTCCGCCGCCTTGTCTCCCGGGTTGCGATCGGGGTGGTGCTGCATCGCGGCCTTGCGGTAGGCCTTCTTGACCTCGTCCTCGGAGGCGCCCCGCTGGACGCCGAGGACGTCGTAGTAGTCGCGCTTGTCGGCCATGGGCGGTTTCATCGGCCGGATTCCTTCGCGGCCCGAGGACGGGGGCGGCGCGCGTTCGCGCGGGCCGCGGCGTGGGGTCTCGTGGGGGAGCGGTGCATGGACGTCGCGCGCGGAGCACGGACCGCGCGGTCCGTGGATCGAGCGCGGAGCGGCGCGACGCTCTCCGCGACGCGCCGCTCCGTGGTGTGTCTGTGGGCGCGCCGATCGCGGCGCGCCCGCGTGCCTGTCAGGCGAGGCTGCCCTCGACCTTGGTCTTCTCTTCCTTGAGCTCGGTCACCATCGTGTCCGTGGTCAGGAGCAGGCCCGCGATCGAGGCCGCGTTCTGCAGCGCGCAGCGCACGACCTTGGCGGGATCGATGACGCCGGCCTTGAACATGTCGACGTACTCGCCCGTGAGCGCGTTGAAGCCGAAGCTCTTGCCCTTCTCGCGGACGTTCTCGACCACCACCGCGCCGTCGTCGCCGGCGTTCTCGGCGATCTGGCGCAGCGGGGCCTCGAGCGCCTTCTCGATGATGAGCGCGCCGAAGCGCTCGTCGCCCGAGAGCTTGAGCGCCTTCACGGCTTCGCTGGCGCGCAGGAGCGCGACACCGCCGCCGGGGACGATGCCTTCCTGGATGGCGGCGCGCGTCGCGTTGAGCGCGTCCTCCATCAGGTCCTTCTTCGACTTCATCTCGGCCTCGGTCTTGCCGCCGACCTTGATGACGCCGACGCCGCCCTGCAGCTTCGCGAGGCGCTCCTCGAGCTTCTCCTTGTCGTAGTCGGACTTCGTGTTCGCGACCTGGACGCGGATCTGCGCGACGCGCTCCTCGATCTCCTTCTTGCTGCCCTTGCCGCCGACGATCACGGTGCTGTCCTTCGTGATGTGGACGCGCTTCGCGGAGCCGAAGTGCTCGCTCGTGACCTTGTCGAGCGGGAGGCCGAGCTCCTCGGTGATCGCCGTGCCGCCCGTGAGGGCCGCGATGTCGCCGAGGTAGGCCTTGCGGCGGTCGCCGAAGCCCGGCGCCTTGACGGCGCAGACGTTCAGGACGCCCTTCAAGCGGTTGATCACGAGCGTGGCGAGCGCCTCGCCCTCGATGTCCTCCGCGATGATGAGCAGCGGCTTGCCGACGCGCGCCGCGGCTTCGAGGACGGGGACGAACTCGCGCACGTTCGAGATCTTCTTGTCGAAGATGAAGATGTAGGGGTCCTCGAAGGCGCACGTGAGCTTGACCAGGTCCGTCGCGAAGTAGGGCGACAGGTAGCCCTTGTCGAACTCCATGCCCTCGACGACCTCGACCTGGGTTTCGAGGCCCGTGTTCTCCTCGATGGTGATGACGCCGTCGTCGCCGACCTCCTCGAACGCGTCCGCGAGCATCTCGCCGACCTCGTTGTCGTTGTTGGCGGAGATCGCGGCGACGTTCGCTTTCTCGTCGCGCGTCTTGATCTTGCGCGACTGTTCCTGGATCGACGCGACGGCCGCGACGACCGCCTGGTCGATGCCGCTCCTCAGCGCGATCGTGTTCACGCCGGTGGCGACGTACTTGAGGCCCTCGTTGAAGATCGCCGAGGCGAGCACGGTCGCCGTCGTCGTGCCGTCGCCGGCGACGTCGTTGGTCTTGTTCGCGACCTCGAGCACGAGCTTCGCGCCCATGTTCTCGAACGGGTCCTCGAGCTCGATCTCCTTCGCGACCGACACGCCGTCCTTGGTGACGGACGGAGCGCCGAACGACTTCTGGAGGATCACGTTGCGGCCCGCGGGGCCGAGCGTCACGCGCACGGTGCGCGCGAGCTTCTCGATGCCCGCGCGCATCTTGTGGCGGGCGTTTTCGTCGAAGAGGATCTGCTTGGCCATGGTGGTGGGTTCCTTCGTGTTCTCGTGTGTTTGTGGGGAGCGCCGGATCAGAAGTCCATTCCGCCCATGCCGCCCATGTCGTCCTCGCCCATGCCGCCGCCGTGGCCGCCGCCCTTCGCCTTCTTGGGCTCGGGCTTGTTGGCGATGAGCGCGTCGGTCGTGAGGAGCAAGGCCGCGACGCTGACCGCGTTCGCGAGCGCCGACTTCGTGACCTTGGCCGGGTCGACGATGCCGAACTGGAGCATGTCGCCGTAGACGCCCTTGTGCGCGTCGAAGCCGAACGTCTCCTTCTTCTCGCGCAGGATCTTGTGCGCGACGACGGTGCCGTCGAAGCCCGCGTTGTTCGCGATCTGCTGCACGGGACGCGCGAGCGCTTCGTGCAGGAGCTCGAGGCCCATGTTGAAGTCGGCGTCGTCCTTCTGCTTCATGTCGAGCAGCTTCGCGCGCGCGCGGAGCAGCGCGACGCCGCCGCCGGGGAGGATGCCGCCTTCGATCGCGGCGCGCGTGGCGTGCAGCGCGTCCTCGATCAGGGCCTTGCGCTCCTTGACCTCGGTGTCCGTGGCGCCGCCGACGTTGATCTGGGCGATGCCGCCCGTGAGCTTGGCGAGGCGCTCCTGGAGCTTCTCCTTGTCGTAGTCGGAGGTCGTCGACTCCACTTCGCGGCGGATGCCTTCGACGCGCGCCTGCACGTCCTGCTTCTTGCCGGCGCCGTCGACGATCGTGGTGTTGTCGGTGTCGATGACGACCTTGCGCGCGGTGCCGAGGTCGCGCAGCGTGAGCTGGTCGAGCTGCACGCCGAGGTCCTTCATGATGGCGCGCGCGCCGGTGAGCGCGGCGAGGTCCTCGAGCATCGCCTTGCGACGGTCGCCGTAGCCCGGGGCCTTGACGGCGCAGACCTGGAGGATGCCGCGCAGCTTGTTCACGACCAGCGTGGCCAAGGCCTCGCTCTCGACGTCCTCGGCGATGATGATCAGCGCCTTGTTGGCCTGCTTCACCTTCTCGAGCAGGGGGAGGAGCTTGGTCACCGACGTGATCTTGTCCTCGTGGACGAGGATGAGCGGCTTCTCGTAGCTCGCCTCCATCGTCTGGGGGTTGTTCACGAAGTGCGGCGAGAGGAAGCCGCGGTCGAACTGCATGCCCTCGACAACGGTGACCTCGGTCGTGAGCGTCTTGCCGTCCTCGACGGTGATGACGCCGTCGCGGCCGACCTTCTCCATCGCGTCGGCGATGAGCTGGCCGACCTTCGCGTCGTTGTTCGCGGAGATCGTCGCGACCTGGCGGATCTCGTCGTTCTTGTTGACCTTCTTCGCCATGCGGTCGAGCTCGGTCGCGACCGCGGCGGCGCCGTCGCGCATCGCCTTCGTGAGCCGCGCGGGGGCCGCGCCGGCGGTGACCGCGCGCAGGCCCTGCGTGAAGATCGACTCGGTGAGCAGCGTGGCCGTCGTCGTGCCGTCGCCGGCGACGTCGGAGGTCTTGCTGGCGACCTCCTTCACGAGCTGCGCGCCCATGTGTTCGTAGGGATCCTGGAGCTGGATCTCCTCGGCGACGGTGACGCCGTCCTTGGTGATCGTGGGGGCGCCCCAACCCTTGTCGAGGATCGCGTTGCGGCCGCGGGGTCCGAGGGTGGTGACGACGGCTTTGGCGAGCTTCTCGACGCCGCGGCGGATCGCTTCGCGCGCGTCGGACTCGAAGACCATTTGCTTGGCCATGGGTTCTCTTCTGGAGGCGGTGGTCAGAGCGCGCCGGGCTCCCGGACTCTCGATGCAGCGCTGGGGGAGCGCACGCGGCGCGCGTGGGGGTCGAAACGACGGGCGCCGCTTTGGCAAGAAGGGTGCCGTAGGTCGTACAGGCGGCAAAGGCTTGCTGGTCAATGGTTTGTGCGCTGCCAAGGGGCCCGAGCCAGGCTGCCGAATGGGCAGGGATCGGCAGGGGGGGACGCGGCTGCTGTCAGGCTGGCAGAAACGCTTTCCGTGGGGTGGAGGACCGCGAGAGCACCTGCCCGGGTCAATTGGAGGAAGCTCGGAGCCGAGCCCGGCACACCGACGAGCTCCGCGGTCGGTGAAGCAAGGAACCGCGCCGCGGGAACTCCCTCGAACGCATCCGCGACCGAGCCCGTCCTTGGCGGCCGCGACCGCGCGCCCCATCCTCTCTCCATGCGGCCCGTCCATGCCCTCGCGTTCCTCGTCCTCCCCACGTTCGCCGCGCTCGGCGACCTCGACACCGTCGAGCTCACCACCCTCGACGGAAAAACGACGACGCGCCCCGCCGCGGGCTTCGAGACGAAGGACCCGCGCGAGCAAGGCGCCCACCTCGTGCACTTCGACGTGACCTCCGCGCCGATCGAGTCGGCAGCGGACACGTGCGAGCTCACGCTCGCGGGCGGGGAGCGCTGGATCGGCAAGCTGACCGCGCGCGCCGGCGAGGAGCTCGCGGTCACGCTGCTCCCGAACGTGGTGCTCATCGCCTCGATCGACGAACTCGCGACGCTCGTCTACCGAGAGCGCATCCCCGCGGAGTGGACCGGCACGCTCGGCCCCGCGAAGGAAGGCGACCGCCTGTACCGCGTGCAGGGCAACGCGCTCGACGTCTTGGACGGAGCGATCGAGGAGTTCACCGCGCAAGGCGTGCGCTTCCACGGCGCGCGCGTCGACAGCCGGACCTTCGCGTGGAACGAGGTCGCGGCACTCTACGTGGAAGGCCTCGGCGCGCACGCCGCGCAGGCGACCACCGCCGCCGGCGTGCCCGTCCGCGTCGAACTCGTGCAAGGCAGCCGCGTGAAAGGCGCCTTGAAGCAGATCGGCAGCGGCAAGCTCGCGCTCACCGCGCGCCGCGATCAGACGATCGAGCTCCCGCTGGGCGCCCTGCGTGAACTCTTCGTCGACGACGGCCGCGCGGTGTGGCTCTCCGACCTCTCGCCGACGCGCGCCGAGGAAAGCCGCCCCTTCGGCGACGACCTGGGCATGACGTGGAAGCACCAGATCGATCGCAGCGTGACCGGACGCCCGCTGCGTGCCGCCGGCCGCGCGTTCGCGCACGGCATCGGCGTGCACGCGCCGAGCACACTCGCGTGGAAGGTCGAGCCCGACTGGAAGACGCTGCGCGGCCGTGTGGCGATCGACGACGAGACCCAGACCCTCGCCGCGCGCGGCGCCGTCCAATTCCGCGTGATCGTGGACGGAAAGAAGGCGTGGGAGAGCCCGGTGGTGCGCGGCGGCGACGCCCCCGTCCAACTCCCGCCGATCGACCTCGCGAACGCCACCGAACTCGTCCTGGAAGTCGACCCCGGCCCGGAGTCCTTCCGCGGCGATCGCGCGGACTGGCTCGAACTCCTCGTCGTGCGCTAGCGCACTCGGAACGCATGGCGCGCGTGATCACCGAGCTGGAGGCCATGAACGAGGCCTTGGCCCATGCGAGCTTCGTTCTTGGCGTCGACATTGCCTACCTGCGAGACTCGTCGCGTTACTCCATCGAGATCGTCCTGGGAGCGAGTCCGAAAGCCGAGTGCTCGCAGATCGTGTTGCAGGCCGATGGTCTCGTGGAGTTCCAGCTGAAGTCGCTCGGCGGTGGGCTGTCCCAGTTTTCCTGTTTGCGGATCGAAGACGTCCGTGAGCGACAGCTCGATCGCATTCGGTTCCGCGTCAGGGACATCGAGAACGACCGAATCGAGTTTTTGTGCTCGGACGTTCGCGTCGCGGAGGACTGATCCCGGCGCCGGACACTCTGCTTCAGGTGGCCGATCGGTCGCCGCCGAGCACCCGTGTGCTCGGACCGATCGGAGCTTCGGGGCTACGGCTCGCCGACCTCGTCGGAGCGTCAGGAGGACTGTGGGAGCTGATCGGCGACGAACTCCCGCCACGGCCACGCCTCGACGCCCGGTGCGAGGGCGCGGGTCTTCGGGGCGCTCTTCGACTCCTCGTGCACGAGGAACATCTCCATCGGGCCGCACGCTTCGGCCGACTTCGACCGCGCTTCCGCGAGCCGGCGCATCGAGCGTGCGTCGTCGGGGAACACCGTCGCCGCGGCCTTGGCCTCGATCATGCGCAGTCCGCCGTTCGGGAGCGGCACGAGGAAGTCGACTTCGAGGCCTTGGTGGTCGCGGAAGAAGTAGAGCGCGAGCTCCTTCCCCGCGTGGACCTGCGACTTCGCGATCTCCGACGCGATCAGGCCCTCGAACAACGCGCCGCGGAACGGGGAGCGGGCGAGCGCTCCCTCGTCCTCGAGCCCGAGCAGGTGGCACGCGAGCCCCGGGTCCGCGAAGTAGATCTTCGGCGACTTGATCAGGCGCTTGCCCAGGTTGGTGAAGTAGGGCGGCACGCGCAGCACGACCCGCGTCGACTCGAGGACGTCGAGCCAGTCTCCGATGCCGGGGATGCTCATGCCGAGCGGCGCCGCGAGCTCGGACTTGTTCAGGACCTGGCCGTGCCGCGTCGCGAGCAGCGCCAGGAAACGCTGGAAGCGCGCGAGGTCCTTCACCGCGAGGATCGAGCGCACGTCGCGCTCGATGTAGGTCTTCACGTAGGAGCGGAACCACAAGGGCGCGTGCTTCGGATCCGCGACCACTTCGGGGTACCCGCCGTGAAGGAGTGACCCGCGCGGGGTCTCGCGTGCGGAGAACGGCAGGAGCTCGAGGATCGCTGCGCGGCCCGCCATCGACTCCGTGACGTGCTCCATGAGCGACGGTTCTTGCGAGCCGGTCAGGAACCACTGCGCGGGCTTCTTGCTGCGTTGCGCGTCGATCCGACTGCGCACGTAATTGAAGAGCTCGGGGATGTTCTGCACCTCGTCGAGCACCGCCGGGAGGCGCAGCCCGTCGAGGAAGCCGCGCGGGTCGGCTTGGAACCGCGCGATCGTGTCGGGATCCTCGAACAGCTCGTAGGAGGCGCCCGGCAAGAGGCGCCGGAGGAGGTGGGTCTTTCCTGATCGCCGCGGGCCGGTGAGGACGACGGCGGGGAAGGCCTTCGCGGCCTGCCGGACCAGAGGCTCGAGGTCCCTCGCGACGTGGCGCATCGTGATAA
Source organism: Planctomycetota bacterium (assembly GCA_016220035.1). Taxonomy (GTDB): domain Bacteria; phylum Planctomycetota; class UBA1135; order UBA1135; genus JADJNY01. The sequence continues at coordinate 19,050 of JACRIO010000142.1, read as the reverse complement.
ATCTAAGGTGCTAGCTTAGAAAACACAAATATTGGCATGGCCTCCCCGGCCAAGGAAGAGGCCGAGCCCTCGGCTACCTGGCCGTCGTGATCGGGCCAGTGTGGGCGGCTCACGCGCCGGTTTCTTTGGCTCGCCATGGCTCGTCATTCACTCGACTCCAGCCGATCTAGGGCCTCGGGGCGTGGTCGCTCATACTCCGGCGCCTGCAGAGCACTCCAGCAGTCGACCTTTCTCGGTCGAATGATACGAATCGTATTGCCGAATTTGGAAAAGACGACGTTGTGTATCATGCAGCCCATGGTCTCCAAGACCGAAGCCCTCCTCCGCCTCGCCCGCAGGGGTCCGCTGCGTGCCCGCGACCTCGATCCAGCCGGGATCCCGCGCGCCTACCTGCGCCGACTCTGCGATCGAGGTCTGCTCGAGCAGGTGGATCGCGGGCTCTATCAGCTCGCGGACGCTCCGACCACCGAACTCAACTCGCTGGCCCAGGTCGCGAAGCGCGTGCCTCACGCCGTCGTCTGCCTCCTGAGCGCGCTCCAGGTTCACGGCCTCACGACCGAGGCGCCGCACGCCGTCTGGGTGCTCCTCGATCGGAACGCGCGGCTGCCGAAACTCACCCAACCCAAGCTCGAGGTCGTCCGCGCGAGCGGACCGGCGCGGGAGCACGGCGTCGAGGTGCGCACGATCGAGGGCGTGCGCGTGCGCCTCACGACTCCGGCGAAGACGGTCGCGGACTGCTTCCGCTACCGCCGTCACGTCGGTCTCGACGTCGCGCTCGCGGCGCTGCGCGACTACCTGCGCAAGCACCGCGGCGGGATCGACGCGCTCGAAGCGGCCGCGCGCGCCGATCGCGTGCACGCGGTGCTGCGTCCGTACCTGGAGGCGCTCGTGTGACGGAGAAGCCCTCGAATGTCTCCGCCTCGGTTCGCGCGCGGCTCCAGCGCGTCGCACGCGACCGGCGCGAGGACTTCCAGCTCGTGCTCATCCGCTACGCCAACGAGCGACTGCTCTACCGGCTCGCCAACTCGTCCCACGCGTCGCGCTTCGTCTTGAAGGGCGCCGCGCTGTTCCTCGTCTGGACCGGACGGTCGCACCGCGTGACGCGCGAGCTCGATTTCCTCGGGCACGGGGAGCCGAGCGTGGAGCGGCTGCGTCAGGTCTTCACGGAGGTCTTGACGCTCGACACGCCGGACGACGGCGTGCAGTTCGATCTGGATACGCTCGAGGTCGGCCTGATCCGCGAGGACCAAGTGTACGGCGGCGTCCGGATCGTCGTCGTGGCCCACATCGCAGCGGCGCGCGTGCGAGTGCAGGTCGACGTCGGGTTCGGCGACGCGATCACGCCCGCGGCCGTCCTGGTCGAGTTTCCAGGGCTCCTGTCCTTCCCGGCGCCGCGCCTCCATGCGTACCCGCGCGAGACGGTGGTGGCCGAGAAGTTCGAGGCCATGGTCCAGCTCGGCGTCGCCAACAGCCGCATGAAGGACTTCCACGACATCGCCGTGCTCGCGCGCGGGTTCGACTTCGAGGGGGAACTGCTCACTCGGGCGATCCGCGCGACCTTCGAGCGTCGAAGGACTGCGCTACCGTCGTCGACGCCCACCGCTTGGACGCCTGCGTTCGCGAACGACGCGACGAAGCAGGCGCAGTGGGCCGGTTTCGTGCGCAAGGCGAGCGTCGAGGACGCCGGCAGCCTCGCGCGGACGATCGAGGAAGTGCGTGCGTTCCTCGATGCGCCGCTCCGCGCCGCGGCCGGTTCGGACACCACGCCCGGGACATGGAGAGCAGGCGGACCGTGGTCGTGAGGCGGTAGCGGGTGGCACCCTCGACCCACCGAGAGATCCTCGACGCGTCCGGGCGCCACGAACCTACAACTATCTTGAAGGTTCTCGTGCACGAGGTGCGCGCCTCGCTCCCCGCCGTCGAGCGTCACCCGAGCTCGAGCTGACGCCGCGCGTCGACGACGTCGCGGTTCATCGCGTCCATCAGCTCGCGCAGCTTCTCGTGCAGGTCCCACGACGGGTCGATCGCGCGGCGCACTTGCCGCGCGAGCTGCGAAGCCATGCGCAGGTGGCGCACCACGTCGCCGGGCGTCGCTTCGCACAGCTCCTCGAGCTCCTCGAAGCTCGCCCCGGCGACCCAGGCCATCACCGCGCGCGACAGGCCCCATTCGGGGAGCTTGATCCGTTCGCCGAGGCCGTGCTCGAGCGCGCGGAAGCGCAGCGCGGTGAGCTCCTTCTCGATCGCCTTGCGCGTGTTGCCGTGCGCCTTCGCGGGCACGAAGGTCTGCTCGCCGCGGCGGCGTTCCTCGAAGACGAGGCCGACGAAGACGACGCCGAGCGCCTCGATCGACAAGTTTTCCAGCACGCCCGAGAAAAGCAGGTGCGTGAGCTCGAGCTCGTGCCCGTTGATCAGCTTCGCGAACTTCCCGCGCTCGGTGAGCTCGCCGCCGTCGAGGTAGCCGAGCTCCTCGAGGAAGGCCAGGTGCGAGTCGAGGAGGCGCCGCTGCTCGCGGCGGTTCTTCTCGCGCTGCTTCGGCGACTCGTCCCGGTGCTGGAACTGGTTGAACGACTTCTCCCACGCCTCCGGCACGCGCTCGCGGCCGAGGCGCTCGACGAGGTGCAGGATCGAGCTGAAGGACAGGCGGAAACGGCTCTCGACGGGCTCCGAGCGCCCGAGGACGATGCGTTTCAACGGCGCTTCCGCGAGGTCGCGCGGCGAGAGCAGCGAGATCACGAGGCCCTCGTGGTCGATGCCCTGCCGTCCCGCGCGCCCCGCCATCTGCAGGTAGTCGCGCGTCGACATGTAGTCGAAGGAAACGCCGTCGAACTTGCGCAGCGAGTTGAAGACCACCGTGCGCGCGGGCATGTTGATCCCGAGCGCAAAGGTCTCCGTGGTGAAGAGCAGCTTCAAGAGCCCCGACGTGAAGAGGCGCTCGACGAGCTCCTTGTGCAGGGGCAGCATCCCCGCGTGGTGGTAGGCGATCCCGCGCCGCGCCATGCGCATCAGCGTGGTGGGGAGCTCGTGCTCCTCGAGCGCGAAGAGCTCCACGAGCTCGTCGAGCAGGACGCGCATGCGCTCGCGCTCCAACTCGTCGAGCAGCTCGCGGTCGGCGTGGCGGTCCGCGAGCCGCTCGCAGTCCTTGCGGCTGAACGCGAACACGAGCGCCGGCAGGAGCGCGCGCGACTGGAGCTCGTCGAGCAGCGGCGCGAGATCGGGCGTGCGCTGCTGGTCGAAGTGGCCCGGCCGTCCGCGCCCGCGCTCGCGCACCCGCGAGCGGCCCCGCGCGGGCTCGAGCTCGCGCTTCTGCACGCGCGGCACGCCCTCGAGCTCGAACACGCCCGAACGCTCCGTGTAGAAGTGGTGCGACAAGGGCACCGGCCGGCGCGACGACGCGATCACGACCGTCTCGCGGCCGCGGATCTCAGTCAGCCAGTCGCCGAGCTCGCGCACGTTCGGGATCGTGGCCGAGAGGCAGATGAAGCGCATCGACGGCGGCGCGAAGATCAGGCTCTCCTCCCACACCGAGCCGCGCTCCTGGTCGTCCATGTAGTGGACCTCGTCGAAGACCACGTACTCGACCTCGGAGAGGTGCTCGGGGTTTTCGAAGATCGCGTTGCGCAGGATCTCCGTGGTCATGATCAGGACCTGCGCCGTCGGGTGGATCGTGACGTCGCCCGTCATCAACCCCACGTCGATCGCGGGGTCGTCGCGGAAGTCGCGGTACTTCTGGTTCGAGAGCGCCTTGATCGGCGACGTGTAGATGCAGCGCTTCTTGCGGCGCACCGCGTCCTCGATCGCGTACTCCGCGACGAGCGTCTTCCCCGCGCCCGTCGGCGCGGAAACGAGGACGTCGTGCCCTGCCCGAATCGCCTCGACGGCGTGGATTTGGAACGGGTTGAGCGTCTTGTCCTTCCAGTGCGTCAGCGCCCCCGCCGGCGTCTTGTCGAGCGGCAAGTGCTCCGTGTCGAACGACTCAGGCGCGGGAGCTGCGTGCGCACGCGCGTCGCGGCCGCGCGCCGCGGCGGGCGGCGCTCCGCGCTCGCGCACCGGCGGTCCGCGTTCGCCGGAGTGGGCGCCGCGCTCACGCGCACCGACCCCACCCGTCCGCGTTTCGCCTTCGGACGCCCGCGCAGCGCGCTCCTTCGCACGCGCCGCGTCCTCCCGCGTGGAAGGCCCGCGCTCCCGGAGGCCCGCGCCGAACTCACTCGCACGCGCGCCGCGCTCACCCGGCGTGCCGCGGTGCTCCTCTGGCTGCGCGCGGGACGGCCGTGCAATCTCCGCGGGCTCACCTCCCGCGCGCGCCTTGCGCCGGTGCTTGCGCCGTCCGCGGCCTTCCGGCCGCGGTCCGTCCCTTCCGCTCGCGCCGTCGCGCTGGTCCATCTCGTCCATTCGGGGTCCGCGAGCGCCGCGTCGCGAGGAGGACTCGCTTCGCGCTTGAGACGCTCACCGTGCTCCGGTATGTAAGCACCGCGCCGCCCCGAAGGACAGCGCCTCGCGTCCAGGCAGGAGAATCGCGTCCATGGAACTGCAATCGAACGTCAAGACCCAGAACCCGATCGTCCGTCAGCTCGCGAGCTTGAAGGTGCTTTCGCGCCTGCTCGGCCACGAGCTCCACGCGCAGGGCGCGTCGAAGGCGATCACACTCTCGCGCGACGAGGTGGTCGAGGTCCAGACCACCGTCGACCTCTTCATCGAGGAGATCACCCGCCGCGTGCAGACCCGCGGCGACACCCAACCCGCTCCCGCCGAACCGCAGATGGTCGCCGCGCGCAACTGAACGAGGAGAGCGCCATGAGCACCCGAGGGGTGGGGCTCGCCGGCGCGGCTCGGTCGGAGGGAGCCCGTCACCGCCGCGGACGCGTCCGCGCGTGGGTGCCGTTCCTCCTCCTCTTCGCCGCCGGCGTCTGGATCTGCGAAGCGCTCGCGTCCGGCGTCTGGGCGAGCGGCTTCACGACCATCGACACGCGCCGCGCGTGTTTCCTCGATCCCGCGGACGTCGAGGGCGGCGGCGGCTTCGTCGACCAACGCTGGGAGGGGCTCTTGCGTCAGACGCTCGCGAGCGTGCCGGCCTTCGACGCGACCGACCTCGCCAGCGCCGAACTCCTGCGCCAGCGCGTGACGGCGCTCGCGTTCATCGCCGAGGTGGGGGAGCCGCGCGTGCTCTGGCCCGACGGCGTCGAGCTCCCCGTCAAGCTGCGCCGGCCCGCGGCGTGCGTGCGCGTCGGCGAGGAGTACCTCGCGGTCAGCTCCGACGGCGTGCTGCTCCCCGGCGGCTGGCCCGCGCCGCCCTGGATCGGCCACGGATTCCTGCCCGTCATCGGGCCCAACGACCATGCGTTCGACGCGACGGCGCCGGGGATGCGCCTCGTCGAGGCGCGCCACCTCGACGCGCTGTCCGTCGCGGTCTCAATGCGCGCGGCGCTCTCCGCGGCGGAGTTCGAGACGCTCGGGCCGCCGCTCGTCGACGCCACGCGCGCGCGCTTCTCGTCCGCGACGGAGCCCGGCGTGCAGCTGCGGCTCTCCGACCAGCGCGTGATCTGGTTCGGCCGCGCGCCCAACGCCGGCGAGCCGGGCGAGCTCTCCGTCGAGGCGAAGTGGAAAGCCGTCGTCGAGGGCGCGCGCGTCCTGCGCGAAGCGCAGGGTGCGCGCGACTGGAGCGTGCTCGACGCGCGCTGGGACGTCCCGCAGATCCAGTGGCGCGAGAGCGCGGGCGGTTGACGTGCGCTCCGGCGGTCGGGGCCCGGATCGCGCGGCGCTCGCCGCGGCGTTCGTGCTCTCCGCGCTGATCGCGTGCGCGCCGTTCCCGCCCGACGTCGAAGGCGCCTTCTCGCGCCTCGCGGCGAGCGCGCTGCCCTGGATCGCGCTCGCGGGCGTGCCGCTCGCGCGCCTGGCCGCGCCGTCCGTTCGGCACCGCGCGCTTCCGCCGCCCGATTCGGGGCATGTGGCTCCGCCGCTCGCGTTCGCGCTCGTCTGGACCGGCGCCGCGCTCGCGCCGCTGTGCGTGGCGGCGCGGCTCGACCTGGAGGACGGGCTTGCGCTCGCGTGGATCCTCGCGGTGCTCGCGCTCGTGCTCGGCGAGGTCTTCGCGCTCGCGTTCGCGGCGGCGCGCGGCGCGGGCGGGCGAGTCCACGCGCTGGCGTGGGCCGCGTGCGTGCCGCTGCCGGCGTTGCTCGGAGGCGTGTTGGCGCTGTTCGCGGAAGCCGCTCCGAGCGCGTGTGCCGCGTGGACGCCGCTCTGCGCCGCTTGGAACGCGGCGCGCAATCCCGAGGCCGAGTTCGGTTTCGTCGAGGTGCTCGCGCCGATCGCGCTCGCGCTCCTGCTCGCCGCCCTTCCGGGCGTCGGGCGCACAGTGGAGGCGGTCGAGTGAACGCACTCCGTGCCGTCCTGGTGCTCGCGCTGCTCGCGCTCGGCGCGCGCGCGGGCGGACGCCTCGCACGCGCGGAGTACGAGCTCGTCGGTCCGCTCGCGCGCGTCGAGCTCGAAACCGAGGCGGGCGACCGCGTGAAGCTCGCGGGCGAGTTGTCGGCGGGCGAGCGCCGACGCGTCGTGCTCGCCGTGCCCGGCCCCGAGCGCGCCGCCTCCGTGAAGGACCGCGCGGAGCCGCGCGCGCGCTGGGCGCAGGACGACGAGGTCGCGCGCGGCCGAGTGCGCTTCCTCCGTTGGCTCCCGGACGCGGACGACGGTCTCGAGGAGCTCCCGCCCGGCCTGCGCGCCCGTTCTCGTCCGCCGGTCGCGCGCGATCGGGCCGCCGCGGGCCTCGCCGCGGCGTGCGTGCTGGCCGCGACGCTCGCGGGGCTCTTCGCCGCGCGGCGGCGCGCGGCCTGGGTGCTCGCCGTCGGCGCGACGGGCGGAGTGCTCGCGGCGTTCGTCGTGCGCGGGAGCGCGTCCGCGCTCGCGTCCGCCCGCGTCGTCGAAGGCGAGTTCGGCACCGAGCGCTGGCTCCGCGTTCACGCGAGCGCCGAAGCGCTGATCCTCGCCGCGGACGAACTCGAGGCGCCGGGTCGGCTCGTGGTCGATCCGCCGACGGCGCGGCTCGAGGTCGAACAGGGACTCGCCAGCGGCTGCGTGACCGTCCGGTCGGCGCGCGCGCGGCTCTTCTGGTCGAGTTGGACGGACGCCGTGCCGACGCTCGCGTTCGCTGGGAATCGCTGGCGCGACCTCGAACTCGTCCATGCGCGCCGAGCGGGCGAGTGGAGCACGCTCGGGCCCTGGAAATGCGGCGCGGAACGTCCGGCGGGAACCCCCGGGACGCCCGCGGAGGGCTGGCTGCTCGCCGGTCTGCCGCAGGGCGTCGACGTGCTGCTCGCGCGGGTCCGCGACCCCGACGGCGTCGTCTGGGTCCGGCTCACCGAGTGAGCCGCCCTCGCGGAGCACCGTCGCGCGACGGCGCGGTCGCGAGAAGACCCTTGCCGGAGGGGGGGAGGGCCGATACCTTGCTCCGCCCGGATTCCGCCCTGGGACCGTCCTCGCGCGTCGAGGCGCTCTCCGTGCGGTGCCCGAGCCGTGCTCGGCCAGCAACCCGGACACGGAGCGACTGCGCGCGCCGCAGCGGGCCCCGACGACCTTCCTTCCTCACTTCACGACAGCATTCGACATGTCCACCACCCACGTACGAGCAGCGACCCAAGGCGAGCGCTGGCTCCTCTACGACGCTTCCCAGTTCACGCTGGGTCAGCTCGCGGCGCAGATCGCCATGAACCTGATGGGCAAGGACGTGCCCACGTACACCGCGAGCGAACTCGGCGGCGCGTTCGTGATCGTGATCAACGCGGGACAGGTCAAGACCACCGGCAAGAAGGCGGAGCAGAAGAGCTACGACTTCTACTCGGGCTACCCCGGCGGCCTGAAGACCGTGAGCTACGCGGACCTGAACCGCCGCCGCCCCGGCGACGCGCTGCGCCTCGCCGTGAAGCGCATGCTCCCGAAGACCACGCTCGGCCGCGACATGCGCCGCCGCCTCAAGGTCTACACCGGAAGCTCCCACCCGCACACCGCTCAGCAACCCGTCAAGGTCGAGAAGATTCGCTCATGAGCACCGCGCAGATCACCTGGGGTCTCGGACGCCGCAAATCCTCCGTGGCCCGCATTCGTTTGAAGTCCGGCGCCGGCGGCTTCGTGGTCAACGGCCGCGACGCGAAGGCGTTCTTCACCACGGTGCAGAGTCAGATGCGCCTCCTCGCGCCGCTCAAGCTCACCGGCACGGAGGGCACGTACGACGTGTTCTGCCAGGTCGACGGCGGAGGTCCCACGGGCCAGTCCGACGCGATCGCGCTCGGCGTCGCGCGCGCCCTGAAGAAGATCAACCCGGGCTTCGACGACGTGCTGCGCGCGAACGGATTGCTCACGCGCGACAGCCGCATGAAGGAGCGCAAGAAGTACGGACGTCGCGGCGCTCGTCGCGGGTTCCAGTTCTCGAAGCGCTGATCCCGACGCTCCGCGTTCACGAGCCCCCTTCGAGTCCACACGGATTCCTCGGGGGCTCGCTCATTCCCTCGGAACCATGGCCGGCCAGTCCCACTCCGCGAACATCGCCGCGCGCAAGGGCGCGGTCGACAAGAAGCGCGCGAAGGCGTTCACCAAGCTCTCGCGCGCGATCATGTCCGCCGTCCGGCAGGGCGGCGCGGACGTCGACTCGAACTTGAAGCTCAAGTACGCCGTGGAGAAGGCGCGCGCGGGCAACATGCCGAAGGACAACATCGAGCGCGTGATCAAGCGCGCGCTCGGCGAGCAGAGCGGCGATACCGAGGAGCTCACGTACGAGGGCTACGCTCCCGGCGGCGTCGCGCTCGTCGTCGTCTGCCTCACCGAGAACCGCGCGCGCACCGCGCCGGACGTGAAACACATCTTCGACAAGCACGGCGGCAACCTCGGTTCGCCCGGCTCGGTCGCGTTCCTTTTCGCATTCCGTTCCGTGCTCGTGCTCGAGCGCAAGGGGCGCACCGAGGACCAGCTCCTCGAGCTCGCGCTCGACGCCGGCGCGGACGACGTGCGCATCGAGGGCGACTACGCGACGATCCTCGGCGCGCCGACGGGCTTCCTGGCGCTCAAGCAGGCCGTCGAGCAGAAGGGCGTCCAACTCGTCTCGGCCGAGATGGGTTGGGTCCCGCAGACGACCAGCCCGGTGACCGACAAGGACGTGGCGAAGAAGATCCTGCGCCTCGTCGACGAGCTCGAGGACCACGACGACGTCCAGAGCGTCTACGCCAACTACGAGATCCCCGACGCGTGGATCGCCGAGCTCTCCGCATGACGGCGCGAGACGGCCGTTGATGCCGGACCCGCCCGCGTGCGAAGCTCCTCCTCCGACCTCCAACTCCCCCGACCCGCAGGAACACACCATGGGTGACGGATTGCGCACGATCCGCGTCGTGACCACGGACGAATCGCTGATGGCCTCGGCCCGCGCCTGCGTCGCGGCGCTCGAGGGCTGGGAGGTCGCGAGCGTCGCCAGCGTGGACGAGCTGCTCCAGTCGCCGCCGATGCTGGGCGACGTGATCCTCGTCGACAGCTGGCTGCGCAACACGAACGTCTACGAGGCCTGTCGCAAGCTCACCGGCAACACGCGCTGTCGCACGTTCGTCGTCGTCGACGCGACCAACCGCCTCGCCGAACCGATCGCGCGCTTCTGCGGCGCGACCGGCGTGCTCCACCGGCCGCTCGTGCCGTCGCGCGTGCGCGAAGCGCTCGGGAACTCCGGAGGGAAGCGCGTGCCGCTGCCCAAGGAAGGCCGTGGTTCGGAGTCCACGCCCGAGTTCCCCGACAAGCTCCTCGTCGACGTGCACGGAAAGACGGACGAGACGCTCGTCGCGGCGCTCACCGACCCCGAGACCGGGCTCTTCAACTACGGGTTCCTCGGGTACAAGCTCGACGAAGAGCACAAGCGCGCGCGCCGTTTCGGGCAGCCGCTCTCGTGCGTGATGCTGGGGTTCGAGGGCCAGGTCGGCGAGGACGTCCTGCGCGAGTTCGCGGGCATCTTCCTCGAGACCTCGCGCGACACGGATGTGCTGGGTCGCTTCGACGAGTGCTCGTTCCTCTTCCTCCTGCCCAACACGGGGCCCGATGGAGCGCGCGTCATGGCGCGGCGCGTCGGCGACCTCGCGCAGGAGCGCAAGCTGCGCGACCTGGTCGGCGATCCGATCGCCATCTCGGTCGGGATCGCGACCATGCCGCACCCCGAGATCCAGAAACGCGAGGACCTGTTCCTCCAGGCGCGGCGCGCCTACTTCGCCGCGCGCCAGGACGGCGGCGGCGTCGTCGTCGCGGGCTGAACTCACGCCGTCGCGGCTGAAATCCCCGGATCCGGGCCGCGCAACGGCGCGCCGAACGCGCCGGATCTGCGGCCGGGGCCGCGGTGCGCGTCGATCGAACTCCATGGGTGCCCCGCTGCCGCGTTTCGTGCGCCGGATCCTGCTCCTCTCGCGGGCGCGCGGGGCGCTCGAACGGGACGCGCTCGACCTCGCGCTCGAAACCTGCGCCGCGCCGGAGCTCGAGCTCGATCCCGAAGCCCGCGCCGTGCGCGAGGCGGCGCTCGAGCGGCTCGTGAAGCAGGGTGCGCGACAGCACGAGATGCTCGACGTCGAGGGGCTGGAGAGCACGCTCGCGCTGATCGCGAAGCACGCCCCCGAGCGCGCGTTCCAACTGCAGCGCGACCTCGCGGCCCAGGACGCCGCGCCCGAGGTCGAGGCGCCCGCGTCCTCGCGCGCCGCGCTGCAGGCCCTGCTCGCGGAGCTGCGCGGGGCCCCCGCCGGGACCACCGCGACTCCGTCCACGCCGACGGCGCCCAGTGCGCCCAGTGCGCCCAGTGCACCGGGGCCCGACGACCGGGCGTCCGCCGGCCCGGCGCGCGCGCGGCTCTTCCATCTCGCGGTCGACGACGGGGGCGAGTTCTTGGTCGCGGCGGGCACGCGCTGCGTGCTCGGCCACCTGCGCTCCCCGCGGGCCGACTTGCCGTTCCTCGCGGACGTCGAAGGCGAGCACGCCGAGTTGCGCCTCGAGGCGAGCTTCCACGGCGGCGAACGCTGGCGCATCGTCCCGCTCGTCCCCGCGCGGCCCATCCGCGCGCGCGACCTCGGCGTCCCCGCCGAAGGGCACGAGCTCGCGCACGGCGACCGCGTCGAGCTCGCACGCAACCTCGCGTTCCGCTTCGTCGCGAGCGAGCCGTCGAGCTCCTCCGCGATCCTCGAGCTGGAACACGGCGCCGAGTGCCAGGGCGCCGTGCGCATCCTGCTGCTCGCGGGCGGCGCATCGGGGCGCGTGCGGATCGGAAGGAAGCGCCGCCGCCTGATCCCCGTCGCGGACCTCGCCGAGGACGTCGTGCTCGAGCTGAAGGGCGACGAGCTCGTCGTCGCGTGCGCCGGCGGGGTGCGCTCCGGCGCCGTCGTGGTCGCGCCCGGACCCGAAGCGCGCCTCGCGCTCCCTTGTCCGCCGCCGGCGCGCGTCGATTGCCTGCTCGGCGCGCGCGCACGGCCGCCGTTCATGCTCCTCCTGCGCCCCTTGGCGATCGAGGGCGGCGGAGCGCGCGCGTGATTGCCCTCGGCGACCCGCGACGCGGGCTTTGGGCGGCGCTGCGGCGCATGCGTAGGATGGAGGCCGCCCGCTAGGGCGCTCGCCGCGCATGGACTGGGAGCCCTTCTACAACCGTTTCCGCGAGCCGGACTTCGTGCCCGGCTACGAGATCCAGAACCGACTCGGCGGCGGCGCGTTCGGCGAGGTCTACAAGGCGCGCAAGGCGTCGATCGGAAAAGCCTTCGCGATCAAGTTCCTCAAGATCGAAGGCGACGACCAGCGCGACGCGGCGCTGCGCGAGCTGGACCAAGTGCGCCACTTCGCGGCCATCGACCACCCGAACCTCGTGACCATCGAGGACCTGGGCTCCGTGATGGGCGTTCCGTACCTGATCATGGGGTACGCGGGCGAGGAGACGCTCGCGAAGCTCATGCAGCGCGGACGGCTCGAGCCGGCGCAGGCGCTCGGCTACTTCGTGCAGACCTGCCGCGGCGTGCTCGCGCTCCACGACCGGCGCCTCGTGCACTTCGACCTCAAGCCGAGCAACGTGTTCGTCAAGGGCGACATCGCGCGCGTCGGCGACTACGGGCTCTCGAAGATGATGGTCGACGGACGGATGACGCTCTCGTTCGGCCGCGGCACGCCGCAGTACATGGCGCCGGAGATCCTGAGGAACCGCGCGGACCACCGCGCGGACGTCTACTCGCTCGGCGTGATGCTGTACGAGTGCCTCGCGGGCAAGGCGCCGTTCGAGAGCGCGGTCCCGGGGGCCTTGCCGGTGCGCGACACGGACGCTCCCCCCGTGTTCCCCGAGCATTTTCCCGCGCCTCTGCGGCGCGTGGTCGAGCGCTGCCTGCGCCTTTCGCCCGAGGATCGCTACACGAGCGTCGCGGACCTGCTCGAGGACCTCGGCCAGCACGCGCGCCTCGGCGAATCGGTGCGCTTCGAACTCCCGACCGCGCCGCCGGTCGTCGGCGCGAACTCCGCGTCCAGCACGACGACGCCGTCCACGCTGCCGAGCGCCCGCGACGCGCGTTCGGCCGCCGTCGAGCTGGGCCGCGGAGCGGTCGAGGTCGCGCGCGGGATGTGGGAGGGCGTGTATGGCTCGACCAAGCGCCCCGCGGCCGCGTCTCCGCGAGGCGCGGCGCCGCGCCCGTCGACGAACACGACCCCCGCGCTCCGCGACGACGCGAGCCCCGCCGAGCGCGTCGAGGTGCTCACGGCGCGCGCAGCGCACGTCGAGCGCGTCCTCCGTTCCACGGCGCCCGCGCCGGGCGCCGTTGCGGGGCCCGCCACGATCCCGGTCCCGCCCGCGGTGGAGGGTGGCTTCCTGGGCAGCGCCGGCGCCGCGATCGCGCTCTCCTTCGAGGTCCTGCTCGCGCTCCTGAGGAGCCTCGGCGAAGGCGTATCCGGCGGGCTCTCGCGCGCGGGGGCTGCGTCGCACGGGCGCCGCGGGTTCGGGGCCGCGTGCATGCGCTGGGCGCGGCTCGCGCTCTTCCTCGTCTTCCTGCTGGGGTTGGGCATGCTCGTGTCGCTCGCGTTCTTCTCGATCGTCCGCATGGAGGCCAAGTGAGCGATTGGACGCCCGACATCGAGCGCCTGCGGCGCTTCGACGACCAGGAATGGCTCGCGGTCGAGCGCAACTACGCCGGCCGCCTCATGGCCTACGTGCACAAGCGCGTCCCCGACCGGACGGCGCGCGAGGACGTCGTGCAGGAGACGTTCCTGGGCGCGGTGCGCGGCATCGGCGACTTCGATCCCGTGTTCACGTTCGAGCAGTACCTCTTCGGCATCTGCAAGAACCGCACGATCGATTGGCTGCGGCGGCAGCGAGCGATCGTGATCCAACCGCGCGGCGAGCACGAGGACGTGCCGATCCTCGAGTCGCTCTTCCAGGACGACGAGACGCCGAGCGGCATCGTGCGTCAGGACGACCTGCGCAGGGCGGGCGAGGAGCTCCTCATCGGCATCCTGCGCGACTGGGTGCAGGAGACGTGGCGGGAAGGCGAGTTCACGCGCCTGATGGTGATCGAGGCGCTCTTCTCGGCGGAGTGGCGCAACCGCGACACGTGGGAGCGATTCGGTCTGCGCGACGAGACCGCCGTCGCCGGCATCAAGTTCCGCGCGTTGAAGCGGCTGCGCGAGCTCGCCGTCGCGCGCGATCCGCGCCGCAACCTGCTCCCGCTGCTCGCCGTGGCGCTCGCCGACGAGGAAGATCGGCCCGCGATCCGCGTGCCGGTCGCGTGGAAGAAGGGCCGTGTGAGCTGTCCCGCGCGCCACTGGGTCGCCCGACATGTCGCGGGCGCGCTCGATGGCGGGCCGGGCGAGTACGTGCGCTTCCACCTCGACGAGCTCTGCTGCGAGTGGTGCCAGGCGAACGCGGACGACCTCCGGCGCCTCGAGGAGGAAGCGGAGCTCGAACCGCTGCTCGAGCGCATGGGGCAGTCGACGCTCCAGCTCCTGCGCTCGCGCACGTCGAAGTGAGGCCTCCGGCCCGCGGGTGCGGCCGCGGGCCCGAGCGGCTACGATGCCGCGGCTCCTATCGCTCCGGCTCGAATCCGCCGGACAGGGTTCCCAGCATGCAGTTCCCCATCCGAACGCCGGCGTCTCCGGCCCTCGCGCTCGCCGCCCTCCTCGTCGCCGGCCTGCTCGGCGCGCCCGCGACGGCGCACAGCGCACCGCCCGTCCTGCGTGCGACGACCTCCGCGGCGCCGCTCGCGAACGCGGCCCTCGAGCGCGCGCTGGAGACGGTTTCCTCGGACGAGATCCGCGCGGACGTCTACTTCATCGCGTCCGACCAACTCGGCGGGCGCGACACGCCGAGCCTCGGGCTGCAGGTCGCCGCGCGTTACATCCGCGCGCGCCTCGAACGGCTCGGATGGAAGCCGGGCGCGAAGGACGGCTACCTCTACACCTACCCGCTCGTCCAGAAACGGCTCGACGAGGCGGGTTGCTCCGCGAAGGCGACCGCGGGCGAGCGTTCGATCGCTCTGCAACTCGGCAGTGACTACTTCCTCTCCTCCGCGCGTGACGCATTCGACAGCGATGCGCATGCGGGCGCCGTCTGGTGCGGGGCGGGCGACGAGAAGGAGTTCGTCGCGGACGCCGTGAAGGGCAAGTGGGCCGTGTGCGTGGACAAGGGCGAGTCCGCGTTCCGGGTCGCGCGCAACGCGGAGAAGGCCGGCGCGGTCGGGCTCGCCTTGGTCGAGGCGCTCGACGCGAAGGAGAGCTACGCGAGCCGCTACGGAAAGATGGAGGAGCTGCGCCGCGGCGGCGTTTCCTACCCCTCGAAACAGGAGGCGAACGCCGAGAGTTCCGCACGCCGCGGCGGCGAGCACATGCCGCGGCTCTACCTCGCGCGCGGCAGCTTCCAACGCCTGCTCGCGCTCGCGAAGCGGGACGAAGCGACGCTGGCCCCCGGTCAGGCGCTCGGCTTCGAGTTCGCGGAGACGCGCAAGATCGATCCCGCGGGCACGATCGACGTCGAGAACGTCTGCGGGTTCTGGCCGGGAAGCGATCCCGTGCTGAAGAACGAGGTCCTCCTCGTCACCGCGCACTACGACCACGTCGGCACGAGCCGCGGCCAGATCTACAACGGCGCCGACGACAACGGCTCGGGAACGTCGGGGCTCCTGGCGCTCGCCGAGGCGCTCGCGAACTACGGTCCGCTGCGGCGTTCGGTGATGCTGATGTGGGTGTCGGGCGAGGAGAAGGGCCTGTGGGGCTCGAAGGCGTGGACGGAGAACCCGTGGCTGCCCGAGGGCGCGAAGGCCGTGTGCGACCTCAACATCGACATGATCGGACGCAATGCGCCCGACAAGCTGTTGATCACGCCGACCGAGGAGCGCCCCGAGCACAACGGGCTCGTGCGGCTCGCGCAGGAGCTCGCGCCGCTCGAGGGTTTTCCCAAGCTCGGTAGCGCGGACGAGTACTACACGCGCTCCGACCACTACAACTTCGCGAAGAAGGGCATCCCCGCCGCCTTCCTCTTCTCCGACGTGCACGCGGACTACCACAAGCCCACCGACGATCCGGAGAAGATCGACTGCGACAAGATCCGCCGCGTCGCGCGGCTCGTCCTGCGCATGCTCGACGGATTGCAGCAGGACGCGCTCGGGGTCTGACGCGCGGAGCGCGGCCTCAGCGCGCCCTCAACGCGTTTCGATCAGCCCGAACCCGTCGATCTTCCACTCGCGCGCGAGGCGCAACTCGGTCAGGCCCCCCGCGTCGACGCCTTCGGGCAGTTCGACGTGCGCCCACAGGCGTCGTCCGCCGGCGGCGAGGTCCTCGACCTGCGTGTGCTCCTCCAGGTTCGCGTCGCCGAAGTGGACGCACTGTGCGCCGGCCCACACCTCGACCCCGTCCTCGCGGACGAACTCGATCGCGAGGCGCCGGCCGTGGCTCTCGAGGACGAGCCGGGCGCGGTCGCCGCGCACCTCGGCGGGTCCGACGGCCCGCGCGTCCGCGATTCCCAGGCGCAGGAGCGGCTCCTCGGCCACGATCCGCGCCCGGAACTCGCGGTAGGTGAGGCGGGAGACGCCTTCGCGGGTCCGGAACGCACGCGCGAGACAGCGGTGCTCCAGGTCGGGTTCGTCCGCGCGCCAACCGACCTGGAAGCTCCGAAAGGCCTGTTCGGGGGTCCGGAAGCCGACGTCGAGTAGCTCGCGCGCCTCCGGAGGACGCACGAAAAGACAGCACCCCGTCGTGCCCGAGAGACCCAGGGCGAGAAGCAGGCTCAACCCCCGCCCGGCGCCGATGGAGAGACGACGGTGGGGGCGAGAGGGCGACATCGCGGGCTGGGAAAGTGGAGGCGAGGCGGAGGATCGGGGGCGCGCGTTCCGATAGGGAGGGCGACAAAACCTTGACGAAGACTCCAACCCACGGCGGGAAGCCTGCGTACTCGCGCCCATTCCCGGCCGGATGCTAGCATTCCCGCCCTTGCAAGGAGACCGATTCATGTTCTCGACCCATCCCCGCACACGCCGCGTCCTCGGGTTCGCCCTGAGCTGCGCGCTCCTCACCGCCAGCGCGACCCTCTCGGCTTGCTCCGGTGATTCCAAGCCCGCCACCGCCCCCGCCAGCTCGACTGCCGCGAAGCCGGAAGCGGCCAAGCCGGCCGAAGCCGCCGCGGCCAAGCTCCAAGACGCCGCGAACAAGTCCGCGGCGGCCGCCCAGGACGGCGCGAAGAAGGTCGAGCAGGCGGTCAGCGACGCCGCCAAGAAGACCGAGGCCGCGGTCAAGCCGGCGGCGCAAGCCCCCGAGATGGCCGCGAAGGAAGTCGCCGCGAAGGCCGCGATGGCCGCGCAGCAGGCGGCCGACGAGAAGGCCAAGCTCGCCGCGCAGGCCGCGAAGGACGAGCACGCCGGCCACGACCATGCGAACGAGCAGGTCAAGGCTCCCGAGCCGGTCAAGGTGCCGTACGACCCGAACAACCCGGAGTCGGTCGACCCCAACTCGAAGGCGAAGCTCACCTTCGAGTTCGGCACGGACACGAAGAACTTCGGCAAGGTGCTCCAGGGCGACGTGCTGAACCACGTCTTCCAGCTCGTCTCGAACGGCGAGGAGGACCTCGTCATCCGCCAGGCGAAGCCCACCTGCGGCTGCACCGTGGCGCAGATCACCCAGCAGCAGCCCGACGGCAGCTTCGCGCCCTACGCCTTCGGGAACCCGATCCCGGTCGGCCGCAAGCTCGAGATCAAGGCCACGCTGCACACGGTGAACAAGCGCGGCCACGCCGGTTCGCGCATCAACATCTTCTCGAACGACCCGCGCGGTCAGACGCAGCTCGGCCTCGAAGCCGACGTCGATCCGTTCCTCAACATCAACCCCGCGCTGATCAACTTCAACACGCTGTCGGCGAAGGACACGGCGAAGGACAAGGCGTCGATCACGACCGCGGCAGGCCAGCGTGTGAAGCTCAACGCGCCGCTCGACAACGTTCCGCAGGGCCTCAAGATCGAGCTCAAGGCGCTCGACGCGGACGCGGACGGCAAGGCGTCGCGCTGGGACCTCGAGGTCACCGCCGGACCGGGGCTCGTCGAAGGCAGCCTCGCCTACATGGTGCCGCTCAAGAGCGACATGTCGATCCCGGGCGGCGACAAGCTCCCGAACGGCCAGATGCCGACGTACGAAGCGTCGATCACGGTCATGGCGCGCGTCACGGGCATGATCGAGTTCGCGCCCGCGTTCGTGTCGCTCGGTCTCATCCGCCCCGGCGTCACGCAGTCGCGCTCGATCCGCCTCACGAGCCACGACACCGAGTACAAGGTCGCGGAGCCCAAGGTCAGCATCCAGGGTCGCGACACGGTCGAGTGGGAGTACTCTAAGTACTTCTCCACGGTCGTCCGCCCCGTGCCGAACGAGAACGCGGTCGACGTCGAGGTCACGCTCAACGGCATGCCCGAGTCGCTCAACGGCTCGTTCAGCGGTAACCTCGTGATCCAAACCGGCTACGCGGCGAAGCCCGAGATCAAGCTGCCGATCACCGGGGTCTGCCGCGGCGGAGCGGTCGCTCCCACGAGCGGCGCGACGCCGACGGCGCCTGTGATTCCCACTCCGCCGAAGTGAACCTGCGCGGGGCCCGGCCCCGCCTCCGGCCCAACGAACGCCCCGAGCGCGATGCGCGCGGGGCGTTCCTCGTTTTGTAAGCTACCGCGCCCCATGCCGGAGATAGAGGTGCGCGCGATGGAGCTCCAGAGGTCGACCCCCGTGCCCGGGAGCGCCCGCGCGTGACGCAGCTCCTCGGCGAGATGCTCGTCGCGGCCGGGGCCGTGACGGAGGCGCAGGTGCGCGAGGCGCTCGCCTACCAGCGCAACGGCGCGATGCGCATCGGCGAGGCACTGGTCAAGCTCGGCGCCACCGACGAGGGCACCGTCTTCCGCACGCTCGCGAAGCAGCAGGGGCTGCCCTTCGTGGACCTCGAGAAGGGGAAAATCCCCGACGCCGTGATCGCGCGCATCCCGGCCGAACTCGCGCGCGAACAGCGCTGCCTCCCGATCCTCGAGAAGAACGGGCGCCTCGTGGTCGCGATCGACGACCCACAGAAGCGCATCTTGATCGATCAGCTCGCGTTCAACCTCGGCGGCGAGGTGCAGTGCGCCCTCGCCACTCCGACGTCGATGAAGCGCGCGCTCGACCGCTACCACGGCGCGAAGGCCGAGGAGACGGTCGCCGCCACGATGAAGATGGAGGGCGAGGACGAGGTCTCCGACGCTCCGATCGTGCGGCTCGTCTCGCGGACGCTGCAGCAGGCGCTCGAGCAGCGCGCGTCCGACATCCACATCGAGCCCGGCCACGGCCGCGTGCGCATCCGATTCCGCGTCGACGGCATGCTGCGCGACGTCGCCGAGCACCCCGAGCACCTGCACGCGCCGCTCGTGTCG
The DNA here is from genome assembly GCA_016220035.1 of Planctomycetota bacterium. Classification (GTDB taxonomy): domain Bacteria; phylum Planctomycetota; class UBA1135; order UBA1135; genus JADJNY01. Next base: position 163 of record JACRIO010000142.1, on the reverse strand, counting down.
CGCCTGAAGATCCTCGCGCAGATGGACATCGCCGAGAAGCGCAAGCCGCAGGACGGGCGCATCGGGTTCAAGCTCGAGGGCCGCGAGATCGACGTGCGCGCGTCGATCCTGCCCGGCAACCACGGCGAATCGATGGTGCTGCGCCTGCTCGACCGCTCACGCT
>JACRIO010000016.1 GCA_016220035.1 Planctomycetota bacterium | reverse complement strand
GAAGGAATCGACGGACTCACTTGCGGGCGCCGCGCGCTTCGCTGACGAGCGCGTCGAAGGCCTTCGGGTCGTGGATCGCGAGCTCGGAGAGCTGCTTGCGATCGAGGTCGATGTTGGCCTTCTTCAAGCCGTCGATGAAGGTCGAGTAGTTCATCCCGCGCATGCGCGTCGCCGCGTTGATGCGGAGGACCCACAGACGGCGGAACGTGCGCTTCTTCGTGCGGCGGTCGCGCGTGCTGAAGGCCCACGCGCGGAGCAGCGTCTCGCGCACGGTCCTCCAGAGGCGCGAACGTCCGCCCCAAAAGCCCTTGGCCTGCTTGAAGTACCGGTTCTTCTTCTGACGGCGCGGAGCGCCGATCGTGACGCGTACCATGGGTTACCTCCTGGCCCTCAGGGCTTGACCATGCGGCGGATGAGGTTGGACCACGTCGTGTTGAGCACGATGCGGCGACGCAGGTTGCGGCGCGTCTTCCCGTTGTAGAGCGCGTGCAGGTGGCCGCGCCCGGGGTGCGAGCACAGCGCCTTCCCCTTCTTGCTGATGCGGAAGCGTTTCTTGACCGCACCCTTCGACTTCATCTTGGGCATGGGACGTCCTCGTGGCTGTTTCACGCTGCCCCGGTCGCTGGCATGCCTACCGCTCGCGGGGGCCGAACCGGTGGACCGGTCCGGACTTGGAGGCGAAGAGGATACGCATCGGCGGGAGCTTGGCAAGGGCTCGCCGTCCTTCGCGCGGGCGCGCGCGGGTTTCGGGCACTCCATGGGTGCTCCACCGGCCACGGAACGACCTCCCCAGAAGGAAAAGCACCCCGCGCGGCGGATCCGGGGCGCGGACCCGCCGGCGGAGCACCCGCTCCCGCCCCGCGCCCCCCGAGAGATCGGAGCGCGCGGCCGGGAGCGTCTTCGGTCAGGCGACCACCCCCACGCCGAGACGCCGGCTCGCGCGCGCCGCGTGGAGCACCGCCGCGATGCGCACGGCGTCGTGGACCTGTTCGATGGGGACGCCGAGCTCGACGAGCGAGTGCTCGTGCGCTCGGACGCACATTTCGCAGCCCGTGAGGACGCTCGCGGCGAGCGCCGCGAGCTCGAACTCCGCCTTCGACGTCCTCGGCGCGGCGAGGCGCGTCATGCGCAGGCGCGCGGGGAGCCGCTCGTACTCCGCCTTCCCCACCATGTGGCGGAAGCGGTAGTAGACGTTGTTCATCGCCATGAGCGCCGTGGCGGCGAGCGCGTCGTCCCGCGCGGCGTCGTCGAGCGCTTCCGCGCCGTCCGCGAGCACCGCGTCGCGCAGCGCGTCGTCGGCGAGGACGTGCGCGCTCGTCAGCGCCACGAGCCACCGCGCACGCGGCGCGAGCGTCGATTCCGCGAGCACCGCGCGCAGGTTCAAGCGGATGTCCTTCGCCGCCTCGGGGAAGGATGCCGCCAGCGTGTCGAGCGCCTGCATCACGCCACCTGCAGCGTTTTCTCGCCGCTCTTCCAGTTGCACGGGCAGAGCTCGCCGGTCTGGAGCGCGTCGAGCACGCGCAGGACCTCGTCGACGCTGCGGCCGACCTCGAGGTCGTTCACCGACACCCAGCGGATCACGCCGACGGGGTCGACGAGGAAGGTCGCGCGCAGCGGGACGCCCGCGTCTTTGTGCAGGATCCCGAGCGCCGTCGAGAGCTCGCGCTTCGTGTCGGCCACCATCGGAAACGGCAGGTGCTTCAGGTCGGGGTGCGACTTGCGCCACGCGAGGTGGACGTACTCCGTGTCCGCGCTGCAACCGAGGAGCTGCGCGTCGCGGTCGCGGAACTCCGCATCCCGCGCGCCGAAACCCGCGATCTCCGTCGGGCAGACGAACGTGAAGTCCATCGGCCAGAAGAAGACCACGCGCCACTTTCCTTCGAAGCTCTGGTGCGTGAGGGTCTGGAACTCCTTCCCGGCCTCGAGGGAGACGACGGACTGGAGCTGGAAGTCGGGGAAACGGTCGCCGATCGTGAGCATGAGGTTCTCCTTGTGCGCGCCTGGTTCGAAGGCGTCGTGCGTGTGGAGGAAGCATCGATCGCGCGCGCTCGGAATCGAAATCGAAGCTCTGTATCCTCCCGATCGAGAATGGCGATCGACCTCACCGCCGTGACCCTAGCCGAGCTGCGCTACATCGTGGCGCTCTCCGAGCACCGGCATTTCGGCCGCGCCGCGCGCGCGTGCAACGTGACGCAGCCGACGCTCTCGGCGCAGCTCCAGAAGCTCGAGCGCACGCTCGGCATCGCGCTCTTCGAGCGCTCGAGCAAGAGCGTGCAACCCACCGCGCAGGGCGAGCGCGTGATCGAGCAGGCGCGCCTCGTGCTCGACGCGACCGACAAGATCCGCGACATCGCGGAGAGCGGGCACCTGCCGCTCGCGGGCCCGCTGCGGCTCGGCGTGATCCCGACGCTCGGGCCCTACCTGCTCCCCCACTTCGTGCCGGCGCTGCGCGCGGAGTACGCGAAGCTCGAACTCGTCCTGCGCGAGGTGAAGACTTCCGAGCTGCTCGACGACCTCGCGCAGCATCGACTCGACTGCGGCCTGCTCGCGACGCCGATCCCGATCCCGGGCATCGTGAGCGAGGAGCTCTTCGAGGAGCCGTTCCACGTGCTCGCGCCGAAGGAAGGCGCGCTCGCGAGGAAGAAGCAGCTCGCCGAGGAGGACCTCGCGGGCGAGCGCGTGCTGCTGCTCGACGAGGGCCACTGCCTGCGCGACCAGGCGCTCTCGTTGTGCCGCGCCGCGCACGCGCACGAATCGCAGCAGGACTTCCGCGCGACGAGTCTCGAGACGCTGCGGCACATGGTGGCCGCGGGCATGGGCGTCACGCTCCTTCCCGCGCTCGCGCTGCGCAGGGACGAGGGCGCGCTCGTGGCGCTCCCCTTCGAGAAACCGTCGCCCGGCCGACGCGTGACGCTCGCGTGGCGCAAGACGCACCCGCGCGCCGCCGATTTCCGCGAGCTCGCGCAGTTCATCCGCCTGAACCTGCCGCCGAGCGTGCGGGCGATCGCCGGCAAGCCGCGCGTCCGCGGTTGATCGCATCGGCCCGCACGTTCATGCGGGCGCGCCGCGGCGCGCCGGTCCGTAGCTTCGGCCTCCGTCCCTTTCACGGAGGAATCCAGATGTCCAAGTGCTTTGCGTCCCATCTCGTCCTGAGTCTCGTCCCCGCCCTCGCCTTCGCTTGCGCCAGCGGGAGCGAGCAGTCCATCGCCCACGACCCGGCGTGGAAAGGAGCGCTCGCGATGCAGCCCACGAACGCGCTCGACGGCGCGCGCGTCGAAGTGCGCCTCGTCGCGGTGGGGAAGAGCGGCGCGGGCGATCCCGACGTGCTCGAGTTCGCCGGCGGGCGGTTCCACTCGACCGCGTGCGATCCCTACGGCTTCGGGTCGGGGGCGTGCAGCACGACCAAGAACGGCGACGCGATCGAGTTCACCTCCACCTGCACGAACGCGGCGGGCGATCGCAACGAATGGCGCGGCACGGTGCGCGGCGACGCCGTCGAGGGCACGTACACGTGCACGCCGAAGCAGGGCGCGGCGATGACGGGCACCTACCGCGGCGCGCGCAAGCGCTGAAGCGCACTTGGGGGGCGCGCTGCGCTCCGGGAATGCTCGAAGGGCCGCGATCACTCGCGGCCCTTCGTGTTCTGCGCGTGCGTCGGCCCGACTCCGCGCTACTTGTGCGCGAGCAGCATCGTCATGCGCTTGCCCATGAGCTTGGGTGCCATCTCGACCTTGCTGATGTCCGCGAGCGTGTCCGCGACCTTGCGCATCACGTCGTAGCCGTGCTCGGGGTGCGCCATCTGGCGGCCGCGGAAGATGCAGACCACCTGGACCTTGTGGCCCTCCTCGAGGAACTTGCGGCCCGCCACGAGCCGGTACTCGAGGTCGTGCTTGTCGATCGCCGGCCGCACGCGCAGCTCCTTCAAGCCGCCCTTCTTGTGGTGCGAGCCCGACTCCTTCTTCCGCTGCGCGTACTTGAACTTGCCGAAGTCGAGGATGCGGCACACGGGCGGTTGGGCCGTCGGCGACACCTCCACGAGATCGAGCCCTGCTTCCTCGGCCTTCTTCAGGGCTTCCTGCGTGGTGATGACACCCACCTGCTCCCCGTTCTGATCGATGAGGCGGACTTCGGGGATGCGGATCTGCCGGTTGATGCGGTATTCGGTCGAGGACAAGCTGCTCCTGCTGGTTCGGGTCGGTGGTTCACGCGGGCCGCGCGGGCCCGGGAAGAGAATAGAGGCGCCCCGCGAACGCCGCCAGGGGCGCGCACGGGGCGTGATGCGAGCGGCGGCCGAACCGCCGAACGGAGCCCACACCCGGGATGGCCCGGGCGGCGGTCATGAAGGCTGCTGAATGGAGGGCGGCACGACGCTTCGGATGTGCACTTCGGCGAGCTGCTCGGGCGCCACGGGCGAGGGCGCGTCGGTCATCAGACAGGCAGCACTCGCGGTCTTCGGGAAGGCCACGATGTCGCGGATGTTGTCCATGCCGAGCGACATGGCGCACAGGCGGTCGAGACCGATCGCGAAGCCCGCGTGGGGCGGCGCGCCGAAGGAGAGTGCTTCGAGCAGGAAGCCGAACTTCTGCTTCTGCTCCTCGGGACCGATCCCGAGGATCGAGAAGACCTTCTGCTGCACGTCGCTGCGGTGGATGCGGACCGAGCCCGACCCGAGCTCCCAGCCGTTCAGGACGAGGTCGTAGGCGCGGCTCACGAGCGTCGAGAGGTCGGGTGCTTCCCCACCCATGCTCCAGTCCACCGGCGCCGTGAACGGATGGTGCGCGGAGAACCAGCGCTTCTCCGTCTCGTCGAACTCGAACATCGGGAAGCTCGTGACCCAGGTGAAGCGCCACTCGCCCTTCGCGAGGTCGAACTTCTTGCCGAGGGCGACGCGCAGATCGCCGAGCACGCGCCAGACGAGCGACTGCTTGCCCGCGACGCAGAGCACGGTGTCGCCGTCCTGCGCTCCGAGGCGCGCGCGCAGCGCGAGGCCGGCGGCGCCGGTCGTGAACTTGGAGAGCGGGCCGCTGCCGCCTTCCGCGGTCGGCTTCCACCACGCGAGGCCCTTCGCGCCCGTGGACTTGGCCTGCTCCTCGAGCCCGTCGATCTCCTTGCGCGTGAGCGGATGCTGCGCGGGCACGCGGATCCCCATGACGCGCTCCCCGCGCGCGATCGTGTCCTTGAAGACCGCGAACTCGCACGTCCGGGCCCAATCGGCGAGGTCCACGAGCTCGAGCCCGTACCGCAGGTCCGGCTTGTCGACGCCGAAGCGCTCCATCGCCTCCTTCCAGCTCATGCGCGGGAAGGGAATCGCGACGTCGAGGCCCATCGCGTCGCGGAACGTCTCGTGGAGCACCTGCTCCCACGTGCGGAAGATGTCGTCCTCCTCGACGAAGGACATCTCCATGTCGAGCTGCGTGAACTCGAGCTGGCGATCGGCGCGCAGGTCCTCGTCGCGGAAGCAGCGCGCGACCTGGTAGTAGCGGTCCATGCCCGCCACCATCAGGATCTGCTTGAAGAGCTGCGGCGACTGCGGGAGCGCGTAGAACTCGCCGGGGTGCACGCGAGAGGGCACGAGGAAGTCGCGCGCGCCTTCCGGAGTGGCCTTGGTGAGGATCGGCGTCTCGACCTCGACGAAATTCTGGCGCTCGAACGCACGGCGCATCGCGTGGATGAAGCGCGAGCGGTGGATGAAGTTCTTCTGCATCGCCGGGCGACGCAGGTCCATGTAGCGGTACTTGAGGCGCGTCTCGAAGGACACTTCCTCGTCCGCGTCGATCGGGAACGGCGGCGTGTTCGAGCGCGACAGGATCTCGAGCCGATCCGCGACGACGTCGATCTCGCCCGTGGGGCGGTTCGGGTTCACGTTGTGCGGCTCGCGCGCGACGACCCGGCCGGAGACGGAGATCGTGAACTCGGGGCCGAGCTTCACCGCGTCCGAGAGCTCGGGACCGAGCACGACCTGCGTGATGCCGTAGCGGTCGCGCAGGTCGACGAAGTAGACGCCGCCGTGGTCGCGGCGCGCGTGCACCCAGCCGTTCAGGGTCACGCGGCTACCGACCTCTGGCTTGCGCAGCTCGCCGCAGGTGTGGGTCCGTCGCCAGTCCGTTTTCGTGTGCGTGGTCAATGCGGAGGTCGAGCTCGGGGTCATGCTATTCCGATCGGAATTCCCGGGCCCGGAGTCTCATCAATGCCCGACGCAGGGCCGCCTCTGCACGCAAAATGTCGAGCGGCTCGCCGGTTTGGGCCCGGCCCTGGGAAAGTCTTTCCCGAGCCCGGCGCTCGGCCTCGCGCGCGCGCTCCTCGTCGATCTCGGCCGGACGCTCGCCGGCCTCGGTGACGACGCGCACGGTGCTGTCGCGCACCTCGCAGAAGCCGCCGGAGACGAACAGCGCCGCTTCCTTGCCCCCCGCGCGGTACCGCATGAGCCCGACGTCGAGCGCCGCGATCATGTTCGCGTGCCGCGGCAGGATGCCGAGCTGGCCGTCCGCGCCGGGCAGGCGCACGGCCTCGACCGTCTGGTCGAACGCGATGCGCTCGGGCGTGATGACGCGCAGGGTGAGGGAGCCGGCCATGGATCAGGCCTTCGACTTCTTGGCGCGCTCGACGACCTCGTCGATCGAGCCCGCGTACATGAAGGCCGACTCGGGGAGCTCGTCGTGCTTGCCGTCGATGATCTCCTTGAAGGAGCGCACCGTGTCCGCGCGCGAGACGAACTTGCCGGGCGTGCCGGTGAACTGCTCGGCGACGAAGAACGGCTGCGAGAGAAAGCGCTGCATGCGGCGCGCGCGCGCGACGATGCGCTTGTCCTCGTCCGGCAGTTCCTCGATGCCGAGGATCGCGATGATGTCCTTCATGTCGGCGTAGCGCTGCAGGATGCGCTGCGTCTCGCGCGCGACCTTGTAGTGCTCCTCACCGACGACCTGCGGGTCGAGCATGCGCGACGTCGACTTGAGCGGGTCCACCGCGGGGTAGATGCCGAGTTCGGCGATCGAACGCTCGAGGATGATGGTCGAGTCGAGGTGCGCGAAGGTCGCGACGGGCGCGGGGTCGGTGATGTCGTCGGCGGGCACGTAGACGGCCTGCATCGACGTCACGGAGCCCTTCTTCGTCGAGGTGATGCGCTCCTGGAGGGCGCCCATCTCGCTCGCCATCGTCGGTTGGTACCCCACGGCGCTCGGCATGCGGCCGAGGAGCGCCGACACCTCGGAACCGGCCTGCACGAAGCGGAAGATGTTGTCGACGAAGAGCAGCACGTCCTGGTTCTTCACGTCGCGGAAGTACTCGGCCATCGTCAGGCCCGAGAGCGCCACGCGCAGACGCGAGCCGGGCGGCTCGTTCATCTGGCCGAACACGAGCACGGCGTTGTCGATCACGCTCGCCTCGCCGCCGTCCGGCTTCTTGTACTTCGCCTCGCTCATCTCGAGCCAGAGGTCGTTGCCCTCGCGCGTGCGCTCGCCGACGCCGCAGAACACGCTGAAGCCGCCCTTCTCGACGGCCGTGATGCGGATCAGCTCCTGGATGAGCACCGTCTTGCCGACGCCGGCGCCGCCGAAGAGGCCGATCTTGCCGCCCTTCGCGAACGGGCAGAGGAGGTCGACGACCTTGAGACCGGTCTCGAACACCTCGGAGATCGCCTCCTGCTCGTCGAAGCGCGGCGCGGGCCGGTGGATCGGCCACATCTCGCCCGCGGCGACCGCGCCCTTCGTCAACGTGTCGAGCGGCTGGCCGAGCAGGTTGAAGAGGCGGCCCTTCGTGCGCTCACCGACAGGGACCGCGATCGGCGCGCCGGTGTTGACGACGGGCATGCCGCGGCGGCAACCGTCCGTCGTCGACATGGCGACGCAGCGCGCGACGTCGTTGCCGAGGTGCTGCGCGACTTCGAGCGTCAGGTCGATCCCGCGCGCCGCGTCGGTGACGTGGAGCGCGTTGTAGATCGGCGGCAACTGGCCGGACGGGAAGCGCACGTCGACCACCGGGCCGAAGATCTGCGCGATGGAGCCGTTCTGGAGCGAGTTCTTGGTCGTCGTCATGGTTCGTCTCTCGTGCGTCAGCGCAGGGCCTCCGAGCCGCCCACGATGTCGAGCAGCTCCTTGGTGATGTTCTCCTGGCGCTTCCTGTTGTAGACGCGCTTGAGCGCGTTCTGCATGGTCTTGGCCGCGTCGGTCGCGTTCTTCATCGAGACGCGCCGCGACGCGTATTCGCTGGTCAGCGATTCGAGCAGCGCGTTGTAGATGCGCGTCTCGAGGTAGCGCGGCACGAGCCGGTCGAAGAGCGTGCCCGCGTCGGGCTCGAGCAGGACATCGCCGCTCGCCCCGGGGCCACTTGCCTTCGGGTCGCCCGCCTTCGCGCCGCCGGCCTGGACCGCGGCGGCTTCGATCGGCAGGAACGGCACCACCTTGGGCACGTAGCGCACGACCGATTCGAAGGCGGTGTAGAGCACGACCACCTCGGAGTACTTGCCCGAGAGGAACGCGTTGGTGAGCTCTCGGGCGGCGCGCGCCGCGGCGCGGTAGTCGGTCTGCTCGAGCGGCGGCTCGACGAGGAAGCGCTCGACCTGGCGCCCGCGGCGCGTGAGGTACTGGTAGCCCTTCCGCCCGTACACGAAGGTGTCGACCGGCTTCCCCGGGTGCTCGAGGAGCCACGTTTCGAGCACCTTGAATACGTTCGAGTTGTACGCGCCGCACAATCCGCGGTCGGAGGTGACGAGCAGGATCAGCGTGCGCTCGCCCGCGCCCTTCTTGAACAGCGGCCGGTCGCCCACGTCGTCGCCGAGCATGCTCGCGAGGCGCGTCACCATGCCGGAGATCTCCTGCGAGTACGGTCGCGAGGCGACCGCGCGCTCCTGAAAGCGGCGCAGCTTGGTCGTCGCCACCATCTCCATGGCGCGCGTGATCTGGCGGATGCTGCCGACCGACTTGATCCGGCTGCGCAGTTCGCGAATGGAGGCCATCGTGGAGGTCCGTTGCTCGGCTTGAGGGGCGCCTTCGAGGTCGGGTCAGGGACGCGCGGTCACTTCTTCGCCGCGGGCGGGTTCAACTGCGCCTTCACCGTCGCGATCGCCGCGGCGAGCGTCGCCTTGGCCTTGTCCGACAGCTTCTTCGTCGTGCGGATCTCCTCGCCGACCTCGGGGTGGCGGTCCTTCATGTACGCGAGGAACGCCTTCTCGAACTCGACCACCTGCTTCGCGGGGAAGTCGTCGAGGCCGCCCGAGGTGCCGGCGTAGATGACCTGGATCTGCTCCTCGACGGGCATCGGCTGGTACTGGCCCTGCTTGAGGAGCTCGGTGAGGCGCTCGCCGCGCGTGAGCTCCTGCTGCGTCGCCTTGTCGAGGTCGCTGCCGAACTGCGCGAAGGCCGCGAGTGCCCTGTACGACGCGAGACCGAGGCGCAGGCCGCCGGCGACCGCCTTGTCCTTCATCGCGCCGATCTGCGCGGAGCCGCCGACGCGCGACACCGAGATGCCGGCGTTCACCGCGGGCTTGATGCCCGAGTTGAAGAGCGCGGACTCGAGGAAGATCTGCCCGTCCGTGATCGAGATCACGTTGGTCGGGATGTAGGCCGCGACGTCGCCTTCCTGCGTCTCGACGATCGGCAGCGCCGTGATCGAGCCGCCGCCCTTGAGGAAGCGCTTGTTCACCTTGGGCGCGTCCTTGCTGATCTTCGCCGCGCGTTCGAGCAGGCGGCTGTGCAGGTTGAACACGTCGCCCGGGAACGCTTCGCGGCCCGGCGGACGGCGCAGGAGCAGCATGACCTGGCGGTACGCGAGCGCCTGCTTGTACAAGTCGTCGTAGCCGATGACGACGTGGCGGCCTTCGTCGCGGAAGCGCTCGGCCATCGTGACGCCGGTGTACGCGGCGAGGTACTGCATCGACGCCTCGTCGTTCGCCGAGGCGGAGACCACGATCGTGTACGCCATGGCGCCCGCGGCCTCGAGCTTGCGCACGACGTCGACGATCGTCGACTGCTTCTGGCCCATCGCGACGTAGACGCAGAGCACCTGCTCGGGGTGTTTCGGGTCGCCGCCGCCGGTCACCTTCTGCGCGATGAACGTGTCGATCAGGAGCGCCGTCTTGCCGGTCTGGCGGTCGCCGATGACGAGCTCGCGCTGTCCGCGGCCGATCGGGATCATCGCGTCGATGGCCTTGATGCCGGTCTGGAGCGGCTCCTTGACGGGCTCGCGCTCCACCACCGACGGCGCGGGCGATTCGATCGTGCGCAGGTCGGACTCGTGCGTGCCGAGCGGCCCGCGACCGTCGACGGGATCGCCGAGCGCGTTCACGACGCGGCCGAGCAGCGCGTTGCCCGTCGGCACCGAGATGACGCGGCCCGTGGTGCGGACGGGATCGCCTTCCTTCACCTTGGTCGCGTCGCCGAGCAACACGCAGCCGACGTTGTCCTCCTCGAGGTTGAGCGCGACGCCGCGCACGCCGTTTTGGAACTCGAGCAGCTCGTTCATCATGCAGTCGTCGAGGCCGTACACGCGCGCGACACCGTCGCCGACGGTGAGCACGGTGCCGACGCTCTGGAGGCTCTTCTCGCCTTTGTACGCGGCGATCTCCTTCTCGAGGATCGAAGTGACTTCTGCGGGGCGGAGGTCCATGGCAGTCCTGGTTCTGTGCGTTCGAGGTTGGAGATCTCTAGGAGCGTGCGGAGACGCTGAGCGGCGCCTCCATCATCCGGCGGCGCAGCGCCTCGAGGCGTCCTTGCACCGACCAATCGATCATGCGGTTCGCGGCCGTCACGCGGACGCCGCCGACGAGCTCGGGAACGATCCGGTTCTCGAGCTTCACTTGCTTGCCGAGCACCGCGCCCACATGGAGCGCGAGCTGCGATTGTTCCGCGGCGCCGAGCGGGCGCGCGCTCTCGACCACGCCCTCGACGACGCCGCTTGCTTCGTTGGCGAGGCGTTGGAACGCCTTGCCGAGCGCGCGGAGCACGTCCTCGCGGCGACGGTCGAAGTCGAGCTGGACGAAGATGAGGACCAACACGTGCGCCCCCGCCGCCTTCGATAGCGCGAGCGAGCGCCGCTGGGCGCGGTCGAGCCGCGGCTCGAACACGTCCGCGCCGCCGGGGGCCGCGAGCGCGGAAGCGAGCCGCGCGACGTCGGATTGAACGGCACCGAGCGCGCCCTCTTTTTTCGCGAGGCCGTAGAGCGCCTCGGCCCAGCGCAGCGTGACGGGATCGACGATCACGAGCGGCCTGCCTTGACGGAGCTGACGAGCTCCTCGACCAGCCGCCGATCGTCGGCCGCGTCGATCTTCTTCTGGATGACCTTGCCCGCGGCGTTGAGCGAGAGCTCGACCACCTCGCGCCGGATGGCGGAGACGGCCTTCTCCTGCTCGGCGCGGATCTCGGAGCGCGCGCGCTCGAGCATCGCGGCGGCTTCCTTCTTCGCCTGGTCGGCGAACGCCTTGTCGCGCGACTCGGCGCGCAGACGCGCTTCCTCGAGGATGTGCGCCGCCTGCCGGTTCGCTTCGGCCAGCTTGGTCTCGACCTCGGCGCGCGCCGATTCGGCGCCCTTCTTCGCTTCTTCCGCGGCGACGATCGCCTTCGCGGCGGTCTCGTCGCGCGCTTCGAGCGCCTTGGTGACCGGCCCCATCACGACCTTCCAGATGAAAGGCAGCGAGACGAGGAAGATCAGCCAGGTCCAGAAGGCGATGCCGATGGAGTGCGGGTCGAGCGGGTTGAAACCGCCCTCGCCTTCCGAGAGGAGCGCCAGGTTGAGGAACATGTGCATGGCTCTGAGCCTGTCGACGAGACGTCGCGTGCTTGCCGGGGAACGAAGGTCGCGGATTGCGCGCACCATGCAGGCCCTCGCGCGGCGGAGCACGCCGCGCGAGCGCGCTGCGGACGCTACTTCGCGATCGCGATGAGGAGCGTGATGACGAGGCCGAAGAGGCCGACGCCTTCGATGAGCGCGGCGAGGAGGATCGCGGCGCCGCGGATGTCGCCCTGCGCTTCGGGCTGGCGGGCGATGCCCTCGGCGGCCGATGCACCGATCTTGCCGATGCCCATGCCGACGCCGATGGCCACGAGGCCGGCGCCGATGCCGGCGCCCATCTTGGCGATCGCGAGCGACTCTTCGACGGGGGGAACGTTCATGGAATGGATCTCCTCGATGCGCTCGGGCGGTTCGCCGTCGCGCGGGGTTGGGGTGGTTGGTTCGGTGGATTCTCTGGGGTTCCCGGGCCGAGCGCGCGGCTCAGTGCTCGGGATGGATCGATGCGCCCACGAACAGGAGCGTGAGCTGCGTGAAGATGTAGGCCTGCAGGAGCGCCACGAACGCCTCGATGATCATGATGAACACCGCGAACGCGAGCGCGACGGGCGACGCGGCCCATCCCACGGCGGGCGAGGCCGTCTCCGCGAAGTAGAAGATCAGGCCCATGAACGAGAGCACGACCATGTGCCCGCCGGTCATGTTCGCGAAGAGGCGGATCATCAGCGCAAAGGGCTTGATCACGAGGCCCGCGAGCTCGACGACGAGCATCAACGGCCAGATCGCGACCGGCACGTGCGGCACGAGGTGCTTCCAGAACGCGACCGGTCCCTGCGCGACCATGCCGCCGCCGATCATCGAGACGAAGGTCAGGATCGCGAGCGCGCCCGTCACGAAGATGCTGGCCGTCGCCGTCGCCGAGTGCGGCACGAGCCCCATCAGGTTCATGAACAGGATGAAGAAGAAGAGCGTCAGGAAATACGGGGTGAGCTTCCGGCCGACTTCCTTGCCGAGCGTCGCGACCACCATCTCGTCGCGCACCCACAGCGCGAAGCCCGCGAAGATGCGCGTGAGCCAGTCGCCCTTCCCCGTGCGCAGGTACCCGGGGACGCCCGAGAAGCACACGAAGAGCAGGAGCACCGCGGCGACCTGGAACACCTGGAGGTTCGTCGCCACGAGCTGCACGCCCGGCACGGCCTGGTCCATGTCGAACAGCGTCCAGCCGTCGGGAAGGCCGAGGGAGAGGAGCGCTGCCGCGTGCTCGCCGTGGCCGGTGACGAGCTTCGCCGGCATCAAGTGCATGTAGAGGAGCTGGAACACGTTCTCGTTCGCGTGGTGCTCCGCGAACTGCGCGGTGAACGCGCACGCGGCGCCGACGACGAGCACCACGATCCAGAAGCGCGCCGTGGAGAACAGCGTGCCGAGGGCTTGTCCGAAGCTCATGCGCGGCGCTCCTTGGCGGTCCGCAGGTTGTCCGCGGTGCCGATCGCGAGGAGCGCGAAGGCGGCCGCGGCGAAGGCGACGAGGAAGCTCCTCCAGTCGAGGAGCTCGGCGAGCGCTGGGAGGAAGCGCAGCGCGAACGCGGCCATCAGGATCACGAGCAACTTCGCGATGAAGCCCTCGACCATCGCGCGCAGCGCGCGCTCGGGGTGATGGAGGAGCTGGTGACGCTGCCACAGGAGCGAGAGCCCGGTGAACAGCGCGCCCGTGAGCGCACCCGCGAGCACGCCGGCACCCAGTGCGCCGCCGAGCTGCCAGGCGGTGAAGCCGGCCGCTGCGAGGAGACAGAGCGTGGTCAGGGTGGTGCGGGTCACGGACCTGGGGGGCGGAGCGGGATCAGCGGGGAGGCGGACGGCGCGCGCCGTCCTCCGGCGGACCGGAGCGCGGCGAACGCGAACCACCCGCGGGGATGGCGCGCAGGAGCGAGTAGAACCCGAGCGCGCCGCCGAGGAAGATTCCAAGGACGAGCAGCCAGGGTTCGAGGCCGAGGCGCTGGTCGAGCCACCAGCCCGCGAGCCCGAAGACCGCGAGCGCCGCGACGAACTGGAAGCCCAGCCCGGCGTAGCGTCCGAAGTCCCGCCGGAGCGGCGCACGGGTCGAACTGTCCTTCGAGGTCGGCGCGCGACCTGATGACGGGCTCGGGACCATGGCGATGCTCGTGAGCGCGGGGTTCGTGGCGGCGGCGCGCGATGCGTCCGGTCGCTCCGATTGGGGTTCTCTGAGAACGGTTCGGAAGACCCGAAGGCCTTCCGCGATCGACAGGGGCGGAGAGTGTAGGGAGGACCGCCTGGAGGTCAACGACGACGGCGAAAAAAAGGCCGCAGGACGGCCTCCGCTGAGCACCCCATCGACGCATGGTTCGCGGTCCGCCGCGACGCTACACTCCTGCGCTTTTTCGCCGCCGATCGCGCGGCGCTCCCCCCCACCGACCGCGGCCCGCGCCGCCCAGCTCCACGCCATGCTCGAACGCACCCTCGTCCTCCTGAAGCCCGACGCCGTCCAACGCGGCCTCGTCGGCGAAATCGTCCAGCGCATCGAGAAGAAGGGCCTCCAGATCGTCGGCCTCAAGCTGCGCACCTTCCCCAAGGCGCTCATCGAGACGCACTACGCGGTGCACAAGGAGCGTCCGTTCTACCCGAAGCTCGTCCAGTTCATGACGAGCGGCCCCGTGGTCGCGATCGCCGTCGAGGGCAAGGAAGCGATCGAGGTCATGCGCAAGCTCATGGGCAAGACCAACTCGCGCCAGGCGGAGCCGGGCACGATCCGCGGCGACCTCGGCATGAGCTTCTCGAACAACCTCGTGCACGGTTCGGACAGCCCCGAGGCGGCGAAGAAGGAGCTCGCGCTGTTCTTCGCCGACCCCGCGGAGCTCTGCGAGTGGAAGCAGCCCGCGCTCGAGTGGATCTACAGCGTGCAGGAAGAGCTCGCCTGAACCTCGACACGGCCCAGGTCGCGGCCCTCGCGCGCGAGCTCCACGGCCTCGTGCGCGGCGCGCGCGTGAAGGAAGTCGTCGGGCTTCCGCCGGCCGACGTCGTGCTCGTCCTCGAGCCCGCGGATCCGGACGCGCGCGGCGTCCTGCGCGTGCGCGTGTCCGCCGATCCGGAGGCGCCGCGCCTGCACGTCCAGCACGAACGCGTCGAGCGCCACGACGGACCGCTCGGGCCGTTCTTCCGGCGCGCGCAGTCCGAGCTGCTCGGAGCGACGCTCGCCGAGTGCGTCCCCGTCGCGGGCGACCGCATCGCCCTGTTCGAATGCCGCGAGGCGGCCGTCGGCGAGCGGCGCGCGCTCGTGCTCGAGCTCTTCGGCCGCCACGCGAACCTCG
>JACRIO010000015.1 GCA_016220035.1 Planctomycetota bacterium | reverse complement strand
CGTGGTGCTGGCGCAGGAGGGGCGGCGCCTCGAGGCACGGGTCGAGCTCGAACGCGTCGCGCGCGAGGGCGGTGCGCACGACATCGGCGAACGCGCGCGCCGCGCGCTGCTCGATCCGGCCGTCGCGCCGCCCCCCTCGAACGACGGGAAGCGCTGACGCGGATCAGCGCGCGGCAGCGGGGAGCTCCCGGATCGCCAGGCTGCGCAGCTCGACGACGGAGCCCGCGTGGTGCTGTTCGAGGCCGATGCGGCCCTTCGAGGCCTTGCGCGTGTGGTCGACGACGTCGTTGAAGAGGACACCGTTGATCCAGGCGCGCAGGCGCACGCCGTCCGCGACGTCCGTGCACTCGAGGCGGTAGTCGCACCACGTGTCCGCGCCGACGAGCTGCGTCCCGAGCGACGCGAGGCCGGGAAAGCTGCCCGTGTACTGCGGGTCGGGGTAGGAGCTGTTGATCGCCGCGGAGTAGCCCGCCGGTTTCCCGTCCGCGTCCTCCGCGCGCAACCACAAGGCCGCGAGCCCGCCCTCCGAGATCTTCACGCGCGCGTCGAGCACGAAGTTCGTCCAGTCGTCGCGCGCCGTCCACAGGACGCCGTGCTCGCCGCTGCCTTGGAGCACGCCGTCCTCGTCCACCTTCCACTGCGCGGCGCCGGTCGCGGTGAAGCCTTGGAGGTCCTCGCCGTCGTAGAGCGGCGTCCAGCCCTCCGCTCTCGTCGCGGCGGGCTCGCGCTCGGCGCGTTCGGGCCTCACGCGTACGCCGCCCAACGCGATCGTCCCGATCCCGCGCAGGACGAACGGGCCGCGCGCGCGCTCGGGTTCGCTCGAAAGCGGTGCGCCCTCGGACGGCCCAGTGAACTCGACGTCGGCGAGCACCTGCGTCTCGTCGACTCTCACGCTGTCGAAGCGCGCGTTCGCGGTCTTCTGGCCCGCCGCGTCGAAGCGCGCGGCGCGGTACGTGACCTCGAACTCGTGCCACTGCCCCGGTCCCTTCCACGCGTCGAGCGCCGGCGTCGCGAGCTTCGTCCTCGCCGGCGCGATCACCGCGCCGCAGCGGTTCGCGCGCGCGCCGTCCACCGTCGCAGGCTGCGCGCAGCGCACGCCGTAGCGGCCCGCGACGAACATCTGCGCCTCGCCGCCCGCGGGGAGGAAGAACTTCGCGGCGTAGACGCCGTCGCCGAAGCGCTCCTTGCTCGTGAAGTCGGTCGCGTCCTTCCCGTCGTTCACGAGGGCACCTTTGCCGTCCCAGATCGCCAGCTTCTCCGGCGCCGCGAGGTCGAGGTCGACGTCGCACTGGCGCCAACCTTGCTGGTTCCAGCGCTCGAACGCGTCGCGGTAGCAGAGGCGCAGCCAGCCCTCGTCCTTCGTCTCGCGCGCGGCGGGCGGCGGGACGAGGCGCGCGATCTTCGTCTTCGTGAGCGGGCCCGCGGGGAGTTGGTTGAGCGTGTACGCGAACTCGTCGTGCAGGAGCGGCGCCCCGTCCTCGGCGACGAAGCCGCTGAGCACGCAACGGACCATCTCGCCCGCGCGCAGCTCCTTCACGCGCAAGACGAGCTTCGTCCGATCGGCGCTCGGCTCGACCCCCGCGAGTTCGAGCGCCTTCGTGTCGCGCTCGGGCGAGCCGTACTGCCACCACCAGTCGTAGTGGTACTGCGTGAGCGCGGCGTTCGTCGTCGCGGGCGCGAAGCCGCGCTTCCACGGCCGCGTGAACGTGAGCTCGAAACCGTCCTGCAGGAGGTGGACGTCGCGCACTTCGAACGGCGCGCGTCCGGTGTGGCGGACGCGTGCGATGCCGTGCGACGGCGAGAGGCCGCCCCACCCGCGGTTCGTCATGCCGCAGAGGAGCGTGCCGTCCTTCGCGAAGAGCCCGCGCACCGTCGAGCCGATGCG
Organism: Planctomycetota bacterium; assembly: GCA_016220035.1. Classification (GTDB taxonomy): domain Bacteria; phylum Planctomycetota; class UBA1135; order UBA1135; genus JADJNY01. The sequence goes on along the minus strand of JACRIO010000015.1, from coordinate 19,125 downwards.
CTGGCGGAAGAGGAACACCGCTCCCTGCCAGTCGCCGCGCACGCGCTCGAGCGCCGCACGCAGGACCATGCCGTTCGTGAGCTCCGTGACGAACATCTGCCCGCCGAACGGGCCGAACTTCCCGCCGGTCTGGTCCCACACGACGTTGCCGGCGGAGCGCGACCACTTGTACGGGAGCCAGAGCGCGGGCGACTCGCGCTCGACGTCGGGCGGCACGGTGTCGCTGGGCTCCGTGTTCGTCGCGCGGTAGGCGTCGGTCCACGCGAGCGACGCGGGGTGGCCGTGGAAGCGGCCCTTCTTCACCTGGTAGACGGGACCGACGGGCTCCCAGTCGCCCTGGTTGTCCGTGACCCAGAGCTCCTTCTCGGGCGACATCGAGAGGCCGCACGGCGAGCGAAAACCGCTCGCGAACGGGAGCACGCGGCCGTCGGGCGTCACCTCGACGACCCAGCCGCGCCACGCGGCTTTCGACTTGCCGTGCCACCACTTCGGGTCCCAGAAGCCGACGTTGAGCGACACGTACGCGTGGAACTGGTCGTCGAGCGCGAGACCGTACGCGAACTCGTGGTAGTTGCCCGAAAGCCCCCAGCCGTTCGTGATGCAGCGCACCTCTTCCGCGCGGCCGTCCTTGTCGCGGTCGAAGAGCATCGAGAGCTCGCCGCGCTGCACGACGACGACGTGCCCGTCGACGACGGCGAGGCCGAGGCCTTCTTGCAGGCCTTCGGCGAAGAGCGTGAAGCGCGCGTCCTTCGGGTCGGGCGCGAGCGCGTTCTCGACGAGCCACACCTGGCCGCGGCGCGTGCTCACCGCGAGCCGGCCGTCGGGGAGGAAGTCCATCCCGCCGACCTCGACGAGCGCGCCGTCGGGTGGACGGAGGTAGTCGACGGTGTACGCGTCGTTCTCGGTGAGGACCGGCGCGCCTTGCGCGAGCGCCAGGAGGAAGGGCGCGATCATCGGGCGAACTCCTGCTTCCAGGCCGCTTCGACCTCGGCGTTCCACGCGGGCAAGAGCAGCGTCACTACTTCGAACGCGAGGCCGGCAACGCGCGCCGACGGGATGCGCACGCGCGCAGTCGCACCTTCGGATACGAGTTCGACGCCGCTCGACTTCGTCGAAAGGCGCGTGAGTTCGCGACGGCCGTCCACGAGCTTGCGCACGCACCATCCGGCACCGCGGGCCTCGAGCACGGCGCCGGGCGCCTCCCCGACGAGGAATTCGAAACGGCCCCAGTCCCAGTCGCCGACGTCCTGAACTTCGAACGCGAAGGTGCGCGCGAAGCCGGCGCCGATCGCGCTCTGTGCCGCGGACACGCGCTCGTCCATGCGCACGCTCGGACTCTCGCGATCGACGAGGCGGGGCTGCAAGACGCTGGCGACGTGCGCGCCGTCGGAGCGGGCGCGCGTGCCAAGGAACACGGCCGACACGGGGCCGCTCCGGTGGTTTCTCTCGTTCGTGTACGTGACGGCGGACGACGCGGAGCGCGCTCCCGCGTCGTACACCACCTTTCCGAGCGGCTGGAGCGCATCCCCGCCGCGTCCGCCCCAGTCGCGGCGCTCGACGAAGTCGCCCTGGCGCACGCCGAGCAGACGCACGTCCTCGACGTCGTACTCGAACGTGAACCCGTCGGGCGTGCCGACGAGCAGGCCGCGCACGGTCTCCTTCGCGCCGTCGACGATCGGCGGGAGCTTGCCGCGCACGAAGAGCGGCACGTCCTTCACGACGAGGCGCGTCTCGCTCGCCTTCACCTCGACCACCTCGGGCCCGAGCGTGATCACGTAGGTCGCGAGCTCCTTCTTCTGTGCGTCGGTGAGCGCGTTCGCGAAGCTCGGCATCGGCGTGCCCGGGATCCCGAATGTGATCGTGCGCAGGAGCGCCTCGGGCGTGTTGCCGTAGCTGAAGCCCCCGTCCTTGAAGCTCCGCGCGGGCTTGTCGAGCTTCTGCACGCCGTTCCCGTCGCCATTCTCGCCGTGGCACTGCGCGCAGTGCTTCACGAACAGGTCGCGCGGCGTGGGCGCGGCTTCCTGTGCGCAGAGCGGAGCGGCGGTGAGCGCGAGCAGGAAGAAGAGCGCGGTTTCGCGTCGCATGCGTAGTCGTCCTCGGATCGTCGGTCACAGAGGATCTTCGCGTCCACCGACGAGCGCAAGCACGGGCTCGCAGGGACGTGGCGCGCGCGAAGCCGCGGCGTCACGCGCGCGAAGCTCGGTGCATGTGGCTCGGAGGTCGCGCGTCCGGCTTCACGCGCTCGGAGTGCAACTCGATCGACGGCGCGATCCGGGGCACGTGCCTTGCGAACGCGCGGCGGGCGACACCCGCGGTCCCAACCACGCCGTTCGCAATCGACTTCGAAATGCACTCCACGACCCGCTGCGCAGCGCTGTTCCTTCTCACCTTCTTGTCCCTCCCCGCCGCGCGCCTCGCTGCGCACGGCGGCACCTACCGCGGCCCGGGCGACACCGTCCCGCCCGGCGGCAGCGGTCCCGGCGGTTCCGGCCCGGTGCCCCCGGGCCCGACCGGCGGAACGCCCGGCATGCCGGGAGGCACCGGCACGCCGACGCCCGGCGGGGGCGGCCTCGGCGGTACGACGCCGACCCCGGGCGGCGGACGGCCGGGCGGTGCCGGCACGCCGGGCCTCGGCGGTGAGAGCGATCTCACCAGCTGGGAAAACTGGTGGGGCTTCAACCAGGCGCCCTTCCTCGAACTCAAGGCGGCGCTCGACCGCACGGACCTCACCGACGGCGAAGCGGAGTTCCTCGGCACGGGCGCGCGCGCGAAGCGCTCGACGCGGCCTTCCGAGACCGCGATCCGCGGCACGATCGTGCCCGCGCTCCTCGCGGCGCTCGAGAAGGAGCAATCGAACGACATCGTCACGGGTGCCTTGATCGCGCTCGCGCGCATCGGCGACGTCGCGAACGAGGACGGCACGAGCCCGTTCGAGACGGTCTTCATGCGCTTCCTCGCGGACCCGAACCAGGAGATCAGCGAGACCGCCGCGATCGCGCTCGGCATCCTCGCGAACGACGCGAGCGTCGGAACGCTCGAAGCGCTCGCGCGCGACAGCGACCACGCGCGCAGGGAGCTCGTGCACGCGACCGAGGTCCCCTACCGCACGCGCGCGTTCGCCGCGTACGGCCTCGGCCTGATCGGCGCGCGCTCGAACCAGGACGGGGTGCGCCAGCGCATCGCGGGCATCCTGGTCGAGCTGTTGAACGACTCGCACTTCGCGACGCGCGACGTGCACGTCGCGTGCGTGGTGTCGCTCGGGCTGACGCCGATCGACCTCGCTGGCGCGGAGACCGAAGCACGCGGACCCACCGCGTCGCGCGAAGGCGAACTGCGCTGGCTGCGCGAGCTCGCGCGGGACGAGCACCGGTCCGCGCTCGTGCGCGCGCACGCGCCGACCGCGCTCGCGCGCCTGTGCGTGCGCGACGGCAGCCCCGTGCCCAGCGCGCTCCGCGCGGAGATCACGAAGGAGCTCCTGGCGATGGTCGCGGAGCGCTCGAAGGCGGAGCTCGTCCTCCAGCAGAGCGCCGTGCTGGCCCTCGGCGAGCTCGCCGACGCGGACGACGACGCGCTCGACGCCGGCGTGCGCGAGCGTCTCCGCGCGCTCGTCGACGAAGGCCGCGACACGCAGCTGCGCGCGTTCGCGACGATGGCGCTCGGCGAGATCGGCGGCCGACGCGGCACCGGCGCGGGCAGCGAGCACGGCGCTGCGGAGCTGCGTGCGTTCCTGGGCGAACGCATCCGCCAGCGCTCGACGACGCTGCGGCCGTGGTCCGCGCTCGCGGCGGGCGTGCTCGAGCGCCGGATCGGTGAGCGCGGCGACGCGCCCTCGTCCGGACAGAAGGAGCTCCTGCGCTCGGCCCTCGCCGATGCACGGGCGCCCGCGGAGATCGGCGCGTTCGCGATCGCCGCGGGCATCGCGCGCGACACAGACGCGCGCGTGACGCTCGGAAAACAGCTCGAAACGTGCTCCGTCCAGCTCACGCGTGGCCAGGTCGCGATCGCGCTCGGCCTCATCGGCGACCGCGCCTCGATCGCGGCCGTGAAGGCCGTCGTGCGGGACGCGAAGTACAAGCCCGACCTCTTGAAGCAGTCGGTCGTGGCGCTCGGACTGCTCGGCGTCAAGGACCTCGTGCCCGAGCTCTGCTCGATGCTCGCCGAGGCGCGGGGGCTCTCCGCGCAGGCGGCGATCGCGTCCGCGCTCGGCTTCATCGGCGACGCGCGCGCGGTCGATCCGCTCGTGCGGATGCTCCAGCAAGGGGAGCGCATCACCGACAGCGCGCGCGGCTACGCGGCCGTGGCGCTCGGCATCGTCGCGGACAAAGAGCTCCTGCCCTGGAACGCGAAGCTCTCCGTGGGCATCAACTACCGCGCGAACACCACGACGCTGACGGGCGAGGGCGGGACGGGCGTGCTCGACATCCTCTGAGCGCGCGGACACGCCTGCACGCAAACGACGCGGGACGTCGCACAGGGCGGCGTCCCGCGTCGCATTCGTCTTCGCGCAGCGAGCGGCCGATCAGGCCGAGCCCTTCTTCGCGAGCTTCTCTTTCTTCTTCGCCTGCTTCTCCTGGATGGAGAGCTTGGGCTTCTTCGTGTCCTTCTTGACGTCTCGACCTTTGGTCATGGTGCACTCCTGTTTGGTTGGGGACGCGGGCGCACGACCCGCGCGCGCGTAGAAGAAACCGAACGCCGCGCGCAGCGTCAAGCGAGCGCGCGCCGCGCGCACCTTCGAAAGCGCGCGATCCCGACCCGCGTCGTGCGCGAGCCGGGATCGGCGTGCCAGAGTTGGCGCGAACGTGGACTCGATCCGCGTGCCCGGATCAGACCATCGACTTGAGCGCCTTGAGCGGGCGGATCTTGATCACGTTGCGCGCCGGCTTCGCCTTGAAGATCTGCTTTTCCTTCGTGAAGGGGTTGATGCCTTCGCGCGCCTTCGTGGCGGGCATGCGCTTCACCATGACCTTCATCAGGCCGGCGACGTTGAGGATGCCGGGGCCGCCCTTCGAGAGGTCGGCGGCGATGATCTTGCCCATCGCGTCGAACACTTGGGCGATCTGCTTGCGCGGGAGCGCCGTCTGGTCGGCGACGGTGCTGAAGAATTCGCCCTTGGAGCGCGGCTTGCCGGCCGGCGAGATCTTCTTGGGCTTGGAAGCGGCCTTCGCCGCCTTGGAGTTGCTTGTCTTGGCCATGTGCGTGGGATGTGGTTGGGGGTTCGAGTGGTTTCGTACCCGTGGCGCGAGCGCGGGTTTAGCAGACACCTCCAGCGCGATCAACCCGCTCGACGATGGAAAACCCGGTTTTCCTCGGGAAAATCGCAGGGTCGGAGACGTCCGAGTCCAACGCACCGCGCGCTCCCGCGCACGGCCTCCACATCTCCGACCACCGCCGATGCCGTCCCGGACCCACCCGAGCGAGCCCGAACGCGCGGCGAAAACGCGGGTAGACTTGGACGCGCGTTCCATCCCGCACCCCGCGACCGCCATGCACCGCGCCTCCCTTCGCACCCCTGCCGCCTCGGCCTCGATCGTCTTCGCCTTCCTCGCCGCGTGTTCGGGAGGAGGGGGCTCCAGCACCCCGCCGCGGCGCTTCGTCGTACCGGGAGGAACGGGCGACGGAGGCTCCTGGGGCCGGGCCGGCGGCGATTTGCAGGCTGCGATCGACGCGAGCGCGGAGGGTGAGGAGGTCTGGGTCGCCGCCGGGACCTACACGCCGGCTCCGCCGGGGAGCCCGCGCACCGCGAGCTTCCGTCTGAAGCGCGGCGTGACCGTGCGCGGCGGTTTTTCGGGCGCAGAAACGGCACTCGCGGAACGGACCCTCGCCGCCGGCGCCACCGTGCTCTCCGGCGATCTGGCGGGCGACGACGGCGCGGACTTCCAGGGACGCGACGAGAACTGCTTCCACGTCGTCGTGGCGTTCGACGCCGAGGGCGCCGGCACCCTCGAGGACGTCACCCTCCGCGGCGGCCACGCCGACGGCCCGGGCAAGGGGCCTTCACCCGACAGCCAGGATCAGGGCAGCGGACTCGACGTCTTCAATTCCTCGCCGCGGATCGTGCGCTGCCGCTTCGAGGAGAACTGGTCGAAGAACCACGGGGCGGCCAACGACCACGGGATCGAGAGCGTCTACGAGGACTGCGTCTTCAGCGGCAACCGCTCCGACACTCTTGGCGCGGGGCTCTACCTCCACCACCACTCCCACGTCCTCGCCGTCGGCTGCACGTTCGAGGACAACGTCTCGGCGCAGCAGGGAGCCGGGGTCTACGCCCGCGCGCAGGAAGGCGCGCTGCTCCAGGACTGCGTCTTCCGCCGCAACCACACGCTCCAGGGAGCGGGCATCTACGTCGCTCCCGAGGGGGCCCTCCAGGTGGTCGGTTGCCGCTTCGAGCAGAACGAGGCCGAGATCGGCGGCGGTGGGATCTACTCGGACCAGGCGGCTCCGGTGATCCAGGACTGCGTGTTCGTCGAGAACCTCGCAGGGGTCGACATCATCGGCGGCGGCGGCGGCGGCGGCGGGAGCGGAGGCGCCGGCGTGTGGGGCGTCGGCGGCGCACCGATCGTCGAGGACTGCGTCTACCAGCGGAACCGAGCTTCGTTCGGCGCCGGCGTCTACTTCATCGAGGGCTGCGCGGGCACCGTGCGGCGCTGCACGTTCACCGACAATGCGGCGCAAGAGGCGGGCGGGCTCTACGTCCTCGTCAGCGACGTGCTCGCGGAGGACTGTCGCTTCGAGCGCAATTCGGCGACGGGCGGAACGTTCTCCGTCGGAGGCGGCATGAGCTGCTACTTCGCGAACGCGACGGCGCGGCGCTGCGTCTTTGTCGACAATCGGGCCGAGCTCGGCGGCGGCGGCGTCTACCTCGAGGGCGAGTTCCCGCGCCTCGGCGAGTCCACCTTCGTCGGCAACGAGGCGTTCGGCAACGAGGAGGGCTGGGGCGGGGGCCTGATGATCAGCTACTTCTGCCACGGCTGGGTGGAGAACTGCGCCTTCGTCGGGAACCGCGCGCACCGCGGCGGCGGCTACTTCGCGATGGCCTTCGGCGATGCCTCCGTCGCGAACTGCACGCTGGTCGCGAACGTCGCGCTCGTCGGCGGACCGGCGGCGGCCTCCGAGATCACGGCCCCACCCATCCGCAACTCGATCGCCTGGGCGAACCAACCGCCGGAGCTCGGCGGGCTCTTCGACGCGCGCGACTGCTGCCTCGAGGTCGGCGTCGCGGGCGCGGGCAACCTCGCGGGCGACCCGGGGTTCACCGCCCTCCCCGCGCCCGGGCCGGACGGTCGTTTCGGAACGGCGGATGACGAGCTCGGCGACCTCGCGCTGCGCGCAACGTCGGCCTGCATCGATGCGGGGGACAACGGCGCACTCCTCGGTACGACCGCGACGGACCTCGGCGGAAACCCGCGTTTCGCGGACGAGCCCAGCGTGAGCGACACGGGGGTACCCGCGCCGCCGGTGGTCGATCTCGGTGCGTACGAACGCCAGCCCGCGGGGCCCTGATCGAGCGCGATTCGGTCCTCGTTCGCGCCGGAGGACGGCCGTTCCTGCGCACCTCCCCTCTTCCGGTCTGCGGAACGAGGCGTAGACTGAACGGACCTGGGACCCCGGATCTGGCCGTACCCGATCGGCCGCTCAAGGAGGATCCGTGTGACCTGGGTCGGCCGCTCGGACCCGAGCGCCGAGCACCCCCCCGAGTGCTCGCAAACTGGAGCCTTCACGGAAGTCGCAGACCATGATCCGCAACGTACGACGCTGCCTTCTCCCCGCGTTCCTCGCACTGCTCACGCCGATCGCCCTCGCGGGCGGTCCGCCGACCCAGCAGATCTGCCACACGGCGAGCATCCCGCTCCAGTCCACCAACTGGAACAACTCCCTCACCTTCCCGAAGTTCGACCCGGCGCTCGGCCAGCTCGTGTCGATCAACTTCAACCTCTCGGGCCACATCGAGGGTTCGGTGCGCGAGGAGAGCCTCGACGCCGCCCCGACCCTCGTGACGACCAACTTCCAGGCGCAGATCACGCTGACGCGCCCGGACCTCTCGGTGATCGTCGTCACGATCCCGATCGCGAATTTCAACGACACGTTCAGCCCGTTCGACGGCGTGATCGACTTCGGCGGCACGTCCGGCGTCTCGCACCTCAACATCACCGCGAACGCCTCGAACTCCGCGACCTCGCCGCCGCCGATCTCCGACCTCGCGCTCTTCACCGGGTTGCCGAATGCTCCGGGCACGATCACGCTGCCCGTGAACGCCGTCGGCACCTCGAACGCGAGCGGCAGCGGCAACCTGATCACGCAGTTCCTCACCTCCGCCTCGGCGAGCTGCACGGTCTGCTACAACTACATCAACACGCCGCCGCACTTCACGCAGTGCAACACGAACCAGATGGCGAGCGTGGGAGTGCCCTTCTCCATGACGATCTGTGCCGCGGACGTGGACGTCAACGACACGGTGACGCTCTCCGTGACGGGCCTCCCCCCCGGCGCGACGATGACGCCGCCGCTCCCCGCCTCCGGGAACCCGATCTGCTCGGTCTTCAACTGGACGGCCGGGCCGGCCCAGGCCGGCAACTGGGTGATCACGTTCACGGCGACCGACAACCACGGGAACGCCAGCACTTGCGTGGTCAACCTGTTGGTCGCGGAGTGCCACCAACTGTTCGGCGTCCAGTCGGGCTCCGGGCAGTTCAACGTGTTCGGCCACCTGTACACGACGCACCTCGCGAGCCTGCAGCAGGCCTTCCCGGTCACGCTCGATTCGATCCCCGACTTCCGCGTTCCGCAGGCGCATACCCTCCCGAACGGCCTCGTCCTCGAGCCGGCGCCGTTCTACGTGCAGGTCGTCATGTACAACCCGCAGATGTTCCCGCAGAACCCCTCGCAGTGGTCGAAGGCCATGCGCGTTCAGCCGGTCGCGGGTGGCGGCCTCGAGACGTCGTACTGGGGCAACTCGAACGGCATCGGCGTGCGCGCCGCGACGTTCACCAACCAGCAGGGCGCCCTGCGCATGCGCTTCCCCTTCACGATCGTGGGCATGCCCTGATCGAGCTCGGCGAAGTGGTTCCAGCCACGGAAGGCCCCTCGACCGAGGGGCCTTCCCGTTTCGAAGCTCGAGTGCAGGACGCGAGGCGATGCTGCGCGCTCGGGACGGAACGGAACGAGCCGCGCAACCTTGCGCGGCTCGCAGGAATCGATCCCGGCGGTGGCGACGCGGACGTCACCGCCGCGCCGTCGAGCTCACTTGAGCTTCTCCCAGTACTCGGCCGGCATGTCGTGCGCGATCTTGAGCGCGCCGTTCGCGCCGCCGTACATCGGCTCCTCGATGCGCATGACCTTGCCGCCGCCCAGGCGCCGCTTCATCTCCTCCTCGATCGCGATGTCGAGGCCCTTGATCTGGCTGCCGCCGCCGGCGAGGAGCACGCGGTTCTTGAGGCGCTCCTGGAACTCCGGGTCGAAGGTCGCGATGAGCTGGCCGAGACCGTCGACCATCGGCGTGACGATCGAGCGGCACGCGGTGCGCAGCTCGTTCGTGAAATCGAACGAGGTCGGCTTGCCGTTCACGGGCAGCTCGGTGACGGCCGGCTGCATGTTGTCGACGACCGAGGAGAAGCGCTCCTTGATGTTGCGCAGCATCTGCACCGAGAACTGCGCTTCGGGGTGCTTCTCTTTCACGAGCTTCGCGAACAGGTTGTCCACGTAGTCGCCGGCGTACGTGTTGGTGATCTGGTCGTTGTCTTCCGGCATCGTGCCGTGCATGCGGCAGAGGTCGGTCGTGCCGGCGCCGATGTCGATCACCAGGACGTCGTCGAGCATGTCGAGGCCGTAGGCGACGCTGAACGGCTCCGAGCAGAGCATCACGGAGTCCACCGACTCGCGCGCGGCCTTGATGATCGCGTCCTTGTGGTGGATCGCGGCCTGCGCGGGCACGCCGATCACGGCGTAGACGAGCTCGTCCTTGCGCGGCTTCGACTGGCGGATGATCTCGCGGATCAGGTCCGCGGCCGCCTGCATGTTGCCTTCGACGTCGCTCGTCTTCTCGTTGCTCGTGTGCTTGAGCACGCCGGCCGCGAGCGGACGGTAGAAGCGGCACGAGAGGCGGTGCTCGACGGCTTCCTCCCCGAAGAGCACGTCCTTCTTGAGCAGCTTGCGCGAGACGACGTCCTTGGGATAGCCGACGTGCGAGCTGATCGTCACGCGCTGGCCGTTGCTCGCCGCGACCGACGTGCGCGACGTGCCGAGGTCGACGCCCAGGTAGAGGACGCCGTGGTCCTTCTTGACTTCGTTCGCGTTCTCGCGGGTCGGGTCCATGGTGGCGGTGGGGCCTTCCGTCTTGGTGTTCGTGTGTTTGTTCGTCATCGAGTCTTCTCCGGTTCCGTTTCGATTCCTGTGGTGCCGCGGACGCGATGCAGAAGCGCGTCCGCGGTGTTCATGCGGCTCCAGCCGGCGCAGCGCGCTTCTGGAAGGCGAGGTTCGCCTCGAAGATGGCCGACATCATGGCTTTCTTGGTCTCGCCCTGCTCCTCCGAAGCCGTGAGGCCCTGGACCTCGCGGAAGATGGACGCGACGCCCGAGTCGATGGCCTTCATGGCCATGACGCGCTTGAGCTCCTCCTCGGTCACGCCGAGGATCTGGGTCAGCTTCGCGATGCGCCGCTCGAGCTGGTCGATCTGCCGCTTGTGCTCGTCGACCGTCTTCTGGATCGCCTTCTGGCGCTCCTCGAAGAGTTCCTTCGCGGCGACGGCGAGCACCTGACGCTCGAGTTCCGCGATCGCGTCCGTCCGCGCGACGCCGGCGAAGAGCGCCTGGAGCCGATCGAGCACCTCGGCCTTTTGCAGGCCGCCGATCTCGGAGACCTCTTCCTGGAGGACGGCGTGCTGCTCCTCGAAGGACTTCTTGCGCTCGGCGAGCTCGTCGCGCAGCTGCTCGAGCTCCGCCTCCGCTTCGCGCCAGAGGAACGACTTCCCGCCGCCACCGTCGCGCGCCATCGAGAGCGCGCGCCCCGCGATCTGCACGATGCCCTCGAACGAGGAGTTCGTCTCGGCGAGCAGGTTGTGCGCCATCCCGATCGAAAGCGCCAGCGTCACGATCCCGCCCTCGGTCGGAAGCTCGCTCGCGCGCGCGCGCTCGCACAGCACGCGGCCGAGGTCGCTCGCGCGCGTCGGCGCGAGGTTCGGGAACACGGCCATGATGCGTTCGCCGGCCATGAGCGCCATCCCGATGCAGGCCTGTTCGCGGCACGTCGCGCGCAGGAGGTCGTAGGCCGCGCGCATGAGCCTCTGCTTCGTGCCGAACCCGCAGGTCTCGGAGAGCCCCTCGAGGCCGTCGATGGAGAGCATCGCGCACACGAGCGGATAGCGCTGCGAGCGCGCGCGATGGAACTCCACGCGCATCACGTGCAGCATCTGCGCCACCGTGAGCTGCTTCTGGCCGGTCTGCGCGCGCTCGCTCTGAACTGCCGTCATGAGGTGGGATCGAGGGTGTTGGCCGGCGGTCCGCGTCCCCCGGGCGGGCGAGCGCGACTGCGTCCCGCGCGACGCACGGTCCGCGGGTCCAGCACCTGTCGAATTCCTACGGGGGGCGTCTTGAGTCGAGCTCCGCTTCCCGCTCCGCGACCCGCGAGCCCGGAGTAGAGTGGACCCCGTCGGGAACCTGCTCCCCCCCGGCCGCGTCCCAAGTCCCGGCGTGTATTCGAGTCACGCCGGTCCTCCCCCGGTCCCTCACGCGATCCCCTCCATGCATCCCCGAGTGTTCCCCGGCAGTTTCTTCCTGGCCCTCTCCCTTTCCCCGGTGTTCGCGCAGTCGAACCCCGCCGTTGCTCCGACGAACCTCGGAGCGCTCGACGCCTGGCGCGCCCATCACGGCGCAAGTTGGAGGATCCGCGCCCCGGCCGGCAGCGATGCGGTCGAGCTCCTCTCCGGCGGCCGCGGCGCGGCCGGCGGCGAACTCCGCGAGGACGCGGACGCCGTGGAGCGCGCGTGGTCGGCCCTCGTCGAGGCACGCGAACTCCTCGGCGTCGACCCCGGCACACTGGAGCTCGTGCGCGCACTGCACTTGCCGCTCGGCCTGGCCGGCACGACGGACAAGTGGACCGTCGAGTTCCGTCAGGTCCTGGGCCGGGCGCCGGTCGTCGGTGGATCGGTGAACGTGCTCCTCGACATGCAGGGCGCCCTCTTGTGCATCGAGAATCATGCGCTCGCCGACACGATGGGCCTCGCGACCGAGCCGAGCCTCGCGCCGAAAGACGCACGCGCGGCGGCCGTCCAGGCCTTCGCGAAGCACGCAGGCGAGCCCGCGGGCCTCGTCGGTGAGCCGCGCCTGTGCGTGCGCCGCGTCGCGCGCGAGGGCGTCTCCATCGCCGTCCTCTGCTTCGAGGTCGACGTGCAGTCGGCCCCGTCCACGAGTGCGCCGGCGGGCTTCACCTACTGGATCGACGCCGTGCACGGGTACGTCGTCGAGCGCGAAGCGAGCGTGCACTTCTTCGACATCAGCGGCACGGTCTCGACGCGGGCGACGCCCGGCACGCTCCCCGATTCGGCCGCGAACCCCGAGACGCTCCAGGGCGCCAAGTACCTCCGGCTCCAGAACGGCACGTTCAACGTCACGGCCGACGTCAACGGGAACTTCCTGGTTCCCGGCGTGAACACGGTGCAGAACGCGACGCTCACCTACGACAGCCCGTTCGTGCACGTCACCGATTCCGGCGGCGCCACCTACAGCCTCGCCGTCACGCTGAACCCCGGCGCCGGCAACCTGATCACGCTCAACCCCGGTCCCGTCGACACGGTCACGTCGCAGGCGAACATCTTCCAGCACGTGGCGGCCGTGCGCGACTACGTCCGGCGCATCAACCCCTCGGACGCGACCGCCGACGCGCTCTTCAACGGCATCGCGAACGTCAATTCGAGCTGCAACGCCTTCTACGACGGCAACATCAACTTCTACGCGCAGAGCGCGTCGTGCGCGAACACGGCCTACTCCACCGTGATCGCCCACGAGGAAGGCCACGGCCTCAACGTGCGCTACGGCACGGGCAACGGCGGCGACGGCATGGGCGAGGGCAACGCCGACGTGTTCGCGCTCTTCGTCTACGACACGGCGATCAACGGCGAGGACTTCTTCCTCAACGGCAACGACATCCGCAACGGCAACAACACGCGGCAGTTCTGCGGGGACTGCGCGCCGGGGTGCTACGGCGAGGTCCACCGCGACGGGGAACCCTGGATGGGCGCCGCGTGGAAGGTGCGCGACGCGCTCGACGCGGCGCTGGGCAACACGGCGGGCGACCTCGTGGCCGACCAGCTCTTCATGGGCTGGATGAACGCCTACAACCAGACGCAGATCCAGTCGGTCATCGAGCTCCAGTGGCTGCTCCTCGACGACAACGACGCCAATCTGTCGAACGGCACGCCGCACTCGACGCAGATTCGCACGGGCTTCGGCGCGCAGGGGTTCCCGGGCTACTTCATCGACCTCTCGAACTTGACGGCGGTATTCGACCAGACCTGCGAGGCGGGGAGCTACCCCGTGAGCGTCCAGGCAAGCGCCGTGCAGAACACGACCCTCACGTCCGTGCTCCTGAAGTATCGCGTCAACGGCGGCGCGGAGATCAGCGTGCCGATGACGAACACGAGCGGAACGACGTGGACGGCGAACATCCCCTACGTCGCCTCGCCCGCCAGCGTCGCCTACAACGTGACGGCGACGGACTCGGCCGCGCACTCGAAGGATGCCCTGTGCACCGCGCGCAGCTTCCTCGTCGGCGCGGTCTCCGCCTTCCTCACGGAGGGCTTCGACGGCGCGACCGACAACGGCTGGACGCACGGCACGTACAACGTGACGCCCAACAACGTGAACGACGATTGGGTGCGCGACGATCCCACCGGCAGGAGCGGGACGGTGTCGGGCGTGCCCTGGAGCGACCCGCAGAACACGGTGAGCCCGGTGCGCTGCTGGGGCAACGACCTCGGGATCGGGACGGCCAACGGCCGCTACCAGGCCGGCGTCGACAACTACCTGCGCTCGCCCGTCTTCAACTGCACGGGCCGCACGAACGTGCAGCTCATCTTCAAGCGCTGGCTGACCGTCGAGGAGGGCATCTACGATCAGGCGCGCATCAAGGTCAACGGGACCCAAGTGTGGGTGAACCCGACGAACGGCCACACGCTCGACACGAACTGGAGCACGCAGGTCGTCTCCATCGGCGCGATCGCGGACAACAACCCGGCCGTCACCGTGGAGTTCGAGCTCGCCTCCGACGGCGGCCTCGAGCTCGGCGGTTGGCAGATCGACGACTTCCAGCTCGGACAGCTCGTCACTGCACCCGCGTGCAACGCGCTCACGAGCTTCTGCGCCGGCGACGGGTCGCTCTCGACGTCGTGCCCGTGCGCGAACAACGGAGCGATCGGCCGCGGCTGCGCGAACTCGGTCAACGCGAGCGGCGCCCTGCTCACCGCCGCGGGTGCGCCGAACCCCGACACGCTCGTGCTCACGGCCGCCGGCATGCCCAACGTCGCGAGCAACTCGGCGATCTTCCTGCAGGGCGACGCGATCAACACGGCGGGCCTCGTCTTCGGCGACGGCCTGCGGTGCATCGACGGCACGCTGGTGCGTCTCGGGACGAAGCCCTTCCCGGCCGGATCGGCGAGCTACCCGCAGGCGGGCGATGCATCGCTCTCCGTGCGCGGCGGCGTGACGCCGGGCAGCGGCGTGTCGCGCGGCTACCAGGTCTACTACCGCAACTCGGCGAGCGCGTTCTGCCCGCCCGCCACGTTCAACGTGAGCAATGCGACGCGCGTGATCTGGTGATCCCGCGCTCCGGTTGAACCGAGCGGGAGCGGGCGGCGGCGCCCGCTCCCGTCGTTTTCCGAAGGGGCTCTTGCGACGCGACCGATTCGCGCGCATCGTCCGGGACATCGCCGATCCTCGGAGGTTGGATCGCTCCCGCCGACCCTTGGATCCCGACGACGAGGCCCACCATGCGCACCCTCCCCTTCCTGGCGACGACGCTCCTGTTCACCGCCGCTCCGTTCCTGCGGGCCGGAGCTCCGTTCCGGAGTGCGCCCGCCCCCCGCGCGGCCGAGGGGATCGTCTGGCAAAAACAGTTCGAGGAGGCGCAGGCGCTCGCGAAGCGCGAGAAGAAGGTCGTCTTCGTGGCCGTGAACATGGACGGCGAGAAGGCCAACGAGCGCATGCTCGCCAAGGTCTACACGGACAAGGCCGTGATCGAGCTCGCCCGCTCCACCGTGAACGTGATCGCTTCCGCGGGCGAGCACGCGGCCGCCGACAAGCCGTGTCCGAAGTTCGACGGGCTCTACTGCCTCGACCACCGGCGCGCGGACATGACGCTGCGCAAGGAGCTCCTGAAGCCCGACTCCGACGGCTTCGTCGTGGCGCCCCAGCACGTGTTCCTCGATTCCGAGGGCAAGGTGCTGTGCTCCGTCCCCTACGAAGTGTCCGCGAGCGAGCTCGCGTGGTGTTTCGCGTCGGCCCTGAAGGCCGTCGACCCCGCGTCGACCGCGAGCGCGCCCGCCGGCGCGCGCGCGCCGCGTCGGCTCATCCAAGGCGCCGTGTTCGATCCCAAGAGCGCGGCCGGCGGCGCGGGCCGCACGCTGACGCGCCAGGAAGTGCTCGACCTGATCAAGGAACTCAAGAAGAGCGGTCGCGGTGGATGGGAGCTCGAAAAGCTCCGCGGACTCCTCGCGAGCGACGAACCCGAGGCGCGCGACTTCATCCTGCTCGAGCTCAAGAGCGCGGGCGGCGGGCGCGGCGGAGGCGGCCGCGGGGGTGGCGGTGGAGGCCGCGGCGGCGGCGGCGGGCTAGGGATGGGCGACGGCACGGGCGATCGCCGACACGCGCGACTCATGCACGCCATCGGCATCCTGTCGCCGCCCGCGTGGTGGGAGGTCGCCGCCGAGTTCCTCGGCGACAGCGACGCGAAGCTCGCGGCCGAGACCATCGTGGCGCTCGAGCAGCTCGCCGCGCCGGAATCAGTGAAGGCGCTCCAGGCCGAGCTCGCGGACGCGAAGGACAAGACGGCGCAGAAGGACCTCCTGCGCGCGCTCGGCAGCGCGGGCGCGAACGACAAGTCCGTGCGCGCGCTGCTCCTGAAGAAGACCAAGGGCGAGAAGGACGAGACGCTGCGCTTGAACGCGATCGTGGCCTGCGGTCCGTTCGCGGCGCACGACGACGCGGCCGAAGAACTCGGGAAGCTCCTGCAGTCCGCGCCGCCCGCCGAGCGCCGCGCCGCCGCGTGCGCGATGGCGATCAGCCGCGACGCGCGCTTCCAGCCCGCGCTCGAAGCACTCGCGAAGGACGCGCCGAGCCCCGAGGTCGCCGCGACGTGCAAGACGGCACTCGAGGTCCTGAAGGGCGGCGAGCTGAAGCTCCTGCGCGACACGGTGAAGTCGCTGTGCAAGGACACGCTCGACCGCGAGCGCTTCTTCGGCCGCGCGGAGGGCTGATCAGTCGACCGGCACGAGGAGGTCGTCGAGCCGCGCGGGCGGAACGAACTCCTCCGGCGCGCGACCGCGGCGGAAGAGCCGCGCGCCGGTCGTGCCGAGCAGCGTCGCGCGCTCGCCCTCGACGCGCAGCATGGCGCCCTCGCGCAGGCCGAGCACGGGCCGCGCGCACACCTCGTGGAACTCGGTGATGCGTTGCTCGCGCGTCTCCCCCATGTGCCTCGAGCTCGGGTCGGGGTCGAGGTAGTGCGGGTTCAAATTGAACGGCACGAGGTCGAGCGCGGCGAAGGTCGGCGGCGCGACGATCGGCATGTCGTTCGTGGTCTGGATCGTCACGCACGCGACGTTCGAGCCCGCGCTCGAACCGACGTACGGCATGCCCGCGAGGACGCGCGCGCGCAAGGGCTCGATCAGGCGCTCGCGATGGAGCACGTCGAGCAGCCGGAACGTGTTCCCGCCGCCGACGAACACGGCCTGAGCCGCGAGCACGGCCGCGCGCGGGTCGGCGACCTCGTGCAGGGACGTCACGGCGAGCCCCATGCGCTCGAGCCGCGCGCGCACCTTCGCCGCGTAGGCCGCGCGGTCGTGCAGCGCGTAGGGCACGAACGCGACGCGCTCGACCTCGGGGCCGAGGAAGCGGCGGAGTTCCTCCGCGCAGTGGTCGAGGTACCCGCTGCCGTGCAGCGTCGAGTTGCTGATCAGGAGGAGGCGCTTCATCGGCGCGGAATCTACCGCGCGACGCCGTCCCTCGCGATCACCCTCCGCGCGGGTGGTACGCGATCGAGCGCGCCCGCGCCCACCGCACCTGGAGCGCGAACAAGACGAGCGCCCCGGGCACCACGAGCAGCAGCGCGGCGAGCCCGAGCGCGCGCGAACCGGTGAGCAAGAGGTCGTACAGTCCGTGCGGGAGCACCGCCGCGAGCACGGCGAGCGGCACGAAGATGCGCGCGTTGCGCCAGCCGCCGAGGCGCGCGAGCCCGAGGAGGAACGCGCCGCCGGCCGTGAAGCACGCGTGGCCGAGCATCGCCGTGAACGCGCGCGCGCACGTTTCGAAGCAGAGGCCGTCGATCGAGAGGTAGTACGCGTTCTCCATCGCGGCGAAGCCGAGGCCCGCGGCGGCGCCGTAGACGAGTCCGTCCATCGGCTCGTCCCACTCGCTCAACCACAGGGCGCCGAGCGCCACGGCCGAGAGCTTCGCGAGCTCCTCCGTGAGCGCCGTGATCGCGAACGCGTCGAGCCAGCGCGCGGCCTCGCCGTCGAGCGCGGGCCACGCGGCCTCGATGCGCGGCCGTCCGAACGCGACGGCGACGGCGGCGATCGCACCCAGGAGGAAGACGGACAAGACCACGCGCCACGGCTCGCGCTCCCAGTCGTCCTTGCGCGCGATGTGGATCATCCACGCGAGCCCCGGGACGAGGCCGAAGCCGAGTTCGAGCGGGCCGGGCACGCGCTCCTCCTCGGCTGGGACGGCCCCGGAACTTCATTCCGTTTCGCGACGGCTACTTCACCTTCAAGAGCGGCAGGTAGTAACGGTAGTAGATCTCGAGCGACAGCACGCAGAGGGCCGTCGTGTAGCTCTTGTCGCGCGCGTCGTCGCGCGCGTAGCGGGCGTAGGGATCGATGGGCGACCACGAACCGTCCGCGGCCTGCGCGGGCACGAGCGTCGCCTTCATGCCCGCATTCCAGGTCTTCCAGCTCACGCCGCCCGCGCGGAACATCGCGAGCGTGCCGTAGTACCAGAAGTACAGGTTGCCGGTCCCGCGGAAGACGAACTCGTCGTCGTTCACGTAGCGGTATCCGTCGGGTCGCCGTTCCAGGACGAACGCGCGCATGCGGCCCCACTCCTCGCTCGCGAGGTCCGCGCCGAGCAGCGACAGCGCGAACATGCCGGCGGGCGTCGAGGCGGGGAGCGTCGAGTAGCGGTCGGCGAGCCGCTCGGGGTCGTGGTCGTAGAGGAAGAACGCGCGCTCCTCCTCGCGCGCCGCCGAGAGGAAGGCGCGCGCGCCCTCGAACACGGAGTCGGGCACGGTGATCCCGGAGAGGCGCGCCGATTCGAGCGCCATCACCTGCCACGCCGTGATCGCGGTGCGCGGCCAGCGGTCGTAGGCGTGTCCGTCGGCGAAGTAGTAGCTCCATCCGCCCGACAAACGCGGGTCGCGGTGCGAGTCCTGCGCGGCGAGGATGCGCGCGACCGCCTTCTCCAGCACGGGCAAGAGCTCCGCGTCGTGCGTCATCGCGAGGCACTCCGCGAGCGCGTAGGTCGCGATCCCGTGCGAGTAGGCGTCGCCCTCGCCCAGATGGCCGGACTCGGGATCCTGCGCCGCGCTCAGGAACTGCACCGCGCGGAGGACGGTGCCCGAGTGGAGCGTGCCCGACCGGTGCGTGTGCCCCGCGCCGAGGAACGCGAGCAGCGCGAGGCCGGTCTTCCCCACCGCGATCTGTCCGTACTTCGGATCGCGCGCGTCCGCTCGGCCCCAGTTCCCCTCGCGCTGTTGGACGCGCGCGAGGTACGCGAGCCCGCGCGCCACGGCCTCCTCGGTCTTGTCGTCGCCGCCGTGGAGCTCGAGCGCGCGCGCCTTGTTCTCGACGCTGCGGTTCTCGTACGGCGTGTGGTCCCAGCGCTGGCGCTCCACCGTGGGCGGAGCCGGGGACTCCTTCTCCGGCGCGCG
>JACRIO010000140.1 GCA_016220035.1 Planctomycetota bacterium | reverse complement strand
TCCGCGCGGACGCGATCGCGATCGCGGCGCTCGACAAGCGCCGCGTGGTGCTTCCCGCGCGCGTCGGGAGCCGTTGAGGGTTCGCGAGGCATCGTCTGCCCTTCTGCGCGTGGCTTCTCGCCGCGTCGAGAGGCTACGCTGAGCCGACTCCGTCCCCGTGCGAGGCCCCTCCGTGCGCAAGCCCTTCATTGCCGGCAACTGGAAGATGAACCTCGAGCGCAAGAGCGCGCTCGACCTCGTGGCTCGCATCAAGGAGCACGTCGGCGCGCGCGACGACGTCGACGTCGCCGTCTTTCCGCCCTTCGTCTACGTCGACGAGGTCGCGCGCGCGCTGCGCGGCTCCAAGATCGCCGTCGGCGCGCAGAACTGCTGCGACGAGCCGCACGGCGCGTTCACCGGCGAGATCAGCGCGGCGCAGCTCGCCGACGTCGGCGCGACGCTCGTGATCCTCGGCCACTCCGAGCGCCGGCACGTCTACGGCGAGGGCAACGAGCTCGTGAACCGCAAGGTGCACGCGGCGCTCGACAAAGGCCTCGCGGTGATCCTGTGCGTGGGGGAGACGCTCGAACAGCGCCAGGCGAAGCAAACGGAGAAGGTCATCGGCGGCCAGCTCACCGCCGGCCTCGCGGGCGTGAGCGCGCGCGACCTCCTGAAGATCACGATCGCCTACGAACCGGTGTGGGCCATCGGCACGGGCCAGGTCGCGACCGCGAAGCAGGCGGGCGAGGCGCACGCGTACCTGCGCGGCGTGCTCGGCGGCGTCTACACGGACTCGCTCGCGGACCAGACGCGCATTCAGTACGGCGGCAGCGTGAAGCCCGACAATGTGAAGGAGCTCCTCCTCGTGCCGGACGTCGACGGGTGCCTCGTCGGCGGGGCGTCGCTCAAGGCGGAGACGTTCCTGCCGCTGATCGACGGGCGGCGGATGCGCTGAGCAGTCAAGGCGCCGTGCGGGTGGAGCGTCTCCTCCCAGCCTGGATACTGGCCCCCTTCGCTGGCACGGCCCGGATTCCAGGCGTTCCGGCCCGTTTCCGTGCGCGCCGACCGGCCCCGTGACCCCGGAAATCGGCCCCTGCCAGCGAAGGGGGCCAGCTTCCCGAGCTTCTGCCGCCGCGCTCGATCGGGTAGAACTCTACGCCCTCCAACCCCGCCAGGACCCGCTCACGGGCCCCGCGCGACCGGGTCGGAGGCCGAAAGCCATGGAAGCCTACGCGATCCCTCTCCTCTACATCTTGTTCGTCCTCTCGGCGGTCGTCCTGGTCGTCGTGATCCTGCTGCAGGAAGGCCGCGGCGGCGGGCTCACCGATGCGCTCGGCACGTCCGGTCAGGCGACCTTCGGCGTCGGCGCTTCGGGGATCAACCGCTTCACGTTCGGAACGATCGCCGTGTTCCTCGTCAGCGCGCTGCTCCTGCACCTGATGAACCGCTCGGCGAGCACGAGCACGGTCATCCCCGCGACCTCGACGACGCTCCCGGGTCTCCCCGGCGACGTCGGCGCGGGCGCGCCGCAGCCCGCGGGCGGCACACCGACCGAACCTGGCAAGTAGTCGCGCGCACCGAGCGAGGTCTCCGTGGATCAGAAGCGCGTTCTCGATCTCTTCCGTTCGTCGACGGCGATGCTCGAAGGGCACTTCGAGCTCTCGTCGGGCATGCACAGCGACCGCTACTTCCAGTGCGCGCTCCTGCTCGAGGAGCCGCGCCGCGCCGAAGCGCTCGCGCAGGCGCTCGCCGAGCGGTTGCGCGCGAAGAACCTGCAGTTCGACGTCGTCATCGGGCCCGCGCTCGGCGCGGTGACCTGGGCGTACGAGATGGCGCGCGCGCTCGGCGCCCGCGGCCTCTTCGCCGAGCGCCAGAACGACGCGATGTGCATCCGCCGCGGCTTCGTCGTGAAGCCCACCGACCGCGTGCTCGTCGTCGAGGACGTGATCACGACCGGCGGCTCCGCGCGCGAGGTCATCCAAGTGCTGCGCGCGCAGAGCGTGAACCCGCTCGCCATCGGCGGCATCGTCAATCGCTCGGGCGGCAACCCGTTCGAGAAGGACGGGCTCCCGCTGTTCGCCCTCGCCGACGTCGAGGTCAAGCAGTGGAAGAAGGAGGACTGCCCGCTCTGCAAGGCGGGCGGCAAGGCGGTCAAGCCCGGCTCGCGCGCCGCGAACGCGCCCGCTCCTTCGACTTCGACCACCGGGGGCGGGCGGACGTGATCCGCTCGATGACCGGGTTCGGCGCCGCGTCCGTGGAGGACGGCGCCCTCTCGGTCCGCGCCGAGGCGCGTTCGGTCAACCACCGCTTCCTGCAGTTGAAGACGCGCTTGCCGTCGGAGCTCGCGCACCTCGAGGGCGAGCTCGAGGGCGTCGTGAAGAAGCTCGTCGAGCGCGGCGCGGTCACGATCCACGTGGCGGTCGAGCGCGCGGCGAGTGCGAGCGTCGCGAAGCTCGACGAGGGCGTGGCGCGCGTCTACCGCGATCAACTGCAGGCGATGGCGAAGGCGCTCGGGATCGCGGGCGACGTGAAGCTCGAGACGCTGGTCGAGCTCCCCGGCGTCGTCGCGAGTCCGGATCTGCGCGCGGAGGTCGAGCAGGAAGCGAAGCTCGTGGAAACCGCGGTGCGCGGAGCACTCGCGAAGCTCGTCCTCATGCGCGAGGTCGAGGGCAGGAGCCTGCTCGCCGACATGCAAAAGCACACGGACGGGATCCGGAAGCTCGTCCTGAAGATCGAGGAGCGCATGCCCACCGTCGTCGTCGAACACCACGCGGCGTTGCAGAAGCGCGTCGACGAGCTGCTCGGCGGCCGCGACGTCGTGAAGAAGGCCGACATCGCGCGCGAGCTCGCGTTGCTCGCCGAGCGCATGGACGTCAGCGAGGAGCTGTCGCGTCTCGCCAGTCATCTCGGGCAGCTCGACACGCTGCTCGCGAAGGAAAAACCGGTCGGGCGCGAGCTCGACTTCCTCGTGCAGGAGTTCCTGCGCGAGGCGAACACGGTCGGCGCGAAGTGCAGCGACGCGGCGATCGCGCACGCCGTGGTCGAGCTCAAGACGCTGATCGAGCGCCTGCGGGAGCAGGTGCAGAACGTGGAGTGAGCGCATGGCGCGCCGCGGACAGATGGTGGTCGTGTCGGGGCCGTCGGGCGCGGGCAAGAGCACGATTTGCAAGCGCTTGCTCTTGGATCCGCGCATCGTGTTCTCCGTGAGCGCCACGACGCGCAAGCAGCGCGTCGGCGAAGTGGACGGACGCGACTACCACTTCCTGACGATCGAGGAGTTCCGGAAGAAGGTCGAAGCGGGCGAGTTCATCGAGTGGGCCGAGGTGTTCGGCAACCTCTACGGAACGCTGCGCAAGCCGATGCAGGCGACGCTGGACTCCGGGAAGACGTGCCTGCTCGAGATCGACGTGCAAGGCGCCTTGCAGTTGAAGGCGATCGGCGAGCCGGGGATCTACGTGTTCATCGCGCCGCCGGACTTCGAGGAGCTGCGCAAGCGCCTCGTCGCGCGCAACACGGAGACGCCGGAAGCGCTCGAGCGGCGGCTGCACAAGGCGGAGGACGAGTACCAGGAGCGCGTGAAGTACGATCACGTCGTGGTGAACGACGACCTCGACCGCGCCGTGGCGCGCGTGAAGCAGATCCTCGGGCTCGACGAACCCGCGCGCACCTGACGCGCCGAGACGGAAACACGATGGCCAAGATCCTCCTCGCCGCGAGCGCCTCGGTCGCCCTCTACAAGGCGTGCGACCTCGCGAGCAAGCTCGCGCAGGACGGCCACGCAGTGCGCGCGATCCTGACGAAGCGCGCGGCGGAGCTCGTGAACCCGCAGCTCTTCGAGGCGGTGACGAGCGAGCCGGCCTTCGTGGACGAGTTCGGCGCGGCTCGGCGCAGCGCGATGGACCACATCGACCTCGCGCAGTGGGGGGAGCTGTTCCTGACGGCCCCCGCGAGCGCGGACCTCGTCGCGCGCTTCGCGCACGGGCTCGCGGACGACCTGGTGACGACGACGGCGCTCGCGCTGCCGACGGGGACACCCAAGCTCGTCTCGCCCGCGATGAACCCGAACATGCTCGCGCAGCCGGCGGTGCGGCGGAACCTGGCGCAACTCGCCGCCGATGGTTGGCTCGTGATCGAACCCGAGGTGGGCCACACCGCGTGCGGCGACGCGGGTCGCGGACGCCTGCCCGAGCCCGCGACGCTCGTCGAGCGCGTGCGCGCGGTGCTCGCGAAGCGCCGTTGAGCTCGACGATGGCGCGCGCGACGAAACGGACTCGCGCTTCGAGCTCCGCGCGGACGCCGAAGACGAAACGCGCGCGCTCGAACGGACTCGCGCGCGCCGGCCGGCGTGTTTCCAGTGCGAAGCTCGCGAACACGAGTGCGCGCCGCCTGCGCGTGCTCGTCACCGCCGGCCCGACGCGCGAGCACGTCGATCCGGTGCGCTACCTCACCAACGAATCGTCGGGGAAGATGGGCTTCGCGATTGCCGAGGCGGCGGCGCGCGCGGGACACGAAGTGACGCTGATCGCCGGGCCGGTGAGCCTCCCGACGCCGCGCGGGGTGACGCGCATCGACATCGTGAGCGCGCGCGAGCTCCTTGAAGCCTGCCGGCGCGATTTCCGCCGCTGCGACGCCCTCGTGATGGCCGCCGCGGTCGCGGACTGGCGTCCGGCGAAGAAACTCGCCGCGAAGTGGCGCGCCAAGGACTCCGGTGCCGAGCGGACGACGCTCGAGCTCGCGCGCAACCCCGACGTGCTCGCGAGCCTCACGGGCGGGCGTCGCGTCCCCGGGAAGACCGTGATCGCGTTCGCGCTCGAAACCGGTTCGGGCGTCGCGCGCGCGCGCCGCAAGCTCGCGAAAAAAGGCGCCGATTGGATCGTGCTCAACGGACCGGCGTCCCTCGGCGGGGAGAGGACGAGCGTCCTGCTCCTGGGAGCCGACGGCGAGCATGTCGGATTGCGAGACAGGTCCAAGGCCCATGTCGCTCAGGCGCTGATCGAGCGTCTGAAGCCAGCTTGCGCGGGCATGGGAGCGATCGCGCGGGCAAGAAGGCTTGGTCCATTCCCGAAGGCGGCTCACCCGTCCGCCCACTCGACACGGATAGGTGTCACACCATCGGTGAGGCCCAGGCTCAACAGGCTGTAGGGTCACGGAGCTAGGAACAAGAGGAAGGGACCGGAATAGAGATACCTTCCTCGGAGCGGTCCGTGACGCTACCATCGTCACTGCTGGTGGCTGCTTGTGGCTGCTGGTGGCTGCTGGTACCTGCAGCGGTTGTGCTGCGCTCCTTCTCGATAACAAAGGAGAAGTCAGAATGAAGCGCTCGTTCTCAGTTGTTGCCGCATCCACATCCACACAAGACTCGCGAAAGCTCGAACGTGGGCCTGCTTGGCCTGTCTCAGTCGTCTTGGTTTTCCTCGTGCTGCTCACGATCCCGTTGGCGGCCTGGGCCACTAAGGGTGCACCGCCAGCCTTCCAGGACATTCCGATGGGGAAGACCGAGCTGAAGGGTGGGAGTACGAAGGTCGGCGAGATCGACCCTGCCGTAGTCGCTCAAGGTGGGAGTACGTCCGCGTCTGGTTCTGTCTGCAACGAGATTTCGGGAGGAGTGGACATCACGGACTTTGATGTCTCGCTGAAGAAGGCAAATACGACCAGCGGCGCCACCAAACTAACTGTCAATGGCGCCTCAAGCCCCGTCACTTTCGACAGCAACGGCGTGGCTCACTACGACTACCCGACAAATAGTAGCTTGGCTGGAAAGGCCTGTCACGACTACTCCATCACCGGGATCACGGCCGATGGTTCCGGTCAAAATATCATCATCACCTTCACGCCGTCCGCAAAGAAGACGCTCGCCGGCAGCTTGGTCAACTGCAATGTGCTCCCCGCGTACAAGCTTGATTCAATGTCCGATCTTGCGAGGAACGGAATCTCTGAGATGTACCACTCTTGCGCACTCGCAATTGTGACGAACGCCGACACTACGCGGGGCCTCACTTCACTAGCCGGAACAACTGCGCTGCTAGATGTGACTCGCACGCTGACAAGTGTCTATCTTGTCGAGACGAACGGAACTCCGGTTCCAAATGCAAACGTCACAATCAACGGCAGTTCGTTCAGCATCACCGGATTCACTCCACTGGCGCCCAACAAGACTGTGCTAGTGGCGATGAAATTCAGTGACATAGTTGGCGGCACGCGAATGCAGGCACGCTTGGAGGCTACCTTCGACCAGTAACCCCTGGCCTCCGGCACCAGGATGCCCCCACAACCTCAATTGGTCGTAACCTCGTACCCGTTCGCGGGCAGCACCCCGTGAACGGGTACCTCGCCTAGGCCTTCAAGAGGATGGAAGTTCGGGGTGGAAACGGTCCTTCGCCGCGATGCAGCGCCCAGAGCGAGGAGGTCACACACACGGCTACGGTCGCGCACCCGAAGCACTCGTGGCCTTTCCTTCGCGCGATAGGCATTCACTGGGCACGCTGTCTTGGCCAGCAGTGAACTTCGGCTGCACCGTGCCGCACTCAGCAACGGCTCGTCCCGGGCGTCGAAACGAGCGATCAGGTGCCTCCGCTGAGCCTCGCAGTCCCAGTCCGCGCGCGCGTTCCATGACGCGCCGCGTCCTTGGATCGACCCCGGCGATTTGCTACGACGGCCCGCGGTCCGAACGAGGGGTTCGGAGCGCGCGGGATCCGCGTGCTCGCTCCGCGTTGGGCTCGTGAGGGACGGCATGGCGCGCACAGCGGGCAAGGCATCGGGAACTTCCAGGGACGGCGCGGCGCTCGAGGCGCCGGCGCGGGGGCGTGGCTCGCGGGCGGCGGAGCCCACGGGCTTCCTCGCGCGCATCGGCGCGGGGATGCGCGGCTTCCTCTTCGGGCCGCCGCTCGGGGGAGAGGCGGCGGGGCACATGCGCGAGATCAAGGGGCTCTGCCTCGTCGGCTTCGCGCTCTTCACGCTCGTCGCGATGGTCAGCTTCTACGCGCCGTACCACGACGCGGGTGCCTCGGGCTGGAACTGGGCCGGGCAGGTCGGCTGGTACCTCGCGAACGGCGTCTTCTGCGCGATCGGGCTCTCGGGCTACCTCGGCGTGATCCTCGCGCTCCTCTGGGGCTGCGTGCTCGTCTCCGCGCGCGCGGTGTCGCTGCCGGTCCTGCGCGCGTTCGGCGCGGCGCTGTTCCTCTTCTCCACGGCGCTCCTGCTGCAGTTCTGCTTCGGTCCCGACCTCGGCCCCGACGGAGCGCTGCACGACCGCGTCGGCGCGCGGCTGCCCTACGGTCCGGGCGGCTACGTGGCGCTCATGACGAGCCCGTTCTTCGAGGAGAAGTTCGGCGGGCTCGGCCTCTTCGTGCTCCTGCTGCTCGTCGTCACGGTCTCGTTCATGCTCGCGACGGAGATGGGCTTCTACAGCACGTTCCTCGCGTTCCGGAACTGGCTCGCCGAGCGCCGCAACGAGCGCGGCGAGACGATGGGGCAGGCGCTCGCGCAACGGCTGCGCACCGGCGCGCTCGGCTTGTGGAACTTCCTCCGCGGCGCGGACCTGCGCGAGGGGCTCGCGCCGGCGATGGCGGGTGCTCCCGGGGCCGTGATGGAGGTCGGCGTCGAGGAAGCGGAAGCGCTCGCCGCGCCGGCGAAGAAGCAGCGCCGCAAGAAGGGTGAGCCGCGCGAGGTCGACGAGGACGACCTCATCGAGGAGTTCGAGGAGGAGCTCGAGGAGGACGCGGACTACCCGGCGCCGACGCCGGAGGAACTCGCCGAGCTCGAGGCGGAGCGCCGCGCGGTGGAGGCGGCCACGCTCGCCCACGACGACGACGCGGCGCCCGCGAAGCCGAGGAAGACGGCCGCGGTCGAGGACGACGACCTCGACGAGGCTTCGCCGGCGGCGCTCGCCGCGATGCGCGCGGGTCACGACGACGAGGACGAACTCGACGCGCCCGACCACCACGAAGGCGAAGAGCCCGAGCACGAGCTCACGCCCGCGCCCGTCGTGAAGAAGGTGCCGATGAAGCCCAAGGTCTCGACGCCCTCGCGCGAGGTCGAGAACTTCACGCCGCCGCCCGGCCCGTGGCAGTTCCCGCCGCTCGACGTGCTCATCCCGCCGGAACAGAACCAGGGCCTCGACGACAAGTTCCTCGAGAGCTCGGCCGCGAAGCTGCAGAACGCGCTCGCGAGCTTCCGCGTCGAGGCCGAGGTCATCGCGGCACAGGTCGGCCCGGCCGTGACGCTGTTCGAGCTCACGGTCGCGCAGGGCACGCGCATGAACAAGGTGACGCAGCTCTCCCAGGAGATCGCCGCCGCGCTGCGCGCGCAGAGCGTGCGCATCATCGCGCCGATCCCCGGCCGCGAGACGATCGGCATCGAGGTGCCGAACAACAAGCGCCGCATCGTGCGCATCAGCGAGCTCGTCACCGAGAAGGCCTACGACCCGAAGTACATGGCGCTCCCGATCTTCATCGGCATGGACGCCGAGGGTGGAGCGATCGTGGAGGACCTCGCGCGCATGCCGCACCTCCTGATCGCGGGCACGACGGGCTCGGGCAAGTCGGTGTGCATCAACACGATCCTCGCGAGCCTGCTCATGACGCGCTCGCCGCACGACGTGAAGATGATCCTCGTCGACCCGAAGATGGTGGAGCTGCAGATGTTCGCGTCCGTGCCGCACTTGATGTGCCCGGTCGTGACCGACGCGCGGCAGGCGACGGCGGTGCTCCTGTGGGCCGTCGAGAAGATGGAGGGCCGCTACGAGCTCTTCAAAGACGCCGGCGTCAAGAACATCAAGGGCTACAACGCGCTCGGCGAAGCGGGGCTGCGCGAGCGCCTCGGCACGGACTTCGACGAGGAGCGCACGCCGCGCCACCTGCCGTACATCGTGGTCGTCGTCGACGAGATGGCCGACCTGATGGCGACCTCGAAGAAGGAAGCCGAGATGGCGATCACGCGCCTCGCGCAGAAGTCGCGCGCCGCGGGCCTGCACGTGATCGTCGCGACGCAGCGCCCGTCGACGGACGTCATCACCGGCGTCATCAAGGGCAACCTCCCGACGCGCATCGCGTTCCAGGTCGCGAGCAAGATCGACAGCCGCGTCATCCTCGACGACAGCGGCGCGGACAAGCTGCTCGGCAACGGCGACATGCTCTACATGCCGCCCGGCGGAGCGAAGTTGAAGCGTGTCCAGGGCGCGCTCGTCGAGGACGGCGAGCTCACGAAGATCGTCGACTTCGTCAGCCAGCACTCCGCGCCGAACTTCAGCCAGGAACTCGTCCAGCTCTCCACCGGCCAGCGCCAGCCCGGCGAGCAGTCGGGCTCCGTGCCGGAGGAGGACGACCTCTACGACCAGGCCGTGCGCGTCGTGCTCAAGTCGAAGCGCGGCTCCGCGAGCCTCCTGCAACGCGCGCTCGGCGTCGGCTACACGCGCGCCTCGCGCTTGATCGACATCATGAGCGAGCAGGGCGTGCTCGGCCCGCACAAGGGCAGCAAGTCGCGCGAGCTCATGATGACGCTCGACCAGTGGGAAGAGATGCACGGCCCCACCCCCGATTCCGTGACCGCACACCAGGAACCCAGCGATGACGAAGCGTGATTTCGAGATGAAGAGCGACGGTCTGGGCATCGGCCTGTTCGCGTTCGGCGTGTTCTGCGCCGTGCTCGTCGTGCAGGCGATGTTCCAGGGCGTCGAACCCGAACCCACCCAGTTCGTGAAGGTGCTCGCGGCCGTCTGGGTCAACTCGATCGGCGCGTTCCCGAGCCTCGTGCTCAACGGAGCGCTCGCCGCGATCGGAGCGCGCATCTTCCTCGCCGGCGCGGTGCCGAATCTCGTGCGCCACCTCGTCGGCCTCGGGTTCCTCTCCGCGAGCCTGTCGGTCCTCTTCGGCGCGTTCGGCGGCGCCGCGGGCGGAACCTTCGGCGCGCGCACGGGTGGTGCGCTCTCCGGCGCGACGCACGTGGCGCTCGGTGCCTTGATCGGCGCGCTCGCCGCGACGGCGACCGTGTGGTTCGTGTGGCTCCGCCGCGACCAGCTCCCCGCCGAGGAGCCGATGAGCGTGCGCAACCCCGAACGCGAGCTCGAGACCGTCGACGAGGACGAGGGCGTGAGCACGGCCGAAGCGGAAGCGCTGCTCCCCGTGCGTCCGCTCGCAGTCGCGGCGCCCGTGCGCGCGGCGCCGCCGCCGTCGCCGTACCCCGAGGACGTGCGGCGCAAGGGCGAGATCCCGGCCGGCACGCGCCCGCTCTCGAACCCCGATGCGCAGACGACCCCGGCCGCTCCGGCGTTCGCTCCCACCGTCTACCGTTGGACGGCGCCGGGCGCGCGCCGCGAGCTCGAGCCCGCGAGTCCCACCGTCGCGCCCGTCGAGCACGAGCTCGCCGAGGACGCGCTCGATGCGGATCGCTACACCGTCGCCGAAGTCGAGTCGGACGTCCAAGCGGCGCGCGCCACCGACAAGGCCG
>JACRIO010000141.1 GCA_016220035.1 Planctomycetota bacterium | reverse complement strand
GGGCGAATCGGAGAAAAAGTCACCTGACTCCGTATTCGACGACGGCGACGGGCAGGAACGAGCGGTCGAAGCGTTCGACGAACTCCTGCAGCAGCACGCGCGCGTCGGCATGGGCGCGGCGCTCGTACTTCTTGCCGTTCCACGTCACGACGACCGGTTTCGCCGGATCGAAGAGCTCGCGCGGGAGATGGAGACGGAAGCTCGTCACCAGCGTGCTTTTCGCGGTGAATGCTCCGGGCGCGGTCCACGTCACTTCGAGGCGCGCCGTGCGCTTGTCGACTTCGCGTTGCAGGAACGCCCGCTGCGCGGCCGCGTCCATCGCCTTCCACGATGCGGCGGAGACGGTCGGCACGATGTCCTCGGCGACGTCCTTCGCGAGTCCCGTGATCTCGACCCACGCCGAGCGCGCCTCCTTCGGCTCGCACGCCGTGCGCACGACGTGCTTCGGGAGCGGGTCGCGCTTCGCCGCGGCGAGCCACGCCTTCCAGTCGACCGCGGCGAAGTCGAAGTCGTGCCCGCGGTCGGCGAACTCGATCAGCTTCGCGTCGGGCGCCTTCCATTGCGCGAGCTTCGCGAAGGCCTCGTGCAGGTTCACGAGCACGCCTGGATCGTCCTTGGACCCCTGCAGATCGCGGATCGGGAGCGGGACGACGTTCTCGAGGAAGCGCAGGTTGTTCTGCCCGTGCGTCAGGTTGAAGCGCGGGCTTCCGATCATCGGCGCGATGGCGGCGAAGCGGTCGGGGAAGCGCAATGCGAGATCCCACGCGAGGTGCCCGCCGCGCGAGATGCCCGTCGCGAACACCCGGTCCTCGTCGACGTCGAAGCGCCGGCGCATCCAGCGCAGCGCCGCGAGTGCCGCAGCGCGCTCGCGGTCGCTGAACGCGTAACCCTCGTTCGGCCCGGCCTCGCTCGGGCCGAGCACGAGCATGCCGAGCGCATCCGCGACGTCTTTCCAGAACGGCGTCGCCATCGCACCCGTCCCGCCGGTGCCGTGGAACGCGAGCATCAACGGCGCGGGCTTCGACGGGTCGTAGCTCGGCGGGACGTAGAGGTGCAGATCGGTCTCCTCGACCTTGTCGAGCACGGAGAGCGCGGCGTGCTCCTTCCGATACCCGGGCGGCTGCACCGCGAAGCGCCCGAAGCCGCGCGCGAGTTCGATCCATTGCTCGACGCTCACGTCCTTGCGCGCGGCGAGCGCGTTGGCCGCGTTGCGCCGCGCGCCGGGCTCCGCGAGGTCGACCGCGGCTTCGAGCGCGGCGCGCGCGTCGTCGGGAATCGGAACGGAGGGCGTCTGGAGGAAGCAGGCGAGGAGGAAGGACAGCATGAGCTCGATCTCGTGGTCGTGCGCCCGCCAGGCGCGCGCCACTCTAGTGTCCCGTCCCACGAGTATCTTGGACGAGGCGCCGTGATGGGTCGAGGCTGGCAAGGCGCGCTGACGACGCGTATTCGCTGCAATACGCGGAGGAGGCGCAACGCCGCCAGCGTCGATCCAGCGCGGCGGAACGTTCAAGATAATCGTGGGACGGGACCCTAGCGGCTCGCGCGAAGCTCCGCCGTCTCCACGACGCGCGTGCCATGCGGCGGGTGCTCGACGGCGTGCGCGAGCGCGGCAACGACCTGATCGAGGCGCACGAGTCCGAGCCGCACGGCGCTGGCGCGCGCCGCGGGAACGCGCTCGAGCACGGCGTACAGCGGCGCGAGTGCCATCGGCCATCGATGCCCGGGGCCGATCACGTACCACGGACGCACGAACGTCGCCGCGATCCCCGACGCGGCGATGCGCGCTTCGCACTCCGCGCGCACCGCGACGTAGGCGTGCATCACGGGCGCGGGTTGGGCGACGCTTAGGTAGACGTAGTGTGCGACGCTCGCCGAGAGTGCGGCTCCGAGCGACGCGAGCGCCGACGCGCGGTCGACGCGATGGAACTCTGCCCCCTTCCACGGCGCGGGTTTCGGCGTCCCGACGAGCTGCACGAGCGTGTCGCAACCCCGGAGGTGCTCCGCGAAGCTCCCCGCGACGAGCGCGTCGCCCTCCACGAGCTCGACCGCGCGCGGGAGCTGCGCGCGCTCGACCGATCGCACGAGCGTGCGCACGGCGTGTCCGCGGGCAAGGAGCTCGGTCACGAGCGCGCGACCGAGGTAGCCCGTCGCTCCCGTGACGAAGACGCGCCGCCGAGTGCTGGTTCCCATGCGTTGGCGATCAGCGTACGAAGGGAACCTGCTGTTCGGATGGGCCGCCCCTGGTGAGGAAGGAGGCCGACCTCTAGCCTCGGCGCCATGCACACGCTCCTCGCCGCACTCTTCTTCGGCCTTCTTCCCCCCGTCGGCGACCGCATCGAGCTCTCCACGCCGGCCGGCGCGCGCGAACCGCAGCTCTCCGTCGCCGCGGACGGCACGGTCGTCGTCGCCTATGGCGTGAAGGACGCGCTCCACGTGCAGGTGTCCAAGGATCGCGGAGCGAGCTTCGGCACGCCGATCCGCGTCGGCGCGAAGGACAAGCTCGCGCTCGGAATGCGGCGCGGTCCGCGCGTCGCCGTGCACGGTTCCGCGATCACGCTCACCGCGATCTGCGGCCAGGAGCTCGCGGGCAAGGACGGCGACGTCTTCGCGTGGAGCTCCGACGACCTCGGCGCGACATGGAAGGAGCCCGTGCGCGTGAACGCGGTCGCGGGCAGCGCGCGCGAGGGCCTGCAGACGCTCGCGTGCGGCGACGACGGGGCGCTCTTGTGCGCGTGGATCGATCTGCGCGGTGAGCAACCGGTCGTGATGGCGTCGAAATCGTCGGACGGCGGCCGCGCGTGGTCGGAGAACACGAACTTGATGCGGGCGGGGAACGAGCTCTGCCCGTGCTGCTGTCCGACCGCGACCTTCGGTCCGAACGGCGTCGAGTACCTGAAGTGGCGCGGCGTCGTGGACGGCGCGCGCGACCCGTGGTTCACGAGCGGCATGATGACCTCGAAATCGTTCCTCCCGCCGCGCCGCCTCGCGACCGAACACTGGAAGACGGACCAGTGTCCGATGGACCTCGGCAGCCTGCTCGTGACGGGCCTCGGTCAGACCGCGATCGTGCGGCGCGCGGGCAAGGTCGTGTCGCTCGGCGGGCCGAACCTCGCGGCGGCCAAGGAGGAGACGGTCGTCGGCGATGGGCTGCAAGTGTGGGCCGCGCGCGGCGCCCGGCACGAGTACATCGTGTACAGCGAACGCCCCGGCGGCCCGCTCGTGCTCGTCACGACGGAAGCGCCGCGCCGCGTGCTCGCCGAGAAGGCGCGCGCAGCCGTGATCGCCGCTCCGCCGCTCGGGGCCGATCCGGTGATCGCCGCGTGGGAGGAAGGGCCGGCGGACGCGCCGAGGATCGTGCTCCTGCGCGTCGACGGTGCGGGCGAGCCGCGCTGAGCGCGCTCAGACCCAGAGCTCGGCGTCGCCGTCCCGCTCCTCGACGCGGTACGTCTTCGCCCGGCCGCACAGGTGCTCCACGTTCTCGCCCGTCGCGGGGTCGAAGCGGTAGTTGTGCAGCGGGCAGAGCGCGTACTTGCCCTCGACGAGCGGCCCCGGCGTGATGCGCCCGCCTTCGTGCGGGCACACGGAGTCGAGCGCGTGGAGCTTGCCCTTCACGCGGCACAGGATCACCTGCTTCCCGCCGGCGAGCACGTCGCCGACGTCGACCTTGCGCGCCTCGCCCTCCGGCAGCTTGCCCGCGCCCTCGACGATCAGCCCTTTCCCGCGGAGGAAACCGAACACGCGTCCCAGCATGCGCGCGATGCTAGCATCCGCCGCTCGCGATGAAGCCCGTGCTCCTGGTCGACGCCGTCGGTCTCACGCCGCGCCTGATCGGCGAGCGCACGCCGAACCTCGCGCGCCTCGCCGCGCGCGCGCCGATGACGACGGTGCTGCCCGCGGTGACGTGCAGCGCGCAGGCGACGCTGCTCACCGGAACGATGCCCGCGCAGCACGGCGCGGTCGGCAATGGATGGCTCGCGCGCAAGACGATGGAGGTCGCGCTCTGGCGCCAGTCGAACGCGCTCGTGTCGGGCGAGAAGGTGTACGAGGCCGTGAAGCGCCTCGATCCGTCCGCCACGGTGGCGAAGATCTTCTGGTGGTGGAACCTCGGCGCGGCGGTCGATTGGTCGATCACGCCACGCCCCTTTTATCCCGCGGACGGGCGCAAGCTCCCCGCGGTGTACGGCTGGCCGACGGAGTACGCGGCGGAGCTCGAGCGCGAGCTCGGCGCGTTCCCGTTCTTCGACTTCTGGGGGCCGAAGTCGGGCCTGCCGTCGACGCGCTGGCTCGCGGACGCGGCGATCCGCACGCTCGCGACGCGGCGTCCCGCGCTGACGATGGTCTACCTCCCCCACCTCGACTACGACTTCCAGCGCTTCGGGCCCGACGCTGCGCGCTCGCGGAAGGCCGTGGAGGAGCTCGACGTCGTGATCGGCGACCTCCTGCGCGCGGCCGAGCGCGCCGGCGCGGAGACGATGATCGTAAGCGAGTACGGGATCACCGCCGTGACGCGCCCCGTGCACGTCAACCGCGCGCTGCGCGAAGCGGGGCTGCTCGTCGCGCGCGAAACACCCGCGGGCGAGGTACTCGACGTCTTCGGCAGCCGCGCGTTCGCGGTGAGCGACCACCAGGTCGCGCACGTCTACACGAAGGACCGCGCGAGCACCGAGGCGGCGGCGAAGCTCCTCGGCGAGCTCCCCGGAGTCGATCTCGTGCTCGGCGAGAAGGGGAAGAAGGCGTTGGGCCTCGACCACATCCGCGCGGGCGACATCGTGCTCGTGTCGAAGCCCGACGCGTGGTTCACCTACTACTACTGGCTCGACGACCGCGCGGCGCCCGACTTCGCGCGCACCGTCGACATCCATCGCAAGCCGGGCTACGACCCGTGCGAGCTGTTCCTCGATCCGACGATCGCGCTCCCGAAGCTCCGCGTCGCGCGCCGACTCGCGCAGAAGAAGCTCGGCATGCGTTACCTGATGGACGTGATCCCGCTCGACGCGACGCTCGTGAAAGGCAGCCACGGCCGCCTCCCCGACGACCCGCGCGACGGCCCCGTGTTCCTGTGCACGCAGCCATTCGGCGCATGCGGCCCCGAGCCGGACGCGAGCGGCCTCGTCGCGATGACGTCCGTGAAGGACCGCGTGCTCGCGCTGTACGGAGTCAGGTGACTTTTTTCCCGATTCGCGGCAGCGACAACCCACGGAATCGAACCGAATGTCCGCCGCGAATCGGGGAAAAGGTCACCTGACTCCGTATCGCGGACTGCCGCGCAACGTCGTTGCGCTCGGGCTCGTGAGCCTCTGCGCCGACGCCGCGGGCGACATGATCGCGCCGCTCTTGCCCGTGTTCGTCGCGGGGCTCGCGGGTGGAGGACCGCTCGCGCTGGGGTGGATCGAGGGCGTGTCGGATGCGCTGTCGAGCCTGCTCAAGCTCGTCGCGGGCGCATGGTCGGACCGTCTGCGGCGGCGCAAGGGCCTCGTCGTCGCGGGCTACGTGCTCGCGGCGCTCGCGCGGCCGCTGATGGCGCTCGCGGGGAGCGCGTGGCACGCGGGGGCGGTGCGCGCGCTCGACCGGACGGGCAAGGGCATCCGCTCGAGCCCGCGCGATGCGTTGCTCGCCGCCGCGGTCGAACCGGCGCGCCGCGGCGAGGCGTTCGGGCTGCACCGCGCGATGGACCACGCGGGCGCCGTGATCGGCCCGCTCGTCGCGGTCGTGCTGCTCGCGGGGTTCGCGTTCGAAGTGCGCGAGGTGTTCTGGGTCGCGACGATCCCGGGCGCACTCTCGGTGCTGGTGCTCGTGCTATGGGTGCGCGACGAGGAGTCCGTCGAGGACGCGCCGCGCTCCGCGGAGCCGCTGCGACCGTTGCCGAGCCCCACGCTGTTGCGCGTGCTCCTGCCGCTCGCGCTGTTCACGCTCGGCAACGCCAGCGACTTGTTCATCGTGCTGCGCGCGCGCGAGGCCCTCGGCGCGGGGAGCTCGCTGATCGCGCTTCCACTGCTGTGGCTCGCGCTGCACGTCGTCAAGGTCGCGAGCGCGCTCCACGGCGGCCGCTGGAGCGATCGCTTCGGCCCGCGCGCGCTCATCCTCGCCGGCTGGATCGTCTACGCGGCGATCTATGGCGGCCTCGCGTTCGCGAGCGATGCGTGGATCGTCGTCGCGCTTTCGATCGCGTACGGGACGTACCACGGACTGACGGAGGGCGCGGAGAAGGCGCTCGTGGCCGAGTTGTCGCTCCCGAGCGAGCGCGGCGCGGCGTTCGGCTGGTACCACCTGACGCTCGGCGTGTGCGCGCTCCCCGCGAGCGTCGCCTTCGGCTGGATCTGGCAGCGGTTCGGCAGCACGCATGCGTTCCTCGTGAGCGCCGTGCTCGCGCTCCTCGCGTGCGCGCTGCTCGTCGCCCTGCGGCCGGCGGCGAAGCCCGCTCGGTGAGGATCAGTTCGCCTCGCGCGCCGCGCGTCCCGCGACGAGCACGAGCTCGAGCGCCCGGTCGAGCAACTCCGCGTCGGTCGAGTGCCCGCGCCATTCGACGGAGGCTTCGTTCCCCTCCAGGCGCAGGAGCGCGTCCTTCGGGAACGCGACGAATGCGCGCTGCACGTCGTTCGAGAGCCACGCGCGGGCGAGGCTCGTCTCTTTCGAGCACACGATCGCCTTCAGCGAGAACTCGCCGCCGAAGGACACCTCGGGCAGCCCGAGTCGGTGCACGAAACTCAGCATGCCGCGCCGACGCACGTCGACGCGCCCAGCGACGGGGCGGCCGAAGCGCGCCGACATGCGTGTGTTCCGGCGGCGCCGCCGTCCGTACCCGCGCAGCACGGGCTCGGCGGCGATCGCGAGTCCGTCGATCGATCCGTGTGCGCGCACGTCGAAGGTGAGCCCGAGCAAGCTCCCGCCGTCCGTGACGGAGAATCCGCGGCGCACCGCGAACGCCGCGAGCGCCGCGCGTGCCCGACCGTGCTGCCAACGGACGCCCGTGACGACGGCCGCGAGCACGACGAGGATGCTCGCGACGGGGACCAGGACTTCCACGGCGCGGATTTTACGTCCTCGATCGATCGGCTCGAGCGCCGCGCGGCGGATTCCCGCGCCCGCGGACAGCCGATAGACTCCGCGCCCCGTCATCCGCACGACCTCGTTCGACGCACGATCATGAGCCAGTACCGCTACATCCTCTTCGGAGCCGGCCGCCAAGGCACCGCCGCCGTCCACGACCTCGTCACGAACTGCGAAGCGAAGTCCGTGCACGTGATCGAGCCCGACGCTGCACGGCTGAAGGCGGCTTCCGACCGCTTGAAGGGCCTCTTGAAGAAGCGCGCGTCGGCCTTGTCGTTCGCGACGAGCGCCACCGCCTCCGACCTGCGCGGCGCGCACGGCGTGCTTTCGTGTGCGACGCACCAGGCGAATGTCGAGCTCACGCGGCTCGCGCTCGCGGCCGGCGCGCCGTTCACGGACCTCGGCGGCAACTACGAGATCGTGTCGAAGCAGGAGGCGCTCGCGAAGAAGAGCTCCGTGCCCGTCGTCCCCGACTGCGGCATCTCGCCGGGCATCTCGAACATCATGGCGGTGCATTGCGCCAAGACGCACGGCTGCGACGAGGTCCACGTGCGCTGCGGCGGGCTTCCGCTCGAACGGCCCAGCGCCGTCGCGAACCCCTTGCAGTACAAGCTCGTGTTCAGCCCGTGGGGGCTGCTCAGCGAGTACTCGGGCGACGTCAGCCGCATCCGCGACGGCAAGGTCGACACGTGGCCCGCGTTGTCCGTCACCGAGGAGTTCGACGCCGAGCACGAGAGTTCCCCCACGTCGAACAACTCGCCGCAGGTCGTGCGCTACCTCGCCGAATGCGGCGTCACGACGTACGACTACATGACCATCCGCTACAAGGGCCACTGGGACCTCGCGCGCGGCTGGAAGACGCTCGGGTTCCTGAAACGCGACGCGCAGCGCGACGCGAAGCTCGTCGAGCTGCTCGACAGCGATCCCGTGCTGCGCTACGACCCGAAGAAGGACCGCGACAAGCTGATCCTGCGCGTGCAAGGCTCGAAGAGCGCGCACGGTCTCACGCGCGGCTTCGAATATCGCTTCGACGTCGCCGCGGATCCGAAAACGAAGTTCAGCGCGATGGAGCTCACCACCTGCTGGGGCATCACGATCGTCGCGCACCACATGGCGAGCGGGCGCGGCGCTCCGAAAGGCTTCTCGACGCCCGAACGCTTCGTCGACACGAACTGGGTCCTCGCCGAGGTCGAGAAGCGCCTCGCGCAGATCGGTTGACCGATACGGAGTCAGGTGACTTTTTCCACGATTCGCGGCGAATCGTGAAAAAAGTCACCTGACTC
>JACRIO010000135.1 GCA_016220035.1 Planctomycetota bacterium | reverse complement strand
TCTCCGCGCTGCAGCGCTTCTCAGGCCGTGGCTGGCTGCCGGGTGTCGAGGAGAACTACCTCGAGATGTCGTGCTCGCTCTGCCGCTCCGAAGCCGTCGACGCGCTGATCGAGCTCGACCGTGAGCGCTTCGCCCGCACGTACGCGCTCGAATGCCTCTGGGACTGCGAGTCGAGCACGAGCGAGGCCGCGATCCCCCACGTTCCGATCGAGCGCGCGCACTCGCGCCTCGCCGAGCTCGCCGACGCATGCGCCCCTCGCGGAGCGGCAGTCCGAGCCGCGGCTCTCGCGCGGCTCGCGTCGGCCTGAACGCTACTTCGGCGCTCCGCGCA
Organism: Planctomycetota bacterium; assembly: GCA_016220035.1. GTDB lineage: Bacteria > Planctomycetota > UBA1135 > UBA1135 > JADJNY01. Next base: position 32,227 of record JACRIO010000135.1, on the reverse strand, counting down.
GCGTGCGCAGGTAGGCGAACAGGTTCGCGAAGTCGTCCTTCGACATCAGAGGCGCGAGGCCGTCGGGCATCACCGACGTCTTGCTCGGTGTGCGGCTCTCGATGTCCGCCCTATCGAGTTGCTTCAGCTCGCCATTCGTGTCGTAGAGCTCGAGCGTGTCGGTGGTCTCCTTCTGGATCTGGCCGAACACGAGCAGGCCGTTCGTGAGCTCGATCGCGACGGCGTTGTAGCCCTCGGCGATGCGCTGCGACGGGGTGAGGAGGGACTGGAGGATCTCCTCGGGGCCGTACTTCGCAGCGACGTCGCTCAGGTCGGGCCCGACCTTGCCGCCCTCGCCGAAGACGGCGTGGCAGCGGATGCACATCGGGCCGGACTGCAGGCGGAAGACCTCGAAGCCGCGCCGCGGGTCGCCGGCGTGCTCGAGCGCGAACGCGCGGTAGTCCTCGAGGCCCGGCGCGAGCGCCTTGCGGTCGAACAGCGGGCCCGTGCCCTCGCTCGAGAGCTTCACGTCGAACGACCAGCCGCCGCCGCCGTTGTCGACACGGACGAGGAGCGCGTTCTCGCCCTGTTGGAGCTCGACATCGAGCTCGTCCTCGTCCTCGCGCCAGGCGCGGTAGGAGTCGTTCTCGTGCACGAGCGCCCCGTTCAGCCACACGCGCACCATGTCGTCGCTGCCGACGAGGAGCTTCGCCTTGCGCTTCGAGCTCGACGTCACGCGCGCGAACGCGAACGCGCTCACTTCGTCGAACCCGTCGTAGAAGGCGCGCAGGTCGAGGAAGCCCGTCTTCGGGTCGGCGCGCGCGTCGCGCCAGCCGAACTCGGCCTTCTCGCGGCCGGTGTAGCGCGCGCCGAGGTCGGGACGCTCGGCGTCGATCGTCGCGCTGCCCTTCGAGGTCTCTCTCGCGCGTGCGAGCACAGTCGGCTTCTCGCCGATGCGCTCGAACGGGCCGAGCACGCGCCAGTCGACGACCGGCTGCGGCGTCGAGTACGCGAGCTGCACGGCCGCGAGCTGCTTCTCGTCGAGCTTGCCGGCCTTGTGCAGGCCTTCGAGCTCGCTGCGCGCCGGATCGCGGAGCGCGAGGAGCGCGTTCTGGCTCGCGTCGACGACGCGCTTCTCGCTCGACGCGACGCCGGCGAGGAACGCGCCGAGTGCCTTCACGTCCGGCGTGCGCGCGAGCGCAAGCGTCGCTTCGGCGGACGTCGAGGCATCGCTCGCGAGCGGGAGCAGCGCGGGCACCTGCCTCACGTCCCCTGCTTCAGCGAGCGCCTTGCACGCCGCGATGCGCACCGGCTTCGAGCCATCGCCGAGCTGCGCCGCGAGCACGGGCCCGGCGTCCTTACCCTGGATCTTCGCGAGCGCGGCGAGCGCCGCGACGCGCACGGCCTCGTCGCCCGAACGCGCGCGTTCGGCGAACCCGCTCACGCTCTCCGCGTCCTTCAAGCGCGCGAGCGCCTCGATGCACGCGACACTCTGTGCGGCCTGCGCATTCGGGTCGCAGGCGATGGAGCGCAGGAGCGCGAGCATCGGCTTCGAACGGACCGCGCACGCGGCCTCGACGGCGTGCTGGCGCTCGTCGTGCGAGAGCGACGAGTCGCGCACGACGCGTTCGAGCACGCCGGACGCGCCTTCGTCCTTCATCGCGCCGAGGACGTCGAGCGCGAGAAGGCGTGTCGCGGGATCGCGCTCGCTCTCGGCCATCGAACGCACGGTCGCGAGCGCGCCACGCTCGTCGAGCTCGCGCACGGCGTCGAGCGCCGCGCGCCGGACGGCCGCATCGGCGTCGCGCAAGGCGCCGCGCACGACCTCGAGCACACGCTGCGTGCCCGGCCAATCGACCGTGCGCGCGGGCCTCGGCGTCTTCGCGGGCTGGATGTTCCACCACTTGCCGTCCCAGGGCGCTTCCATCCGAGCGCAGGAGGCGAGCGTCTCGAGAACTGCTGCGCGGTCGATTCCCGCTTCCTTGGACTCCAGCAAGCGAATCAGGTCACTGACCACGGACGAGTCGAAGGAATCTCGCATCGACACGAGGACCTCGCTCACGAGATTCTCTGTGGGCACGACCCTGCTGGGCAGGAGTCCGGCGCGACGTATTTCGCGGAAGACCCGGAAGCGCCCGACAGCGTCGAGATCGGTCGGTAGGTTGAAGTTCTCTAACGACTCGACAAGTGAACCTCTGCTCGCGGCAGATCGATCGCTGCCCTCTCTGACCTCACTCCGCAGCAGACGAGCGGCGGCGACTCGGGCCACGTCGGGACTCAAGGAGGACCACCCAGTACCTACGAGATCCGCCACGGCGACTTCGACGTGGGTCGGATAGGCGAGTTCGGCCCGGCAGAGTTGGATCAGCGACGGGCCGTCGTGCGGCTCGGATCGAGCGTCGACACGCCAAGGTTCCTTGTGATCCCACGCTTGTGCCACGGTCCAGACCGCATGACGGACGGCCACCACGTCGTTCGACGTGGTCACGACGGACATGGCAGCATCGAGCCCGGTGCTCCCCATGGCCGCAAGGGTTCGCTGTGCTTTCGTGCGGCGACGGAAACTCGGGTTCCGGAGTTCTTCGCCAAGTCCCTTGGCGTCCTTGGGCATGGGCGCCAGGCGACTTGCGATGCGCGGGTCATCCTCCGCACGACGCAGGCGCCAAACACGGCCCGCTTCGGCCTTCGCAGTCCAGCCCTCGTACGCCCAGTCGCTGATGAAGAGGAAGCGCCCGTCCGACGATTCGCACACATCGAGTGGTTTGAAGGGGCGGACATCGCCGGCCGTGACGAAGTCCTTCTCGTCAACCACACGGAAGGTCGACCCCCTCTGCTGGAGCACGAAGCGGCGGAGCATGCTCTTCCCCCACTCGCACCAGATCAGGTTGCCGTGGAACTCCGCGGGCCACGCCGCCTCGCGGTACACGAGGCCGCCGCACGGCGAGCCGCCGCCGTAGTCGGCCATGCACGGCAGCATGCGCTCGGGGTGCGACTGGTAGTCCCACGGATAGCCGTAGTAGCCGCCCGGCACGACGTGCGTGAGCCGCGTCCACCAACCCAGGCCGTCGTCCGTGTTGTCGTGCGTGAAGAGCTCGCCCTGCGCGTCGATCGCGACGTCGAGGACGTTGCGCAGACCGCTCGCGACGAGCTCGAGGCGCGAACCGTCGGGCCGCACGCGCACGACGCCGCCGCCGCGCAGCGTGAGCTCGCTCCCGTCCGTCCCGTGCGCGTGCGGGATGCCCTTGTCGCCGACCGCAACGTAGAGGAAGCCGTCCATCCCGAGGCGGATGCCGCTCACGATGTGGTCGTTGAAGCCGCCGGGCCAGCCGGGTGCGTTCGGTCCGAGGTCCGTGAGCACCTCCGTCCGCTCGTCCGCGACGCCGTCGCCGTCCGTGTCGCAGAGACGCGTGAGGTGCGGCATGTTCATCACGTACACCGCGTCGTCGACGAGCTCGACGCCCATCGTCGCGAAGAGGTGGTCGGCGAACACCGTCTTCTTCACCGCTCCATCGGGCTGGAAGTGGAGCGCGATCAGTCGGTCGAGCGGTTGATCCGTCGGCCCCGGCATGTCCATGCGGTCCTCGCCGACGAGCACCGTCCCGTCGTCGAGGCACGTGATCGCCGTCGGCCACAGGATCTCGGGCGCCTCCGCCACGAGGTCGATCGCGAACCCCTCGGGCACCTTCGGCTTCCCCTTCGTCGGCTCCGCGCGCTGCAGCTCCTCCTTCGGCGCGTTGACGTGTTGCCCGCCGGCCTCCGGAGCGCCTTCGGACTTGGGCGCGTCCTCCTTCGGCGGCTTCGGCGCGTCCTTCTTCGGTGCGAACCCCGCGCGCTCCTCCGCGCGCATCGCCCACGCGAAGCCGCCTTCGACGTGTTTCAGGAAGCGCTCGTCGGCCCACACCTCGGGTCGGTGGCCGAGCGCCGTGTAGAAGAGCCGCCCCTTGCCGACGTCCTTGCACCACGCGTTCGCGAAGTCGCCGTCGGTGCGGTTCACGCCGTTCTTCTTCAGCTCGTTCTTCGCTGGGTCGAGGCTGAGCAGCACGTGCAGCTTCGAGCGGTCGTACGGCGCCTTGAACTGGTAGATCTCGTCGACGAGCTCCCAACTCGCGCCGAGGTGGCGCGTCGACGCGTGCTCCATGTCCTCGACGCGCAGCACGACCTTCTCGTGCCACGGATGGCCGTCGAAGTAGCCGCCGACCATCGCGCCGTACTCGGGGAGCGCGTAGAACGTGTCCGTGGCGCAGTGCGCGCCCGCGAAGGCCTTGCCGTCCTTCACGAAGTCGAGGAGCGCACGCTTCTGCTCGTCCGCGAACGGCAGCTCGCCCGTCGTGTAGAAGAAGACGAGGTCGAACCGCGCGAGGTTCTCCTTCGTGAAGTCCTGCGCGTCCCGCGACAGCACGCACTCGAACCAGCCGCGCTTCTTCCCGAGCTCCGCGAGCGTCCGTTCGACGAGCGACGGCTCGTCGAGCTTCGTGCGCTTCACGACGTCATGCTCGTACCCCGCGGAGACGGTGTAGACGAGCACGCGCTTCCTCGGCGGCTCTTGTGCGGACACCGAGGTCGTGGCGGCGAGGACGAACGCGAGAAGCCAAGCGAGGCGCGTCATGCACCCAAAGATAGCGGCGCCCGCGTCCTACGGTCTCAGACCCAGCCTTCGCGCTTCTCGGCGGGCTTGTCGGTCGGCTTCGGCGCGGGCTTGGGATCTTCCTTGCCGCCGGAGGCGGGCACCGGTCGCGCGTCGCCGCGCTTCGCTTTCGCCTCGCGCGCGGCGCGCTCCTCCGCCTGCTTCGCGAGCGCGCGCTCGACCTTCCGCCAGAACGGAAGCGTCGACTTCTCGCGCGCGCCGTCGGGCCCGCCGTTGTGCACGCGCGCGAGCGTCTCCGGGTCCAGCGCTTCGAGTGCCTTCGGGCAGTAGCGCTTCCAGTACGCGATCACGACCGCTCGCGCGTAGCGCGGATCGCGACAGTCCTCCCACCGCCCAGGCACGCGCGCGTCGATCCAGTACGCGCGGTGGATCTGGTACGGGCCGATCGCTCCACCGCTGTCGCCGGTCGAATTGCGGCCGCCGTCTTTTTCGCCGCCGGTCTCGACGAGGCGCAGCGCGTCGAGGATCTGCTCGAGCGTCCAGCGCTTCGCCCGCGCGACGGACGTCGTCGCTGCACGCGGGTCGATCTCCTTCGCGGGGGCATTCGACCCAGTCGAACCGGAGCCGCTCTGCGCGACGAGACCCAGTACGAGGAAAGCGTGGAGGAACATGGTCGGACGACGCGAGCATAGCGACGCGAATGCGTCGACGCTGCTCCCCGTCCTGGGTAGACGGCCGGCCCCGATGCCCACAGGGGCGCAGCCGAAAGGAAACGGCCGCGACCGGGGAGCTCCCGATCGCGGCCGACGTGAAGAGAAGAACCGAGCTCGATTACGGGAAGAACGTGTACTGGACGGCCTTCGACGCCGCGAAGCGATGGCCCGCGCCCAGGTCGAGCACGAACCACTGCGCGAAGCGCGTCTGGCCGATCAAGCCTGCGTCGTTCGGGATGCTGAGCGTGACCGAGCGCCAACCGGCTCCGGCGCCGACGCCGTTCATGTGGCCGGCGCGGACGATCACGAGGTTCGGGCTGAGCGCGACGTAGCGCGTGGCGCCGCCGAACGGCGTGCCGCCCGTGCTGTCCGTGTCGATGGCGAGCACGGCTTGCGCGTCGCCGAGACCGTGCTGCACGCCGAACACGAAGCTCGGGTTGCCGACCAACGCAGGCTCGATCGCGATCATCTCGGGGTCGAAGCCCCCCGTACCCGCGGTCGCGTTGCCGAACTGCGCGGGGACGCGGTTCGAGCTCGAGTACAACGCGGGATGGTCGAAGGGCGGCTGAGCGTTGCGCACGCGATCATCCGTCAACGGACGGCGCAGGAACGCGACCAGCGCGGCCTGCTGTCCCGGCGCGAGGCCGAGCCCGTGGATCAACGGGTTCTTGTTCGGGCCGTTGAAGTCGCCGCCGCGGTTGTAGAACGCAACGACCTCCTCGAGCGTCGTGAAGCGGCCGTTGTGGAAGTAGCTGCCGCGTAGCTCGACGTTGCGCAGACTCGGCACCTTCATCTTGCCCTGGTCGCCGAGGTTGCCGGTGACGCCCATGCGGCCGACGTCCTCGCCCTGCGGGCGCACGCCGATGTACTGGAAGCTGTGGTTCGTGAGCAGCGAACCCGCGTGGCAGACCGCGCAGCCGTTGGCGGGGTTGCCGAAGATCTGAAAGCCCTGCGTCTCCTGCGGCGTGAGCGCCGCGGCGTTGCCGCCGAGGAAGCTGTCCCACGGCGCCTGGTTCGAGAACTGCGTGCGTTCGTACGCGGCGATCGCTTCCGCGATGCGGACCCCGGTGATGCCGGGCGATCCGAACGCGAGGGTGAAGAGGTCGTCGTACGTCTGGTTCGCGACGAACGGCACGAGGTCCGCCGAGAGCTGCGGCGAAAGCGCGAGCGGACGCGACGCGACCACGCGCGCGACAAGGTCGGGGATCGTGCGGCCGTCGTGCGCCATCTCGACGCCGGAAACCACCGGACCGAGCGCCTGCGACTCGAGCGAAGCGCCGTTCGGGAAGACCACGGTGTTCGTGACCGGATCGGTGAACGCGCCGAGCGCGCGCCCGTCCCAGAACTGCACGGGGTTGTAGGCCGCGTTGACCACCGACTGCGTCTTGCGGCCCGTGACCTGCGTGTGCAGGCCGTAGATCGCATCCGACAGGTAGAGGCCGTTCGCCTGGCTCTTCGGCACGCCGAGCGAGCCGCGCACGTCGTCGGCGTCGCCGAAGATCCCGTTGGGGCCGGCCGTCATCGTCGTCTGCGGCACGGAGCGTGGATCGGCGCCGCCCTGCTCGGGGATGTGGCACGTCGCGCACGCCGTGACCTTCGTCGACGAGAGCTGCTCGTCCCAGAACAGCGCCTTGCCGAGGAGGATCTTCTCCGGCGTCTGCGGGTTGCCCGGCGGCGGCGGCGGCGGCGGACCGAGCGGCGGCGGAGGCGGAGGCGGACCCTGCGCGATGACGACGCCGCTCGAGGCGGCGACGCAGACGAGGGCGAGGAGGAAGGTGGTACGGGACCGGGTGGTGAGGTTGCGTTGCATGTTCATGGGACCTGTCGGGTCCAGCTAGTGAGTATGGAGTAACAACGCTGGGGAATGGGGACGGTGCGGAGGGGAGGCGATGCGCTCCCTACCGTGGATGAAGTCGGGGTTCCGGGGCCGCGTCGCGCGGCGGTTCGACCGGCGCGTCGAGGCGCTCGGGCACGCCGGACTCGAACTGCGCCTCGAAGCGCCGGCGCAGACGCGGACCTTCGATCACGCGGCCGCGAACTTCCGCGCGCGGCGCGAACTCGTGGGCTTCGTCGGGGGAAGCGTCGGTGCGGGGGTCGATGACGATGCGCCGCACACGGAGCGGGGCGGAGCGTGAGGACTCCGGCGCACCCGCGTCCCTTCGTTCGACCACTCCACGCCCCGGGCGCTCGCTCCGTTCGCGCTGCCCGCGGCCCTCGCGCGGCGGCGGCTCGCCGCGTCCGCGGCGAGGCTGGTCGCCACGCGGTGCCCGTTCGTCACGCGGTGCGCGTTCGCCGCTCGGTGCGCGTTCGCCACGCGGTGCGCGTTCGCCACGCTCTGGATTCCCGAATGGGCCACCGCGCAGCGACGGATCGAACGGCGGACGCATGCCGGGCATGCCGCGCATGCGCATCCCTGGACCGCGCTGTCCGGGCCCACGCTGTTCACCCATCCGCGGGCCGAACGCGCCTGGGCCGCGGGGCGGACGGCCTTCGAAGCGACGTCCCATCGCTGAAGGTCCGCGCATCCGAACGGCGCCGGACTCCCGAGCATCGTGCGGAGGAAGCACCCGCGGGTCGCGCTGTCCGTGGAATTCATCGCGCTCCCGTGTGGGCTCGCCGCACCGCGCACACACGACCGCGCGCTCTCCGTGGACGTCGTGGGCCGACGGATGGCCCGTCTTGCAGCCGGCGAGCAGCGCCAGGATCACCAGGAGGAGGGGGGCCGTCGTTCGCATGGGGGCTGGGTTCAGTCGTGCCGGAGAAGGGGCGGTCGAGCGCTGCTCTCAGTCTGCCCCACCTGCGTTGAGCAGCGCTGAAGAGCTGCGAGAGGTCCGGGCGCGGGCTCGATCGTCCGCCTTCGGCGCGTCTCTGACTCGTGGCTCGACCCATGGGGTCCGTGCCCCGAGGATCTCCCGCTCGAGTTCAGTTCGCCGGTGGAATCGCGCCGCATGTCGTCCTCGACCCGCGCCTTCGCCGGCGCGCCGCGGGGTCCGAGTCCCCGCCGCGTGCCCGCTCGCGCGGTGCCGCGTAGACTTACCCGCGGCGATCTTGCGCAGCACCGAAGTGCAGCGAGGACTTCGAGAGAACTCCTCGCACCGTGCTTCAGCGGCCCGCAAGGACGCGCCGGAACCCTGAGAGGTTCATGCAGGTCGAAGAGGAACGAAGGAGCCGCACGCCGATGACCAAGACCCAGCGCATCCTGCTCGTCGAGGACGACCTCAAGCTCGGGAAGCAGATCGTCGACCACCTCGACGAGGCCGGCTTCGAGACGCATTGGGTGCAGAACGGCGACGCGGCGCTCGCGTTCCCCTACCGCGGCCTCGCGCTGGTCGTGCTCGACCTCATGCTCCCCGGTGCGTTCGGCCTCGACGTGCTCAAGCACATCCGCTCGCAGTCGGACCTGCCCGTGCTCGTGCTCTCCGCGAAAACGGACGCTTCCGTGAAGGTGCGTGCGCTCGACATGGGCGCGGACGACTACCTCATCAAGCCGTTCTGGCCCGAGGAGCTCGTCGCGCGCGTCAACGCGCGGCTGCGCCGTCCCGTGATGCAGCGCGGCGGCTCGATCGAAGCGGGCGACCTCAAGATCGAGATCGACGCGCGGCGCGTGAGCGTGAAGGACGAACCGGTGGAGCTCACGCGCGTCGAGTTCGACTTGCTCGTCGCGCTCGCGCGCCGACCGGGCGCGGCGATCGCGCGCGCGTGGTTGTGCGAGCACGTGCTCGACCCCGAACGCGAAGGCACGGAGCGCACGCTCGACGTGCACGTCTCGCGCCTGCGCAAGAAGCTCGGGAGCTGCGGGGACTGGATCTCGACCGTGTGGGGCGTCGGCTATCGCCTCGAAGTGCCGGCGAAGACGTGAAGCTGCGCACGCGCCTCGCCTTGATCGTGCTCGTGACCGCCCTGCCGGTCGTCGCGGGCACCACGTGGGCGCGCGCGCGCTTCGAACGCCACACGGTCGAGCAGAGCATGCGCGACATCGTCCTCGCGCGCATGGAGGATGGCGGTCGCGAGCGGTGCGAGGCCTCGCCCGAGACTTTTCCCGAGCCGCCGTGGCGGCGCGGAGGCCCCGGCCGCGACGAACGACGCGAGGGCTTCGAACACGGCCCGGGAGGCGAGGGGGAGGGCCGACCCCCGCGGCCGCGCGACGCACAACGCGCGAACGCGGAACGCCGGACCGATCCGGAGAACGGCGCTTCCTCCCGGGGAACCGCGCCGAACGACACACCCAACGACGTCGAACGCGTGCAGCGCGCGGAGGAGCCGCGCGTTGGAGCGGTCCCCGAGCGCCGTCCCGGAGAGCCGCCGCCCGAGGGTCTTCGCGGTGATCCGCGGCGCGAGCCGCGCGGCGAGCCGTTCGGCGATGGGCGCGGCGGACGCGGGTTCGACCCCCGACGTGCGCTCGCCGGCGGGTATCCGCAGCGCACCGAGCTCTGGGCCTACGACGCGAACTTCACGTCGCGCAATCCACGCGCGCCCGCGTTCCCCGCGGATTTGAAGGCGGCGCTCGCGGGAGGCGAGGAGATCGCGAGCGAGCCGTGGACCACCGAACTGCGCGGGGAACCGATCGAAGGTCTGCAGTTCGCGATGCGCATGCCGTGGGAAGAGGGTCCGTGCTCGATCATGCTCGCACAGCGCCCGGACGCGGGACCGCGCAGCGCGGTCACGGACCTCTTGTGGAGCTCGATCGCGCTCTGCGGCGTGCTGCTCGCGGCCGTGCTGTTCGCCGCCGGGCCCATCGTCGGGCGTGTGCGCTCGCTGACGGCGCAAGTGCGCGACTCCGCGGCTTCGCGCTACACCACCGCGGTCGACGAGAAAGGCAAGGACGAGATCAGCGAGCTCGCGCGCGCGTTCAACTCCGCGGGCAGCGACGTGCGCGCGAACCTCGAGGCGGTCGAGACGCGCGAGCGCACGCTGCGCACGTTCGTCGAGAACACGTCGCACGACGTGATGCTCCCGCTCACGGTGCTCCAGGGCCATCTCTCCGCGGTACAACGGCGCGTCGACGCGGGCACGCTGCCCGAGAAGGAGGTGCTGCGCGATGCGCTGGAGGAATCGCACTACCTCTCGTCGCTCCTCCAGAACCTCTCGGTCGCGGCGAAGCTCGAAGGCGGCGAACCGCTCCTGGCGCAGCACCCCGTCGACCTGAACGCGCTCGTCGAGCGCGCGGTCGCGCGGCAACGGCCGATCGCACGGCAGAAGGGCGTGCAGGTCGAATTCGCCGTGCCGGAGGACACGCTCCACGTCCTGGGCGACGTCACGTTCGTCGAGCAGATGCTGTCGAACGTGATCCACAACGCGGTGCGCTACAACAAGGAGGGCGGACACGTCGCCGTCGTGCTCGAGGAGCGCGGTGCCGACCACGACGAGTTCGCGTTGCGCGTGCTCGACGACGGCCCCGGGATCCCCAAGGAACTGCGCGAGCGCGTCGTCGAGCGCTCGTTCCGCACGGACGAGGCGCGTTCGCGCGCCCCGGACGGGCTCGGCCTGGGGCTCGCGATCGCGCACGACGTCGCGCGGCGCCACGGCCTCGCGATGACGATGCGCGAATCGCCCGCGGGCGGCCTCGAGGTCGAGTTCACGGGCAGGCGCGCTCGCCTTGCGGTCGAGGGCGACGGGCCCGCGGCCTGATCGAGGCGTTCAGGACTTCGGCGCGGCGCGCGCGAGCTCTTCCCGCGGACTGCGGATCCTCGGCCAGAGGTTCACGAAGAAGACGATCACGGCCAGCACCTCGAGGCACGCCGCCAAGAAAGTCGCGATCCCGAGCGCGTGGGATTGGACGTACGCCGAGGCGAACTCGCACGTCGAGCGCACGGCCACGCCGATCGTGAGCATCCACCACGCGAGCAGCGCGCGCTCGGGTCTATGCCGGACGTCCCCCTCCGCGGGCTTGGGAAACATCCACTGCGCGACGCCCATGATCAGCATGAGGAGGACGCCGATCATGAGCAGGTGCGTGTGCGCGACGACGTACGGCTGCCGCAGCGTGCCCCATCCCGCGTATTCCGCCGCGCCGATGTGCAGACCGACGAGCAGCCCGTAGATCAGGAACACGATCGCGGTCTTGAGATAGCGGCGGGTGATGGCGGGCACGCGGCCCGTGATACGGAGTCAGGTGACTTTTTTCCAGATTCGCGGGCCCCCGGTCGGTGAGGGCGCGGAACGGAGCATCCGCGAATCTGGAAAAAGGTCACCTGACTCCGTATCGGACCGTCGCGGGCGGCCAATGTCGAGCCTCGTTCTCGAGGTGCTCGACGACGTCCTCCCAGCGCTCGACTTCCGCTTCTTCGGCCTGTGTGGGCGGATGGAAGAGCTCGTGGGTGCCCGCCGCCATGCGCTCGGCCATCGGGTAGAGAATGTGGTTCTCCTTGTCGATGTGGCCGTAGAGCAGCGCGCAGTACTGCTCCGCGCGCGCGATGAACTCGCGCCGGACGCTCGCGTCGATCTGCAGGTGCTTCGACGCGGCCAGCAGATGCCGCAGGTGATCACGGCCGTGCTCGTGGTCCTGGTTCATCATCGCGAGCGGACCGGCTTCAGCGGGGAGGCCGTGCCGCTCCATCCAAGGAAAGAGCACGTGCTCCTCCTTCTCGTGGTGGTGGTGATCCGCGTACTCGCGCAGGAACTCGAGCAAAGCATGCACGGCATCGGGGCGCGTCTCACCACCGTTGCGCAGGTGCTCGGCGAGTCGAGCGAGGCAGGCGAGGCCGCGCGCGATGCGCTCGTGCTCGCCCATCAGGACGTCGGTCAGGCGCATGCGCGCGTGCTCGTGGCCTGGTCGGTTCACGTGGATCGTCATGCTTCACTCCATCGCCTCGTCGCCGCCCGGCACCTCGCCGGCGATCGCGTAGGCCGCGAGCGCGCGCAGGGCGTCCGTGGTCGTGAAGAGACCGAGGAGCTTCGGACCGTGCGCGACCACGGCCGTGCCGATGCGCCGCTCCGCCATCTGCGATGCGACGTGGTCGATCGGTTCGTCGGGCTCGACCGTGTAGAGGTCACGCACCATCGCCTCCTCGACCAGCACACGCGCCGGATCGACGTCGTCGAGCGTCTCGAGGAGATGCACGTCGCGCTGGCTGAGGATGCCGACGAGCTTCCCTTTCTGCACGACGGGCAAGTGGCGGATCGAGTGCAGGCGCATCAGACGCGCGGCCTCGAGGAGCGGCTGCTCGGGGGCGATGACGACGAGGACGCTCGACATGAAGCGCTCGATCGGAGCGACGGTTGCACGCATGACGCACCTCCGTCCCTCTTCTACGGCCGAGTCCCGGCCAAGGGGCGTACGGCGTGCTGCGCAGGGACGGTCCTCGGTGAGCGCACGCCGGCCTCGGCGCCGCGCGCGAGGCCCCGGAGCGGCTCCTCGCTAGAGTGACCCGCCCATGATCCCGCTCCGCTCCTGGTTTCTCGGCGCGACGCTCCTCGGTGCGTGCTCCGCGCCGCACGCGCCTTCCGCGCCGCCGCGCGAAGCGCACACGTTCGCGATCGGGCCGGACGAATTCCTCCTCGACGGCCAGCCGTTCGTGATCCGCTCGGGCGAGATGCACGCCGCGCGCGTCCCGCCCGAGTACTGGCGCCACCGCCTGCGCATGGTGCGCGCGATGGGTTGCAACACGGTGTGCGCGTACCTGTTTTGGAACCAGCACGAGCCGCGCCCCGGCCAGTTCGAGTTCACGGGCGGGGCGGATGCCGCGCGGTACTGTCGCATCGCGCAGGAGGAAGGCCTGTGGGTCATCCTCCGTCCGGGTCCGTACGCATGCGCGGAGTGGGAGCTCGGCGGGTTCCCGTGGTGGCTCCTGAAGGAGCCCGGGATCCAACTGCGCACGCGCGACGAGCGTTACCTCGCCGCGGTGCGCCGCTACTTGAAGCGCGTCGGTGACGAGCTCGCGCCGCTGCAGGTCACGCGCGGCGGTCCGATCCTGATGGCGCAGGTCGAGAACGAGTACGGCAGCTACGGGAAGGACAAGGAGTACATCGGCAACGTGCGCGACGCGCTCGTCGCCGCGGGCTTCGAGGTGCCGCTCTTCACGTGCGACGGCCCGTCGCAGCTCCCGAACGACGTGCGCGACGACGTTTTCTCCGTCGTCAACTTCGGCCACGACGCGAAGAACTCACCCGAGAAGTCCTTCGAGGCGCTGCGCCAGGTGCGCTCGAGCGGCCCGCTCATGTGCGGCGAGTACTACCCGGGCTGGTTCGATTCGTGGGGCAAGCCGCACCACACCGGGAGCATCGAGCCGATCCTCGCCGACCTCGATTCGATGCTGTCGAACCGACGCTCGTTCTCCATCTACATGGCCCACGGCGGGACGAGCTTCGGCTTCACTGCGGGCGCGAACGCACCGCCGTTCTCCCCGCAGTCGACGAGCTACGACTACGACGCCCCCATCGACGAATCCGGGCGCGCGACGCCGAAGTACCACGCGATCCGCGCGTTGTTCGAGCGGCACCTGAACCCGGGCGAGACGCTGACGCCCGAGCCCGATCCCAATCCCGTCGTCGCGGTGCCGCGCTTCACGCTCGACGAGGCCGCGCCGCTCTTCGCGCAGGCCGGGCCCATGCAGACGTCCGCCATGCCGCGCACGTTCGAGGAGCTCGACGCGCCGCAAGGCTGCGTGCTCTACCGCGCGGAGCTCCCCGCGGGCGGGCCGGCGGAGCTGAAGATCACCGAGGTGCACGACCTCGCGTGGGTCTACCTCGACGGGAAGCGCGTCGACGCGTTCGATCGGCGTTCGGGGAGGAGCACGCTCAAGCTCGGCGCGCGCGCGAACAGCGCGACGCTCGAGCTCTTCGTCGAAGCGATGGGTCGCGTCAACTACGGCGGACAGATCCACGACCGCAAGGGCATCACCGAGAAGGTCGAGCTCGTCGACGACGACGGCGCACACGCGCTCGGCCCGTGGCAGCACCACGTCTATCCGTTCGACAAGAGCCACCTCGCGCGCATCGCCTACCAGCCCGTCTCCGCGCCGATCGGAGCGCCGGCCGTGTACCGCGGCGCGTTCGCGCTCGCGAAGGTCGGCGACACGTTCCTCGACACGCGCGGGTGGAGCAAGGGCGCCGTGTGGATCAACGGGCACGCGCTTGGGCGCTACTGGAAGATCGGTCCGCAGCAAACGCTCTACGTCCCCGGCTGCTGGCTGAAGAAGGGCGAGAACATCGTGCTCGTGCTCGACGTCGACGGCGGGACGACGACGCTCGCGCTCGCGGGCCTCGACTACCCGATCCTCGACCAGCCCGCGGACGACCTCGCGAGCCCGAAGAAGCTGCGTCAGAAGGGCCAGGAGATCGTGCTCGACGGCCGCACGCCCGCCGCGCAGGAGACCTTTGCGGACGGCGCGAAGGAGCAGAAGGTCGTGTTCCCCGCCTGCAAGGGCCGCTACGTCGCGCTCGTCGCCAAGAACTCGCAGCGGGAAGACGAGTTCACGACCCTGGCCGAGCTCTACCTGATCGGCGCGAACGGTGTCGAGCTCCCCCGCTCGAGCTGGAGCGTGACCTGGGCCGACAGCGAGGAACTCGACGCGGAGAACGGTTCCGCGCTCCAGGTCATCGACGGCGACCCGAAGACCATCTGGCACACGCAGTGGAGCGGCGCGAAGCCGAACCACCCGCACGTGATCGTGCTCGACCTCGGCGAGGACCAGACGATCACGGGACTCCGCTGCCTCCCGCGGCAGGAGAGCGCGAACGGCCGCATCCGGCAGTGGGCGTTGTACGTGTCGAAGCAGCCGTTCGCGGGGTTGTGACGCGGTCCCGCCGAGGACGGACGGCCGGAAGCGACTCCGGCATTGCTCCAAACCCGGTTTCGAGGGAAGGTCGGAGCGCCGAACACGTCGAGCGGCGCGCCGCTCGCGACGGATCGGACCCATCACCGACGCCGCCGCCGATCGGCACATCGAGGCCCCGCATGCTCCCGTTCTTCCTCTTCGCCCTCACGCAGGGCATCGCCCCGGTCGCGGATCCCGCTGCGCGGCTCCTCGCCGCGATGAAGACGAGCCCGAGCGGCATCGTGTTCGTCGACCCGAGCGCGCCCGCAACGAAGAAGGTGCACCTCGTGCGCCAGTGGCAGGGTCCCTACTGCCGCTTCCAGATCAACAACGCGGGCGACGAGCCCGTCCGCATCCGCGAGGTGCTGCTCTTCGAGGTCGAGCACGCGCTCCCCGCGGCGACGAAAGTGCACGGCGAGGGTTTCCAGATGCTCTCGCAGACCGGCGGCACGATCGGGGCGCTCGAGGACCTCGAGCAGTTCACCGACCGCGGTCATTATCGACTCCCGGAGCCCGAGGGATTCCGAAGCATGCACGGCGAGCTCGAGCTCGCGCCGCCGACGGGACGGCGACTCCTGTTCGGCTACGCGTCTTGCAAGCGCTTCGACGGCCGCTTCGACCTCGCTCCGACGCTCCTTCGCGGCGTGATCGACACGGAAGGGCTCGCGATCGAACCGGGGACGAGCTGGGAACTCGAGGAGCTCTTCTTCGACGCCGGTGACGACTCCGGGGCGCTGGAGGAGCACCTCGCGAAAGCGATCGTGAAGCACCATCCGCGCACGTTGGCGGGGCCCGCGCCGACGGGGTGGTGCTCGTGGTATGCGTTCGGCGCGAAGGTCACGGCGAAGGACGTCCAGGCCAACGTCGCGGTGATGAAGAGGGAGCTCCCCGAGCTCGACTACGTGCAGATCGACGACGGCTACCAGCCGCACATGGGCGACTGGCTCGACACGGGACCGGCGTTCGGCGGCGACGTGAAGAACGTGCTCGCGGAGATCACCCGCACGAAGCTGAAGCCCGCGCTGTGGCTCGCGCCCTTCGTCGCGGACGCCGACTCGAAGCTCTTCCGCGCGCATCCCGACTGGTTCGTGCAGGACGCGGACGGGAAGCCGCTGCGCTCCGACACCGTCGGCTTCGGCGGATGGCGCCTCGGACCGTGGTACTGCCTCGACGGCACGCATCCCGCGGTGCAGGCGCACTTCGAGCAGCTCTTCGGCACGCTGCGCGAGAAGTGGGGCGTCGCGTACTTCAAGCTCGACGCGCTCTACTGGGGCGCGATCCACGGCGGACGCTTCCACGATCCCTCCGCGACGCGCATCGAGGCCTACCGGCGCGGGATGGAGGCGATCCGACGCGGCGCGGGTGACGCGTTCGTGCTCGGTTGCAACCAGCCGATGTGGGCGTCGCTCGGCCTGATCGACGGCGCGCGCACCTCGATGGACGTCGAGCGTTCGTTCGCGGCGTTCGCACGCACGGGAAAGCAAAACCTGCTGCGCCGCTGGATGGACGGGCGCCTCTGGTGGAACGACCCCGACTGCGCGTTGCTCGCGCCGGGCCCGAGCGAGGACGAGGTGTCGTTCCACGCGGCACTGCTCGCCGCGAACGGCGGGATGATCCTGTCGGGCGACGACCTCGCGAAGCTCCCGCCCGCGCGGCGCGCGATGCTGAAGAAGCTCGCGACGATCCCTTCCGACGCGCAGCGGACGAGCGACGCGCGCTTCGAGCACCACGTCATCGCGTGGGAGGGCGGCGAATTGCATGCGTTGCTCAACTGGGGCGACGCGCCCCTCGCGATCCCGATCAACTTCGAGGGCACGCGGCAACTGCGCGACGCATGGACGGGGGCCGAGATCGGTCTCGCGCGCGGCCGCTACACTGGCGCGCCCCTCCCACCGCGGTCGGGGCGCCTGATCGAGCTGCGCGCGGCGCCGTCGCCGTCGAAGCCCGAGGCCGGTGCCCCGCCGCGCACGCCGCCCAAGCAATGAACGCACGCCTTCGCCTGCACGCGCTCCTCGTCCCGGTCCTCCTCTTCTTGTGCGCGTGCGGCGGTGGCGCGCGGCCCACGAACGCGCCGATCAAGCTCGGCTTCGTCGTCAAACAGCCCGAGGAGCCGTGGTTCCAGCTCGAGTGGGCCTTCGCGGACGTCGCGCAGAAGGAGCTCGGCTTCACGCTGGTGAAGATCGGCGCGAGCGACGGCGAGCGCGTGCTCGGCGCGATCGACAACCTCGCCGCGCAGGGTGCTTCGGGCTTCGTGATCTGCACGCCCGACGTGCGCCTCGGGCCGGCCATCGCCGCGAAAGCGAAGGCGCGGAACATGAAGCTCGTCGCGGTCGACGATCGCTTCGTCGGCGCGGACGGGCAGCCGATGCAGGACGTGCACTACCTCGGCATTTCCGCGCGCAAGATCGGCGAGGACGTCGGCCGCGCGCTCCACGCGGAGATGAGCAAGCGTCCGTGGAGCCACGAGAAGCTCGGCGTGTGCGTCGTGACCTTCGACGAGCTCGACACCGCGCGCGAGCGCATCCAGGGCGCGACGGCGGTCTTGCGCGAACTCGGAGTCCCCGCCGAGCGCATCTTCACCGCGCCCGAGAAAGCGCCCGAGATCCCGGCGGCGCTCGATGCCGTCAACGTGCTCCTCACGCGCCATCCCGACGTCGAGCGGTGGCTCGTGTGCGGCATGAACGACAACAGCGTGCTCGGAGCCGTGCGCGCGCTCGAGGGCCGCGGGTTCGGCGCGGACCGGGTGATCGCGATCGGCATCAACGGCACCGACTGCATCGACGAGCTGCGCAAGCCGGCGACGGGCTTCTTCGGCTCCATGCTCCTCTCGGCGAAGGAACACGGCCATCGAACGGTCGCCATGCTGCACGCCTGGTGCAAGGACGGCGTCGAGCCGCCGCTCGACACGCGCACGACGGGCATCCTGATCACGCGTGCGAACTTCGAGCAGGTATTGAAGGAGCAGGGCGTCGCGCGCTGACGCCGCGCCGGTCGGGTCAGTAGAGTACGCGGCGCTCGAGGTCCGCGCGTGCCCCCCACCGAGCTCCACCTCCGCTTCCAAGGCGTCTCCAAGGCGTTCGGCGCCGTGCGCGCGCTCGAGGACGTTACGTTCGGTGTGCGCGCGGGGAGCGTGCATGCGCTGCTCGGCGAGAACGGCGCCGGGAAGTCGACGCTGCTCAAGGTGCTCAGCGGCGCGCACGTGCCGTCGCACGGCGCGCTCGTGCTCGGCGGAGCGCAACGGTCCTTCGCTTCGCCCGCGGAAGCGTTCGCGGCGGGCATCGCGGTCATCTACCAGGAACTGCAACTCGTTCCCGAGATGACCGTCGCGGAGAACGTGTTCCTCGGACACATGCCCGCGCGCTTCGGCCTGATCGACCGCGCGGAGCTCCATCGGCAGGCGCGCACGCTCCTCGAGCGCGTGGCGCCCGAGATCGAGCCCGCGCGCCGCGTCGCTTCGCTCTCGCTCGGAGAGCGGCAGATGGTCGAGATCGCCAAGGCCCTCTCGCGCGGCGCGCGTGTGATCGCGTTCGACGAGCCGACGTCGAGCCTCTCCGCGCGCGAGACGGACCGGCTCTTCACGGTCATCCGCGCCCTCCGCGACGACGGTTGCTGCGTGCTCTACGTCACGCACCGGCTCGACGAGGTTTTCGCCCTCTGCGATGCCGCGACGGTGCTGCGCGACGGGCGGCACGTGAAGAGCCACGCGTCCCTCGCCGGTGTGAGCCGCGACGAGATCGTGCGCGCGATGGTCGGCCGCGAACTCACGGACGTCTACGCCTGGAGCGCTCGTCCCCGTGGCGCGCTCGTGCTGGAGGTCGAAGGCCTCGCAGGACCCGGCCTCGCGGCGCCGATCACCCTCGCCGTCGCGCGCGGCGAGATCGTCGGCGTCTTCGGGCTCGTCGGGGCCGGGCGCACGGAGCTCCTGCGCGTGCTCTTCGGCGCCGCACGGCGCACGGCGGGACGCGTGCGGGTCGCAGGGCGCGAGCTCGACGTGCGCTCGCCGCGCGACGCGATCGCGGCCGGGGTGGCGCTGTGCCCCGAGGACCGCCGCAAGGAAGGGATCTTCCCGCTGCTCTCGGTGCTGGAGAACCTGAACGTCAGCGCGCGGCACGTGCACGCGCGCTCGTGCGGAGTGCTCGACGGGCGCTGGGAGCGAGAGAACGCGCGAGCGCAGACCGAGCGCCTCGCGATCAAGGCCGCTTCGCCCGCGCAGCCGATCGCCACGCTCTCCGGCGGCAACCAGCAAAAGGTCGTCTTCGGCCGCTGGCTCGCGGGAACGCTCGAGGTGCTGCTGCTCGACGAACCGACGCGCGGCGTCGACGTCGGCGCGCGCAGCGAGATCTACGCGATCCTGTACGAGCTCGCGCGCCGCGGCGTCGGCGTGCTGCTCGTGTCGAGCGATCTCCCGGAAGTGCTCGGCGTGAGCGATCGCGTGCTCGTGATGCGCCGGGGCGCGTTGTCGGGCGAACTCGCGCGCGCCGAGGCGACGCAGGAGCGGGTGCTCGAGCTCGCCTTGCCGCGCGCGGCCGAGGGAGCGGGACGATGAGGACGCGCGCGGCGCGCATGGAGCTCCTCCAGCGCGCGGGCATGCTCCTCGTGTTCGCCCTGCTCGCGCTCGCGTGCTCGCTGTTCGTGCCGAGCTTCGCTTCGAGCGACAACCTCGAGGCGCTCCTGCTTTCGGTGAGCACCGTCGGGTTCGTGGCGTGCACGATGCTCTTCTGCCTCGCGTCGGGGAACTTCGACCTCTCCGTCGGCTCCATCGTCGCGTGCGCGGGCGTCGTCGGGGCCGTCGTCATGCGCGACACCGGAAGCACCGCGCTCGGGGTGCTCGCCGCACTCGCCGTGGGTCTCACGGCGGGCCTCGTCAACGGCTGGGTCGTCGCGTTCGCGCGGATCAACCCGCTGATCACGACGCTCGCGACGATGCAGATCGTGCGCGGGGCCGCGTACATCGCGAACGACGGAAAGTCGGTCGCGATCGGCGCACCGGGCTTCGATGCGCTGGGAAGCGAGCGCCTGCTCGGTTTCCCGCTCCCCGTGTGGATGTGCGCCTTCGCGATGGTCGCGTTCGGCTTCGTGCTCGCTCGCACGACCTTCGGGCGGTCCACGCTGGCGATCGGAGGCAACCTGGAGGCCGCGCGCCTCGCGGGGATCCGGGTGGAGCGCATCCAGCTCGCGATCTTCGGACTCCAGGGCCTCGTGTGCGCTTTCACGGGCCTCGTGCTCGCGTCGCGCATGACGAGCGGGCAGCCGATGAGCTCGCAGGGGTTGGAGCTCGAGGTGATTAGCGCCTGCGTGCTCGGCGGCGTCTCGCTGAGCGGCGGCGTCGGCTCGATGCTCGCCGTGGTCGCCGGCGTCCTCATCCTGGGCACGGTCCAGAACGCGATGAGCCTGCTGAACGTCGACTCGTTCTGGCAGTACGTCGCGCGCGGATCGATCCTGCTCGCCGCCGTGCTCTTCGATCGCTGGCGAACGCGGGCGTGACCGCGTCCGCATGCAGCGTCGCGCGGACGCCGCGCCGATGCTTCCGGACACGGCGCTCGGTTTCGCCGAGGATTTCATTCGCGAGCGAGCAGCTTTCGCGAGTCGCGGCCCGCAGGGCGCCGGGAAGTCGGGGAGGCTCGTCGTCGAACAAGCTGTCGGGGAAGAGAAACAGGCGGAATTGCGCCTCAATCCAGCGGTTTCGCGACGCCCTCGCCCCGAGCTCGAGCTCCGATCACGCGACGACTTCCTCCGTTGTCGCGTGCCCGATTCGGGACGTGGAGCACCCGAAGTAACACCTCCGTCACCAGAACTGACTGTCGCGAATTCCGATCATCAACTTGTCCGAGGTCGCGGCCGATGCCCGATCCAGGAGTTCGAAATCCACATGCACGCGACAAGCAAACCTGCAAGTCCGATGAGCACGGCGCGCCACCCGCACCGCGCTGATCCGCGCGCATGCCCCCGATCTCGCCGGACGTTCCACCACGTCCGGAGGGCGGTGAACACCGCCGAACTCCTCGGTCGCCGTCCCACCGACTCCGGACGAGCTGGTGTCCTGTTGCTCGCGGGGTTCGCCCCCGTCGCGTACGTCTCCGACTCACTTGCCCCGTTGCAGCGGTTCCTACCATCGCTGCCTCGACCGGTGAGCCGCCGTTCGTCCCGCGACGAGTTCGCTCCCCTCTTGAAAGCCAGGCCCGGCCCGCCTCGCACGAGGCGAGAACCGATGGACCCACCTACATCTGGTGATACCCGTGCTCTCCCGATCCAGCGAATACGCCATCCGAGCCCTCACGTGGCTCGCTCAACACAACGACGAACGGTTCCACCTGGCACGTGACATGGCCGAGGTCCTGGGCATCCCTGCCCCGTTCCTCGGCAAGGTGCTGCAACCGCTCGTTTCCCACGGCGTTCTCTACAGCCAGCGCGGCCGCAGCGGCGGCTTCCGCCTCGCACGCGATCCGAGCGAGATCCGGCTGCGGCAGATCGTCGAAACACAGGAGCAGCTCGACCGCGCGAAGCACTGCATCCTCGGCCAGTCGCAATGCTCCGACCACGAGGTGTGCCCACTTCACGACTGGTGGAGCCAGACCTCCGAGAAGTTCTTCGCGATGATGGACACGACCACGCTGGCCGACATGGCCGTGTACCAGCGAGAGCACCCGGACTGCCGCTACCCCCTGCCCATGCCGATGGAAATCCCGCGCGCGCCGCTGCCCACCCAGCCCGCGACGCCGGAGCTCAGCGTGCGCAACTGACCGAGAGTTCGATCCAGGAGAGACGTGGAGCCCTCGGGGTCGACCTCGAGGGCTCCCTGTTCAACCGATCGTTCGTTCGGGATGCCGGATCGCGAGCACGGGGAGGTGTGCCTTCCGCAACACCGCCCATGCGACGCTGCCGAGCAGCGCGGCCATCGCGCGCGAGCGTCCGTGCGTGCCGAGCACGATCAGGTCCGCGCCCGACTGCGCGTCGAGGACGGCCTGCACGGGCTCGCCCTCGATGAAGCGCTGGGAGTGCTCGATCCCGCGCCAGTCGAACGCGCTCATGCAGCGCTCGAACTCGGACCGATCGCCGTCGCGCACCTCGTCGAGCGCGACCAGGGCGCCCATGTCGGGGTAATCTGGCCACGTCGACACGACGTAGCCGACGCTCGAGAACGCATGCAGCACTTCGACGCGCGCCTTCAGCGTCCGCGCCAGCTCGCAAGCCGAGGCGAGCGCGAGCAAGCTGTCCTTCGAGAGGTCGATCGGCACGAGGAGGCGCTCGATCGGCCGCGGCGCGTGCTTCTGCAGCCACACGGCACGCGGTGCGCCCGCGATGACGCGTCTCGCCGTGCTCCCGAAGTCGAGGCGCGGACGGTCGAGCTCGAACCCGAGCACGATGACGTCGGCGTCGCGACGGCGCGCTTCGTCGAGGACGACCTCGGCGGGCGCTCCGGCGCGCACGACCACTGCGTCTTCCACGCGCGTCCCATCGGGAAGAGCGTCGCCGAGCACGCCGATCGCTTGACGAACCGTGGAACGCCAGGCGCGATCGATCAACCCCTCCGCGCGCGCCGTCGCCCGCGGGTCGTCCATCCACGTCCAGTCGGCGAGGGTCGAGCCGACGGCGTGCACGATCCCGACGCGAGCGCTCGTCCGCTCCGCGAGCCACGCCGCAGCGCGCAAGGCGTGCTCGTTCGTGTTCTGCGCGTCGATCGCCACGAGCAGCTCGTGGATCGACAGCGCCGGCATCCGGGCCTCGTCCGTCGGCATGGTCCCACTCCTCGTCCTGCGCCGCGGCGCGCCCATCGCGCCGACGTGCGCTCGATGCTCTCGTACGCCTTCGTACGCGGAACCCGAGGCGCGCGGGGAGGGTAGATCAGCGGCGATCCGTGCGTAGCGCGCGCTCGGCCCGCACCGCGAGATTCACAGGACGCAGCAACGTCCGCGCTGACGACCGACGAGCCGCGGGCACATGAACCACGCCCCGTCGCCCGCCGCGCGCAGGGCCCGCACGAACTCGGCGGGATCGCCGTCCTTCGACACCAAGGCTCGAATGCTGCCGCCGATGCGCAGCTCGCTCACCGCGCGCTCCTCGTCCGCGGTGGCGACCACGATCGAGCTCCTGGGCAGGCGCAGCCCGAGCCGCATGAGACCGTGCACGCCCTCGTTTCCATCGAGGAACGGATCGAAGACGATCACGTCGGGCGCGCGATGCGGCGCATCCTTGAGCGCGAAGGCGACCTCATCGCTTTCCCCGACGACGTCGAAGCCCCCGGCTTCGTGGATCACGCGCCGCAACGCTGCGCGGGTCACGCGCGAATCGTCGAGCAAGTAGACCCGCCGCGGCACGAGCGGCGCTTCGATCGTCGCCCGTAGGGGGCCCTTCTTCTCTTGGATCATGGATCCAGCATCGCCTCGATGGGACGACGCCGCCCTCGGTCGAGCGGCGCAGTCCCTGCCTACCGAGTGCGCAGGAAAGGACCGCTACATGCTCAAGAGCCCCTCGCGGATCGCGAGGAGCGCGAGCTCGGCTGCGGAGTGGCAGTCGAGCTTGCGCTGGAGGTTCTCGCGGTGCTTCTTGGCGGTGCCAAGGCTCATTTCGAGCGCCTTGGCGACCTCCTTGTTGCTCTTGCCGAGCGCGAGGAGCTGGAACACCTCCCGCTCGCGCGGCGTGAGCGCGTCGAGGCGGCTCTTGGGTTCGGGCGAGGTCGGCTCGGTCTTGCGACCGCGGGACAGAAGCCAGCCCGCGACCTTCGGCGACAGGAACATGTTGCCCTTGTGAACCGACTCGATGGCGAGCGTCAGCTCGGCCGGCTCGGAGTCCTTGGACAGATAGCCGTCCGCGCCCGCGCGCATCGCCTGCTCCACGAAGCTGTCGCCCTCGTGGTGCGTGAGCATCACGATGCGCGCTTTCGGGTGCGACTTGCGGATGTGCGGGATGGCGTCGATGCCGGACAACCCCGGCATCGAGATGTCGAGCAGCACCACGTCGGGCTTCACGGCCGCGATGGCGTCGATCGCACGGCGTGGATCGCCGCTCTCGCCGACGACCTCGAAGCGCGGGTCCTTCACGAGCAGGCTCTTGAAGCCGGCACGGATCATGGTCTGGTCGTCGACCAGGTAAACGCGGATGGCGGATTGAGCTTCCATGGTCTCGATGGTGTTCATGGTTTCACCGGAAGGCGAATCTCGAAGCGAGCTCCGCCGAGGGACGACGCACCGACTTGAATCGTACCGCCGTGCTCCTCGACGATCTTCTTGCAGATCGCCAGGCCGAAGCCGTTGCCCTTCTTCTTGGTGGTGACGAAGGGTTTGAAGAGCGTCGCGCGAATCGACTCCGGGATGCCGGGCCCATCGTCCTCGATGGACAGAAGGACCTCGCGTTCGCCGGAACGCGCGAGCGTGAGCTGGATGCGAGCGTGACCGAGGTGCGCTTCGATCGCGTTCGTGATCAGGTTGGCGACCACTTCCTCGAGGAGCTGCGGATCGAGCCACAGGTCGGGGATCCCGGCCGCGACCTCGAGCCGAACCTCGGCGCCCGCCTTCGCGGTCTGGGTGCGCAAGTGCGCGAGTCCGTCCTCGAGCAGCCGCTGCGGCACGACCTTCGTGCGCTTCAACTCGAGCGGCTTCGCGAACGACAACGTGCGCCGCATCATCTGCTCGAGCCGCTGCATGCGGGTCACGAGGTCCTCGAGCACTTCCTTGTGGTCCTCACCGAGTTGATCGGCCACCGCACGCAGCGCCAGATTGACCGCCGTGATCGGGTTCTTGATCTCGTGCGCGAGGAGCGCGGCGGACTCGCCTACCATGGCGAGGGCGCGGAGCATGGCCGTCTCGCTACGCTGCGCACGTTTGATCTCGCTGATGTTGCGGCCCTCCGGCAGGAGCATCGCGATCTCGCCGAGCGCGTCGCGCACGGGCTTGAGGGAGAAGTCCATCTCGGCGACGCCGCCGTCGTGCGTAGGATGCGTGGCCTCGAAACGCACGAATTCTCCGCGTGCGGCCGCGTGCACGGCTTCGCGCAGCCGGTCCTGCAGCTCCTTCGAGTGCGACCACCAGCGCGTTTCCCAGAAGAGCTTCCCCACCACCTCCTCGCGCGCGAGGCCCGCGGCATCGAGCGCCGTCTGGTTCGCCTCGATCACACGGCCGTCGACGGCGAGCAGGCCCAGGTACTCGAAGGAGTTGTCGAAGAGCGCGTGAAAGCGGAGCTCGCTCTCCCGGAGCTGGTGCTCGGCGCGCCGCTTCTCCGTGACGTCGCGGAACGTCCCGGTGAACACGGGGCCGGACCCGCTGGCGAACTCGGCGCGTGACACGGAGAGCGCGCACACGATGCGCGACCCGTCCTTGCGCACGACCTCGAAGTCGCGGGTGCGGCCGAGGATCCAGGTCTTGCCCGTCCTGCGGTAGTTCGCCAGGTACTCGTCGTGCATCGAGCGGTGCGGCTCGGGCATGAGCACCTTGACGTTCTTACCGACGAGCTCGGCCTGCGCGTAGCCGAACACGCGCTCGATCGCCGGGTTCGTGGCCAGGATCGTGCCCATCGCGTCGATGGAGACCATCGGATCGAGCATCGCGTCCACGACCGCGCGCAGGCGGGCTTCGCTCGCGTTCAGACGTTCCTCGACGCCGCGCCGCTCCGAGAGGTCGCGCGCGCAACACGCGAAGCCTTGCAGCTTCTTCGCCCCCTTCACGCCCTTCGCCCCCCGCCGCTGGTGCACCGGATGGAGACTCAGGAGCACGTCGAGCGTCGAGCCGCGATCGTTCATGAGCCGACATTCGATCGCGAGGGCGGGCTTCGTCGCGCTCTTCTTCGCCGCGCGCGCGGCCTTCTCGAACGCCGGACGCCGCTCCGCGGGGATCCAGTCCGTGATCCTCCGGCCCACGCACTCGTCGACGGGGCGCTCCAGGAAGCGCGCCGTGGCGGGGTTCAACCACGTGACCTGCAGCTCGCCGTCCGTGAGCCAGAGCAGGTTGTCCATCTCCTCGATGAAGTTCCTGAGCTGGCCGTCGATGCCTTCTTCGCGCTCAGCGGGTCCGGCACGCTTCGCGCGACCGGCCTTCGGGTCGGTCTTCGCAGGCTCGGGCCGCGCTTCGCCGTTCCTCATCTTGCTCGTGTCTCCCGGTGGAGTTCGGCGCACCCCTCGTCCCCCCGATACCGGTTCAGGGGGGTCGGTGCGCCGCTCGCCAGGGTGCAAGCTATCAAAGCCGAGCGGCCAATCGGGTCGGGCGAGATCCATGGAGCCGTCGAAGCATCGGGACCTGCGGGGGAATCGCCCGGACGGCTCGTTGCGGGCTACAAGTCAGAAAAAGGAGGAATCCCGACGCCCGCGGTCTGGGAGGAACACCGCTCGCTCGAAATCGTGCCGTCCGGGCAGGTCTGAATGTACGCCGGGTGGAACGGCGGACGCGCTGCGGCGATGTACGTACCGGAGAAGGGCCCCTGTCGTAGGTCGAGCGACGAACGCTCCCCGCGGGGTTCCGTAGAGTGGCGGGCCCCATGAACGACCTCGCCTTCCTTTCCGGTCATGACCTCGTCGTGTACTCCGAGACCGCGTGCCCCGACTGTCGCCGGTTCGACCAGTGGGCGCAGCAGAACGGCGTGAAGTTGAGGAAGGTGCTGATCAGCGAGGACGCCGGCGCGGCCGAGAAGCTCGAACGCGAGACCGGCAAGATGGCCGTGCCCTTCGTCCTCGTCGACGGCCAACGCTGGGTGCGCGGCTACCACAAGGAGCTGCCGTCGCGCTTCAGCGCCGAGTTGCTCGCGACGGAGCTGCGCGCGGCGGTCGAATACGGAGTCAGGTGATTTTTTCCCTGATTCGCCAGCCGAAGCCGTCGACTCCGCGCGGATCCGCGGCCCCGCGAATCGTGGAAAAAGTCACCTGACACCGTATCAGAGCGTCGCCCAGATCGGCAGGTTGCCCGCGTGCACGAGGTGGTCGAGCCACAGGTTCGACAGCTTCTCCTGCACCGAATTTGCGCGCAGGCGCTGGTTCAGGTTCTCGAAGTCGACGCGATCGAGCGGCTGGTCTTGGTTGAAGCACGAGAAGACCGGCGCGATCTCCGCGCCCGTCTCCGGGTCCTTGTGCTTGCACAGGCACTGCGCGCAGATCTCCTTCATCATGCACTGCATCGGCGAGTTGATGCTGCCGATCGCGACGTGTCGCGGGTCGAGGTGCGGCTTCAGCGTGCCGAAGCGTGCTTCGCGCATCGCGTTCATCATGCGGTCGCTGCCGATGACGATCATGCGCGTGCAGGCGCCGAGCTCGAGCTTGCGCTCGTACAGCTCGCCCTTCGCGTAGGCGAGCATCGCCTGCACGATGTTGCCGCGGAAATGCCGGTCGTAGGGCCGGCGCGGGTCGGGGACGATCTCCGCGCCGTTGTCCGTCGACCACACGACGACGTCGGCGGCCGACTCGATCTCCTCGCGCTTGAACAGGTCCTCGCCGCGGCGGAAGGCCGCGAAGTAGATCACCTCACAACCGTTCTGCCGCAGCGCCCTGCCGATCGAGAACAGGACGGCGTTGCCGAGGCCGCCGCCGCACAGGATCACTTTTTCGCCGCGCGGGATCTCCGTCGGCGCGCCGGTCGGCCCCATCACGATCACGGGCTCGCCGGGCTTCAACAGCGCGCAGAGGCGCGAGCTCACGCCCATTTCGAGCACGATCATCGAAAGCAGCCCCTTCGCGGGGTCGGTCCACGCGCCCGTGAGCGCGATGCCCTCGAGCGCGAGCCGGCTGTTGTCGACGACCTCCGCCGTGCTCTCGAAGTTCTGCAGCCGATAGAACTGCCCCGGCTGGAACGAACGGGCGGCGGCGGGCGCGTGCACGACGATCTCCGAGATCGTCGGCGTGAGCCGGTTCACCTGGTGGACGCGCGCCTTCCATTCGAACTCGAGCTTCTGGACGAGCTTCCTCCACTGACCGCGGCGCTCGGCGATCGCACGGTCGCCGGTTGGAACGCTCGCGAGCCGCTCGTGGAACGTGGTGAGCACCTGGCGGTAGCCGTCGCGCGCGGACGCCATCGCCTTGACGACGTTACCGGCGTAAGCGGGATGGTTGTCGCCGTAGACGCTGACCGTGTGCTGGCCGTCGACGTACGACGTGAGGAACGCGCTCGTGTGCTTGCCGCTCGCGCTGCTCGCTGGCGCGAGACCGTTCGAGCCGAGCTCGTGCACCTTGAAGAAGCCCTTCTTCGTGTCGATCGCGAACGTACCGGGCTTTTCCCGCTCGTACATCGTGTTCGGCGACGTGCCGGCGGCGACGAGCACCGTGCCCGCGCGCATCTCGACCCGCTCGCCGCTCGCGGACCACTTGCCGTCCGCGCCGCGCTTCTGGCGCTCGAACACGATGCCGCGCACGGCGCCGTGCTTGTCGAGCAGGACCTCGAGAGGCGCCATGTTCTCGACGAAGGTGATGCCCTCCTCGAACGCCTTCTCGATCTCCTCGTGGTTCAGGCGGTAGGCGGGCGAGTCCGTCAGCTGCTTCCTGTAGACGAGCCGCACGCCGCCCCAGCCGCGCACGAGCTTCGCGAGGTCCGGCGCTTCACCCGCGCGCGCCGCGCGTTCGCGCTCCGCCGCCACCGCGCGACCGTGCGCCACGTACTCGTCGAGCAGCGCCTGCTCTTCGTCGCTGAAGAAGCGACGCACCTTCTCGTCGCCGAACTCCTGGCAGAGCGTGTCGTAGCGCCCGGCGGCCTTCTCGACCTGCACGGGGTAGTACGCGAGCGCTTCCGTGGCCGTGTCGACGCCCGTGAGGCCGCCGCCGATGACGACGACCGGCATGCGCAGCTGCAGGTTCGCGAGCGAGTCCTTCTTGAACGCGCCGGTCAACTGGAGCGCCATGAGGAAGTCGCTCGCCTTGCGCACGCCGCGCGCGAGGTTGTTCTTCATGTCGACGACGGTCGGCTTGCCGGCGCCGGTCGCGATCGCGACGTGGTCGAAGCCGAGCTTCCACGCTTCGTCGAGGTCGAGCGTCCCGCCGAAACGCACTCCGCCCGCGAGCTCGAAGTTCTCGCGGCGCAGGAGCGACAGGTACGGCAGCGTGAGGAAGTTCTTGTCCCAGCGCACGGTGATGCCGTACTCGGACACGCCGCCGAAGCCGAGCAACGTGCGCTCGTCGAGCGCGCGCCGGATCGTCGAGTAGCGCTCGACGGGCACCGCCGGCACTTCCTTGCCCGACGCCTCGCGGAAACCCGTCCAACCGCGCGGCAGCGGCTCGATCTTGAGCCCGTCGACGCCGACGACGCCGAAGCCCTCCTGGCAGAGGTAGTGCGCGAGCGTGTACCCCGCCGGTCCCATGCCGACGACGAGGACGTTCACGCCGTTGTAGGGCAGCGCGAACGGCCGGTTCGTGCGCAGCGGATTCCAGCGCGTGAGGAAGAGGTAGATCTCGGTGCCCCAGTCGAGCTCGAGCACCTCGGTGAGCACGTTGGTCTCGACGTGCGGGATGTTGACCGGCTCCTGCTTCTGGTAGATGCAGGCCTTCATGCAGTCGTTGCAGATGCGGTGGCCCGTGCCGGGACACATCGCGTTGTCGACCATGACCATCGCGAGTGCGGCGAGCGGGTCGCCCTCGGCGAAGAGCTGCTGCATCTCGCTGATGCGCTCGTCGAGCGGACAGCCGTCGAGCGCGATGCCGAGCGGGTTCTTGGCGATGGTCCCGGTCTTCTTGTCGACGAGGCCGCGCGAGCACGAGTCCTTCTGGCGTTCGTGGCAGAACACGCAGCGGTCGACGTGCGCGATCGCGTCGACGACCGTGCCCCGCGTGTCGGTGAGCTCGAAGCCCTGGCGACGGCGGAAGTGCTCGGGCGGGCCCTCGATCGCTTCGGGAAGGCTCGCGATCGGCCGCACGGTGTGCACGAGCCCGTGCTCGAAGTCCATGTCGCGCGGCTCGTGGAGCATGCGCCAGTCGGCGAGCGCGGGATCGTGCGCATCGCGGCGCAGCTTGAAATCGAGCGCCAGGAGCTCGAGCGCCTGCTCCACCGACTCGCCGCGCGTCGCGCACGCGCGCTCCCCCATCGGACGGTCGAGGAGCTCTAGCACGCGCCCCGCCCAGCGCTCTTCCTCCGTGCGATCGACGCCCGCGAGGAGCGGGAGCGCGTCGAGGAGCGCCCGCGCGTCGCGCCGCACGCTTTCCGCCGTGCAGCCCGCCGCGAGCGCCGCGCCGCGCACCTTCTTCTTCACGAAGCGATCGCGCACGGTGTAGACGCTCTTGCGCTGCTGCAGCCACGCGCGCCGCTCCGCGGTCCCCTTCTCGATCCGGAAGAGCTTCGCGACGAACGCGGCGACGTGCCGCGCGACCTCGATCAGGAGCGTCGACTCCTCGACGTCGCTCTTGCGCTCGCTGCCGTCCGCGTGCGCGCGCCAACGCGCGGCGAGCGCGGGATCCGCCTTCGCCAACCGCTCCTGGAACGCCGCATGGAGATCGGCGAGCCGTTCGGGCCGGTGCAGGTCGACGAAATCGAACCCGTCGATGCCGAGGCGCAGCCCGGCGGTGGTCGAAGCAGTCGTGGCGCCCATCGTGGTGGAGGTCGGTTGCATGCGCGTGCGGAGGGGTTCGAGCGCGTTCGGTCGCCCGGAGAAAAGGCCGTGCAGTCTACTCTCGCCGCCCGTGCGCCGGGAGACGTCGCGGACTACGCTCTCGGTCGCAGGCAGCGTGTGTGGAGGATGCTGTCGCGGATCGCAGTGCCGACTCGCGCCGATGGTGCGACGCCGGGCCTTCCCATCGGGAAAGCCCCCTCTACTTCTTCCCCGCCGTCTTCCCGAGCGCGTAGAGCGCGCGTTGCAGCAGGCCGGCGAAGCGCGTTTCGTCGATCGGGTCCTTCACGTCGTTCCACGTCGCGGCGACGGCGAACCACGCGCCGTCCTTCGACTTCAGGAGGAACGTGAGGTTGATCACGCCGGGTTCGGAGCCGCCTTTGAAGCCGCACCACGG
The DNA here is from genome assembly GCA_016220035.1 of Planctomycetota bacterium. Classification (GTDB taxonomy): domain Bacteria; phylum Planctomycetota; class UBA1135; order UBA1135; genus JADJNY01. The sequence continues at coordinate 1,297 of JACRIO010000135.1, read as the reverse complement.
AAAGAGCTCCTTCGACACGTCGAGGCCGCGGCTGATCGTCAGCACCTCGCGCACGGCGGCCGCGGGACCGGACTCCGTGTTCTTCCGCAACCAGTCCATCGCGCGGCACAAGTCGCTCGCGGACGCGAACCACTCGAGCGTGTCGATGCGGTTCGGGCTCGTGAACGAGCCGCTGTCGACGCTTGTTTCGTCGAGCGGCCAGCTCGCCACGTCCTTCTCGAGGAACGCGCGCTGCTTCGCGAGGTCGAGCTTCAGGTACTCGTCCGCGCCCTGCGCACCGCGCGTCATCTTCAATCGAAAGAGCTCGTTGGTCGCGAGGAACGGGATCGAGCGCTCCGCGTGCGCGTTGCCCATCGTTCCGAGCAGGCCTTCGACGCGTTCGCGGCCGAGCGCGAAGAGCAGATGGTCCGTCGCCGTGTTGTCGCTGATCGAGATCATCATCGACGCGAGCGACGCGAGCGTGACGGGCGTGCCGATCGGCCACGCGTGCATCTGGCCCGACGGGAGCGATCGGCGCCGCGTGTCGAGCGTCACCACGTCCGCGAGCGTGCGCTGCTTCTCCCCGACCTCCTTCGCGAGTGCTCCAAGTACATACAGCTTGAACGCCGACCCGATCGCGAGCGGCTCGTCGGGCGCGAGCTCGGCCAGCACTTCGGGCTTCTCGCCGCCGAGCCTCCACGCGGCGAACGACACCTTGCCCGGGAGCTTCCTCAGCGGCTCCACCACCGCCGCCACGTCCTTCATCGCGGGCGCGGGCACGCCGAAGTAGAGGCCGATGATCGAGTGCGGCGCTTTCTCGCTCACCGTGATCGTCAAGGGAACGACCTGCTCCTTCGCGAGGATCATGTCGTAGACCCCGGACCACTCGGACTTGCGCTGCGCGAGCTGGAGCTCGACGAGCGCGCCCGTCTTGCCGAAGAAATCCTTGCCGATCGCGCGGAGCTGCTCGGCGGGCACCTGCTTCAGGAACGCCTTGTCGAAGAGGTCGTCGGGCCACGCGGGTTCCGCGGCGATGAGGCCCGCGGCCTGTTTCGCGCGCGTCTCCAGGACGTCCTGCGCGCGCGCGCGCGGAGCGAGGAGCGCGAGTGCGCTGATGACGATGGCGAGGAGGGCTTGCATGGCGATCATCCTCGCGATGCGCTTCGACGACGTCCACTCGACGAAGCGTGCGGGGCACGGGCCCCGTCGAGGCGTGAGCAGCTCCCCGCGGTGAATTCGAGACTGCCACGGGAGTGACGCGCCGGCGTGGAGGTGCCTAGTGTCCCGTCCCACAAGTATCTTGAACGATCCGCCGCGC
>JACRIO010000139.1 GCA_016220035.1 Planctomycetota bacterium | reverse complement strand
GGCCGCGCAGCGGAGCTGCGCGGCCGTCCTATCGGGTGAAAAATTGCTCTGGCTCGGTATTCACCGCCCGCGGGTCGAGTGCTCCGGGAGTCGCAGGGTCCGTCCTGCTGGAGTGGGCTCTCTCAGAAACGTCCCGCAAGCCCCGGATGATCCGGCGCGATGCGTTCGGCGCGGAACAGCGCCTTCGGCGGCGCCTTGCCGCCGTGCTTCGCGGGCTCGATGTCGCCGCCGAGCGGGCTCCAGTAGTCCCACACGATCTTCCCGTCGCGCGTGATCTCGAACACGCGGCCCTTCGCGCCCTCGCACACGAGCGTGTTGCCGTTCGCGAGGCGTTGCGCGCCGGAGATGAAGCCGGAGTAGAAGTGCTCCACGTCCTTGTACGCCCACGCGGGCTCCGCCGGGCCGAACGCGGCGTCGGCGGCGCGCGTGAAGCCTTGCTTCGGGTCGAAGGGGAGCACGAGCTCGTCGACGCTCGAATGCTCCTTGCCCGGCCGCTTCGATCCGTTGTTGTAGACGAGCACGCGCAGCTCGTTCGCGTTCGTCGCGGGGAGCCAAGTCGGGTTGTGCTGGTAGAAGAGCTTGCGCGAGGTCGCGTCGCCGCGGCCGTAGTTGCGCGCGTGGCCGTAGCGGTAGAGCAAGGCACCGCCGTGCTTCCAGCGTCCACCGCTCTCGGTCGCGGCCTCGGCGGTCGTCGTCGAGTGGTCGATGACCCAGATTTCGCACAGGTGCGGCGTGCTCACGACGAGCAGGTCCTGCGCCGGCAGGTAGTGCACCGCGTTCGTGTGCAGCCAGTCGGCGGCGATCTCGTCCTTGGGCTTCGGCTTGGGCGGAGTTCCGTTCTTGCCGTCGTCCTTCGTGTCCTTCACCGGCGCATCCTTGGGCGCATCCTTGCCGCCGTGCGCGTGCTTCGCGTCGTCGGCCTCGTCCGGATCGTCGCCGCCGACGTAACCGAGGCCGCGCATCTGACGCTCGCGCTCCTCGCGCTTCTCCCGGTCCTCGTCGCTCTCCTTCGGCGGCATGTACCGGTGGTCGGCGTTCAGGTCGATGCGGCCGACGTGGTCCGCGAGCTGTCCATGGTCCGGCGCCTTCGGATCGAGGTCCTGAACGAGGTGGTCCCAACTGCGCCACGTCCACACGATGTCGCCGCCGCTCGGGCGCTTGGGCGCGACCTCGATCAGGACGTCGGTCCAGAGCCCCTCCTCGTGCACGAACTTCGGCGCGCGACCGTGCGCGCGGAGCTCGTCGGGCGAGTGGTACTCCCACGCGATGCACACGAGGTGGCCGTTCGGCAGCACGTCGAAGTCGTGGTGGAGGATGCGTTCGTCGGTCGCGAGCTCGTACGACCACACGACGTTGCCGTCCCAGTCGAGCTCCTCGATGCGGCCCGCGATGCCGCCGCCGTGGAAGCGCTTGGGATCGGGCAGTTGCGCCGCGCGCAGCACGTGGCCGTTCGGGAGGAGGCGCGTGACGCCGCCGGGCGCGAACTGCGTGACCCACGTGTGCGCGACCTCGCCCTTCGCGTCGACGAGGTAGAGCGTCTTCGAGTTGAGCGGCGCGAGCAGCGTGTAGCCCGGCGTCGCGGCGGGATCGTTCACGCGCAGTCCGCGCGGTTCGTCGTCGGCCGGTTTCGCGGGCGCTGCGTCGGCGGGCTTCGAGTCGGGCGTCTGCGCTGAGGGCGCAGGTCCTGCGCCGTCGGCGCGCGGGAGGAGCGCGAGGCTCGCGGAAACTGCGAGCAACGCGAAGGGGCGAAATCGAGCGGTGTACGGCAAAGTGCGCATGGCGAGCAGGATCCCCAGGCGCACGCCGGGGAGCAAGCTCCATCGCGGACACTCGCGCGGACGTGGGCCGTCTCCCGAGGGAAACGCGCTCCAGGCCGCCCGCTCCCGAAGAAAAACCACATCGACAGACGAACCGCGACCCGCGCCCACTCCACCCTGCGCTCCCCCGATGACGGACGATCCGCTGCCCGACCGGCGGGCCCTCGCCGAGGGCCGCGCCGAGGCCTTCGCCGAGCTCTACGACCGCCACGCGGCGCGGATGCTCGCGGTGGCGCGGGCGATCACGGGAAGGACCGCCGATGCCGAGGACGCCGTGCACCAGACCTTTCTCGAGCTCTACCGATCCCGCGGCGCGCTCGCGAGCGCGCGCGACGAACGCGCGTACCTCGTGCGCGCCGTGCGTCACTCGGCGCTCCGCGTCCGCGCGCGGCGGCGCGACGAGCCGATGGAGCGCGAGCCCGCGACGCCGCGCGAGCCCGAAGGCGATCCGGAGCTCGAGCACGCGCTCGCGTCGCTCCCGGCGGAACAGCGCGAGGTGCTCGCGTTGAAGCTCGACGGCGAGCTCACGTTCGAACAGATCGGCGCCGTGCTCGCGATCCCCGCGAACACGGCGGCGAGCCGGTATCGGTACGCGCTCGAGAAGCTGCGCGCGCTGCGCGGAGGTGGAGGATGAAGCGCGACGAAGAACTCGAGGTGCTCGAGGCGCGTCTCTCGGCACGCGAGCGGATCATGCCGTCGAGTGCGCTTCGCCAGCGCATCGTGCTCGACCTCGAGCGCGCTCGTCTGCGCGAGCGACTCACATGGCTCGCGGCGTGCGCGGCCGTGCTGCTCGCCACGTTCGCGATGCGGTGCGCGCTCCCCGGCTCCGAAGCGGATCGAGGGCGCTCACCGGTCGTGATCGATGAGCGCGAGCTCGCCGGTATCGGCGTCCCCGCGGTCGAAGCTGCGCGCTGGGCCGCGGTCTTGAACGCCGCGCGCATTCCGATCGCGGCCCCGTGGACGGACACGCGCTCGAACGCGAGCGCGAGTGGAGACAGGAAGCACGAACGAGGCGGAGGTTGAGCATGGGCGCATGGTTGTCGAGCGGACTGCACCTCGTCTTCGTCGTGTTCGTCGCCGCGGCTTGCGCCGTGCGCGCTCGCGGATCGAGCACCAAGCTCCGTCGCGGTGCCTGGTTCGCGCTCGGTGCCCTGCCGCTCGGACTCCTGAGCGCGTGGTTCTGCGTGCTGGCCAGCTGGATCCGGTTCGACCTGGGAGCCACGAGCGTGCCCTGGTTGCCCGCCGTGTTCCTGTTCGTGCTCCACACGCTCGCCCTGGCCTGGATCTGGAAGCGCATCGTGCGTTCGGAAGCGCCGATCCGCGCGCGCTCGCTGCCGCTCGCATTCGGCGCGCTCGCTGCCTTCGCGTTCGAGAGCGTGGTGCTCTCGAACCTGGAGCTCCGCGGGCGGCTCGTCGCCTCCGCCTGTTCGATCGAAGCCGGACGCAAGGCGTTCCGCGTCGACGTCGCGAACGTCGACGACGCGAACAATGCCGCGCGCCTCTACGCGCCGCACATCGAGACGATCCAGCGCGAGGACCGTTTCGATCTCGACGACTGGTACGCCATGGACGAGCCCGAGAAACCGCTCGACCCGCACGACCCGAAGCTGCGCGCGGTCCTCGCCGAGTGGGCGCCGATCCTCGCGGACGTGCGCAAAGCCGCCCGACTCCCGCATTGTCAGTTCGGCGCGCCCTCCGACGACTTCATGCGACCCGCCGCGCCGGCGATCGCGCTGTTCCACTTCGCGACGGCGCTCGGCCTCGAGGCACGCGTGAAGGCCGCGGACGGCGACCTCGAGACGGCGGTCGCGGACGTCGCCGCCGCCTACGCGCTGGCGCGCCACGTCGCCGAAACACCCTCGATCGTCACCACCCTCACGGCCTCGGTGATCCGCGCCGCCGCGCGAGTCGCGTTGGCGCGCGTGATCTCCGCGCGCGGCGCCCCCGTGACGCACCTCGCCGCGCTCGACCTCTCGAAGGAGCCGAGGCTCGTCGCCGGTCTCCCGTCGGCCATGACGATGGAGGAGGCCTACGGCCTCGGCATGCTCGGCGCCGCGTTCGTCGACGAACAAGCGCGCTTCAGCTTCGTCTCCGGCCCGTTCCAGCACGAGCTCTACCTCGCGCTGATGTTCGAGGACGAAGTGCGCGGCTACCGCGCGTGCATCGCGGAGATGGTCACGCTCGCCGGGCAGTCGCCCGCCGAGATCCTGCGCTTCAAGCACGAGTCCATGGCCGGCTACCAGGCGCGGGTGCGCGCCGCGGGGCTGCTACCCGCGATGCTCTCGGGCAACCTCCTCGATCACTTCCTCGCAGCGCACGCGAGCGACGCGGAGCTCGTGCTCGCGCGCCTCGCCGTCGACGCGAAGGGCTTCGAGCTGGAACACGGCCGCTACCCGACGACGAGGGCGGAGCTCGCGAACCTGCCCGCGGACGTGGTGCTCGAAGGCGACGGCACGTTCGTGCTCCTGCGCAACACGTCGACCGCGTTCACGAAGAGCGTGGAGCTGCGCGTGCCGCCGGAGAACCGCAGTCCCCGGTAGCGCGGCTCGGGTTGCGACGAAGCCGACGAGTCAGGGAACGCGAAGCCGACCGACACCGACAGGAAAGCGCCAGAGCGCGCTCACGCGCTCTCGATCTGCCACCAGTCGAACTCGAACTCGTGGCCGTGGCCCGACAGGACGAGCGTCACGTGCAGCGTGCCCTTCGCATCGTCGAGCGTCGCCACGTGGCCGATCGTGCCCACGAACGGGCCCTCCTTCACGCGCACGCGTTGACCGACGCGGAACGCATGGCGCTCGAGGCGCTTCGCGCGGATCGCGTTGATTTCCTCGAGGATCGAATCGACCATCGCCGCGGGGAAGTGCGAGCCGGCGTCGGTGCCGGTGATCTGCTGGCGCAAACGCTCGCGCTCGGCCTGGCCCAATAGGTCTGGCACGTCTGCTTTCGGGGCGGCGCCCACCGCTCCGGCCGACTTCGAACGCGGACGCCGGCCGCGGATCACCTTGAAGAGCGCGTCCATGCTCTCGACCGGCGTGCCGGGCAGGATGCCGCTGCCGAGGTTGAAGATGTGGCCGTTCTGCGGCGCGAATGCTGCGAGCGTGCGCTCGACCTCGCGCACGACGATTTCCGGCGTCGCGAAGAGCACGCACGGATCGAGGTTGCCCTGGAACGCGCAGCGCGCACCGACGCGCGCGATCGCGTCGACGGGATCGACGCGCCAATCGAGGCCGAGCACGTCGGGTTCCGCGTCGGCGAGCACTTCCAAGAGCTGCGCGCAGCCGTTCACGTAGAGAATCACCGGCACGCCGAGGCGTTTCGCGCCGGCGACGAGGCGCTTCACGTGCGGGAGCAGCGCAGCGCGGTACGTGCGCGCGTCGAGCGCTCCGCCCCACGAATCGAAGATCTGCACGACGTCCGCGCCGGCCTCGACCTGCATCGCGAGGTAGGGGACGAGGTTGTCGACGAGCCGCGCGCACAACCGGTCGAACAGCTCGGGCTCGGCGTGGAGCATGCGCTTGGAGTGCTCGAAGTTCTTGCTCGAGCCGCCCTCGATCATGTAGCTCGCGGTCGTCCACGGCGCGCCGCAGAAGCCGATGATGGCCTTCGCGTCGCCGAGCTCCTTGCGCACGATGCGGATCGCGTCGCCCAGGAAACCGGTCGCCTGCTTCGGGTCGAAGTCGCGCAGGCGGTCGACGTCGACCTTCGAGCGCACGTGCGGTGCGAGCGAGGGACCCTCGCCCTCCGCGAACGACACGGCCTGACCCATCGCCGCGCACGGCACGAGGATGTCGCTGAAGATCACCGCGGCGTCCATGTCGAAGCGCCGGATCGGCTGCAGCGTGACCTCGGCGGCAAGCTTCGGGTCGCGCACCATCGTCAAGAAGTCGTGACTGCCGCGGACGGCGCGGTACTCGGGGAGGTACCGACCGGCCTGCCGCATCACCCACGCGGGCGTGGAGTCGACGGGCTGGCGGCGGCAGGCGGCGAGGAAGCGTTGGCGGGACGTGAGCGTTTGGGCGTTGGGCATGGGTCGCGGGCGAGTCTAGCGCACGCGGGCGCGGGCCGACGGCTCCCGGCCCGCGGGAAACGTGCGCAGCTTCGCCGGTGCGCGCCGCGGAGGCCGGAGGATCGCGGCGAACCGCGGCGAACCGCTGCGCCTCGAGTCCAACGTCGCCCGGCACCCGCTCGTACCCGGCTCCGCCGCGCCGATCCACGCGGTTGCGCCGCGCTCCCTTGCCGCTCGGGACGCACTCTGCGATCGTGTGCGCCCCATTTTTCCGAGACGGAATCCCCCCATGATGCTCACGGCTCTCCTCCTGTCCGCCGGCCCCGCCCTCGTCGAGCCGACCCCGATCGCGACGACGCAGGCGCCCGCGGCGCAGCTCACCTTCACCGGTCAATATGCGGCACCCGACGAACCGTTCTCGCTGTGGAGCCGTTCGCCCGCGAAGACGTTCACGGAGGCGTACCCGGTCGGCAACGGCCGCATCGGCGGGACGATGTTCGCGGGCGTGCCGGTCGAGCGCATCGTGCTGAACGAGAGCTCGCTGTGGTCGGGCTCGCCCCAGGACGCCGATCGCGCCGGCGCGTCGGCGAAGCTGCCGGAGATCGAGAAGCTCCTCCGTGAGGGCAAGAACGTCGAGGCCGAGGCGCTCGTCAACCAAACGTTCACATGCTCGGGCGTCGGTTCGAACCACGGCGAGGCGAAGGACGCGCCGTTCGGCTGCTATCAGGTGCTGGGCGAGCTCGAGATGACCTTCCTCGAGCCCGACGGCAAGCCGATGACGGGCGTGGTCAAGGACTACCGTCGAACCCTCGACCTGAAGCAGGCCGCGGCGTACGTCCGCTACGAGCACGACAAGGCGACCTACACGCGCCGCATGTATGCGAACCTCGCGCAACAGGTGCTCGTGTACCGCATCGCGGCCGGCGGCAAGTCGCACGCGATCAGCTTCGACGCGCGGCTCACGCGCGCCGAACGCGCGAAGTGCGAGTCGGCGGGCGCGGACGGACTGCTGCTCACGGGTTCCGTATCGAACGGCAAGGGCGGCGAGGGCGTGACCTTCAGCGCGCGCGTCAAGGGCGAGCAGCAGGGCGGGACGCTGACGAGCAAGGACGGCGTGCTCTCCGTGCGCGGCGCGAACGAGGTCACGATCGTGGTCGCGATGGGCACGAGCTACAACGGCACGATCCCGGGCCTCTGGAGCGGTCCGGGCCACTCCGCGGCGACGATGCAGCAGTGCGAGAAGGCGCTGGGCATGGGTTACAACGAGCTCTGGAAGGAGCAGATCCTCCAGCAGTGGAAGCCGGTGTTCGATCGCAGCACGCTCGAACTCGGCGGCAAGGAGCTGGCGAAGCAGCCCACGCTCGCGCGCCTGCAGGCGGTCGCGGACGGCGCGAACGATCCGCAGCTCGCGGCCTTGTACTTCGACTACGGGCGCTACCTCCTGATCTCGGGCACGCGGCCCAACTTCATGCCGCTGAACCTGCAGGGGCTTTGGGCGGATCAACTGCAGACGCCCTGGAACGGCGACTTCCATCTCAACATCAACCTGCAGATGAACTACTGGCCGGCGCCGCTCGTGACGCTCGCCGACTACGCGACGCCGCTCGGGGTGCTGCTCAACTCGCTCGTCGAGCCGGGGAAGAAGACGGCGCAGACGTACTACGGAGCGAAGGGCTGGGTCGCGCACACGATCACGAACGCGTGGGGCTTCACGTCGCCCGGCGAGAACGCGTCCTGGGGCTCGTCGAACACGTGCGGCGCGTGGCTCGCGAACCAGTGCTACGACGTCGTGCAGTTCACGCAGGACGCCGAGGCGCTCCGGAAGATCTACCCGGCGTTGAAGGGCGCCTCCGAGTTCTTCGTCGACGTCCTCGTCGAGGACCCGAAGACGAAGCTGCTCGTGACGCCCGTGTCGAACTCGCCCGAGAACGCGTTCAAGCTCGCGGACGGCAAGACGGCGCACACGTGCATGGGCCCGACGATCGACCAGCAGATCGTGCGTGACCTCTTCGCGAACACCGCGGCGGCGGCGCGGAAGCTCAGCGTCGAGCCCGACTTCGCGAAGCTGCTCGACGAGAAGCGGGCCAAGCTCGCGCCGACGCGCGTCGGCAAGGCCGGTCAGATCATGGAGTGGCTCGAGGACTACGAAGAGGTCGAGCCGCAGCACCGGCACGTGTCGCAGCTCTACGGCCTCTATCCGTCGTCGCAGATCAACCCGTGGGGCACGCCGGAGCTCGCGCAGGCCGCGAAGATCACGCTCGAACGTCGCGGCGACGCGGGCACGGGCTGGTCGATGGCGTGGAAGGCCGCGATGTGGGCGCGCCTCGGCGACGGCGACCGCGCGTTGAAGCTGCTCACGAAGCTGTGGACGCCGACGAAGGAAGCGGGTTTCGATTACGCGACCAAGGGCGGCACGTACGAGAACCTGTGGTGCGCGCACCCGCCGTTCCAGATCGACGGCAACTTCGGCGGGCTCGCCGCGATGGCCGAGATGCTCGTGCAGAGCTACCCCGAGAAGCAGGGCGAGGAGATCACGGTGCACCTGCTCCCCGCGCTGCCCAAGGCCTGGCCGAACGGCGAGGTGCACGGCCTCGGCGCGCGCGGGGGACTCAACGTCTCGATCCACTGGAAGGACGGCAAGCTCGAGCACGCGCACATCTACCGCGGCAACAACGTCGGCGGCACCGTGCGCATCCGCTATCCGCTGCCGCTCAAGGCGAAGACGAGCGACGGCCTCGACGCGGGCGGCGCCTACCAGGACGGCGTGTTCGTGTTCCCGCTCGAGCCGCAGAAGACGGTCGAGGTCGAGCTGGCGAAGTGACGCGCGGTGGCGGCTCCCAGGGGGTGGCTTGACGTATCCCGACGTACTCGAATAATTATTCGAGTATGTCTGAACCCGAGTACCGCCTGGGATGGGAGGAGTGTCTCGAGCTGCTCCGGGAGCGCCTCGCCGAGAAGCCCGCGAAGCCGCCGCCTCCCATCCAACTCCTGACGGGTCCACGTCAGGTCGGGAAGACCACCGTCCTGACGGCACTGTCGGAGGAGCTCGGGGAGCGGTGTCTCTACGCGGCCTGCGACTCCCAGGAAGCAGCCTTTCCAGGCTACTTCGAGCAGCTTTGGACGCGGGCCGAGAAGATCGCGGCCGACCAAGGGCTCGCCGTCGTCCTGGTCGACGAAGTGCAATCGTTGCCGGACTGGGCGCGGCGCTTGAAGGCGGAGTGGGACCGGTTGAGGCGCAAGAAGCTGCACGTCTCCATCGTGGCAACGGGTTCGTCCGCACTCCGTCTCGCCACGGGCTCGCGCGAGAGCCTCGCGGGACGATTCGAGCGCATCACCCTCAGCCACTGGACGGCGGGGGCGCTCGCGCAGACGTTCGACGTCGAACACGAGAAGGCGGCCGAGTTCGTGGTGCGCCTGGGCGCGTATCCAGGCGCCTATCCCTTTCGCAAGGACTTGCGCCGTTGGATCGCCTACGTGCGTGAGTCGATCCTCGAACCGGCGATCGGCCGCGACATCCTCGCCCTCGGCGCGATCCGCAAGCCGGCGCTCCTGCGGCAGGTGTTCTCGGTCGCCGCGTCGTCGCCCGCGCGGATCGTCTCGCTGCAGAAGATTCAGGGCTCTCTGCACGACGCAGGGTCGCTCGAGACCATCGCTTACTACCTCTCGCTCCTCGAGGAGGCGTACCTCGTCGCGGGGCTCGAGAAGCACACGACTCGACCGATCCGCCAGCGCAGCGCGCCGCCGAAGCTGATCGTCCTGAGCAATGCGCTGCTCGCGGCGACCGACCCGCTCGGTCCGCCCGCACTTGCGAAGGACCCGTCGCGCTTCGGCGCATGGCTCGAAAACGCCTGCATCGCGCACGCCGTCAACGCGGGACAGCGCGTGACCTATTGGCGCGAGGAGCCGCTCGAGGTCGACGCGGTGATCGACGGTGCCTGGGGCAAGTGGGCCGTCGAGGTGAAGAGCGGTCCAGTGCACGCGTCGGACTTGCGCGGACTGCTGGAGTTCCACGCGCGCTTCCCGAGCTACGCGCCGATCCTCCTCGGATCGAAGGACGCGCGGAGCGCCGCCGAACGCGCGGGCGTGACCTGGATGGACTGGCGCGAGTACTTGGTGCGCGGACTGAGCGAATCGGCGAAGTGATGTGCGACTCTGGAAGCCAGGGTGAGGGGCGGCTCGTTCGCGGCGCGGTGGGTCAGTCACGCCGCGCCGCGATCAGCGCATCGAGTTCCTGCACGAGGCGCGGCAGGATCTCGTCGTAGCGGAACGCGCCGAGCTCGAGCTCGCCCTTCTTCAAGTTGACGAAGTTGGGTCCGCACCACAGACCGAGGTCGGCGTCGTCGGTCTCGCCGGGGCCGTTCACGCGGCAGCCCATGATGGCGATCGTGAGCTTGTGCTCCTGCGCGTAGCGCGTGAGGCGCTTGACGTCCTCGGCGAGCTCGATGAACTGCTCGTTCTCGACGCGCGAGCACGACGGGCACGAGATGATGTTCAGGCCGTCGAAGAAGTTGGGCGGCACGGAGCGGAAGCGGCCTTCCTCGATGTCGCGGAGGAGCTCGCGACCGACCGCGATCTCCTTGCCCTTGTCGTCGAACGGCAGCGTGAGGCTCACGCGCAGCGTGTCGCCAATCCCGCGCGAGAGGAGCTGCTCGAACGCGATGCGGGTCTTGATGATGCCCTCGGGCGGCATGCCGGCTTCCGTCACGCCGAGGTGGATCGGCACGTCGGGGCGCTCCGCGGCAAAGCGCGCGTTCGCGTCGATCACGAGGCGCGGGTCGCTGTCCTTGATGGACACCAGGTAGTTCGCGAAGCCCAGTCGGTCGACGATCGCGCAGTGATCGACCGCGCACGCCACGATCGCGCTCACGTGGTCGTCCGGGAAGCGCTCGTCGTACGCGGGCGCGATCGAGCCCGCGTTGATGCCGATGCGCACCGCGCAGCCGTGCTGTGCAGCGACGTCGATCAGGAACGCGACCTTGTCCTCGACCGGCTTCGTCTTCTCGTGGTGGTGGAGGTGGCCGGGGTTGTAGCGGACCTTGTCGACGAAGGGCGCGACCTGCGCCGCGAGCCGGTAGTTCTCCTGCAGGTCGACCGACAGCACGGCCCGCGTTTCGCCACGGATGCGCGCGAGCGCCTCGACGTCCTCCTTGCTGTCGACCGCGATGCGGATGACGTCGGCGCCGGCGGCCTCGAGGAGGCGCACCTGCTTCAGCGTCGCGACTTCGTCGCGCGTGCGCGTCGCGGCCATGCTCTGCACGGCGATCGGCGCGGAGCCTCCGACGGCGAGGTCGCGGATCCGGATCGTGCGCGTCTTGCGGGGCGGGATCATCGAGAAAGGGCGTCGTTGCGCGTTTTTTCGCTGCGTCGCGGGCGCGCACGGCGTGCGCTCGCGAGCTCGAACGGCGCGCCATTGTGCTGCGCTCGCACCGTTTTTCACACCTTTCCCCACCTGAGCAGCAGGGCCGGGCGGAGATGACGCAGGGAGTCGATCACCAAGGTCCGGACCCCCCGCGGTCGTGCACGTGTCTCCCCTCACAACGTGTGCTCGCGGAACCGGATCGATCTGCTCCTCCAGCTCAGCCCCACCTGGCCGCTCGACGGCTTCGGTGGGGCTGTTTTTCGTCGCGGGTCAGCGCGGACGGCCGATGTGCTCGCGCTCGCGGTTCAGCGAGCCGTGGATGAAGAACTGGCCGACCCCGACGAGGCTGTAGACGAAGCCCGGCAGAGCGGCGAGGAGCACATTGCTCGTCTCGCGCACGGCGAAGGTGAGCGCGACCGAGAGCGTTCCCACGCCGATCATGAGCGCGAGCTCGCGCAGGTCGCGACGGGTCTCGATGCGTTCGAGATCGTCGAGGCGCAACTCGTCCGCCTTCCGCAGCGCGTGCCGGAAGAGGAGCCATAGGAGCAGCGACAGCGCGATCCAGCCCAGTCCGTAGACCCGGAACGAGCCTTGGAGGTCTTCCTGGCTCCTCAGCGTGATGTCCGCGGGCAGGAATCCACCGGTGAAGAAGCTCAGCGCGCTCGACATCACGACGCGCAACGGGAACACGAAGACGAGCGTGACGAACACGAGCGCGAGGCTGAGGAACGTCGTGAAGCCGTCGTCCATCCCGTAGCGGCGGCTCCACTTGTTGTGCGCCGACCAGAACAGGCACATGAGGACGAAGCACACTCCGAAGGTCGGGATGCGCTTCAGCGCCTCGAAGAGCTCGTCCATCGTGCTCGGCAGGCTGCCCACGGAGATCACGAGCATCGTGCGCGCGATCGCGAACGCCGCGTCGACGAAGGTCTCGAGGCGCGAGATCGATTCACCGCGCAGGCGGAAGCCGTTCTTCACCGGGAGCGAGGCGAGATCCATGACGGGGCGCAAGGTAAGCTCCCCGTGGCGCGGGGCGGAAACGTCCTTCGCGCGAAACCGGAATCAGGCGGAGGAGCGGCATGCGCGCGGGGGTGGTCGTCGTCGGTGGGGGAGTCATGGGCGCCTCGATCGCCTGGCAGCTCGCGCGGCGCCTCGACCCCCACACCGATCCCGTCGTGCTGCTCGAGAAGAAGGAGCTCGCCGCGGGCTCGTCGGGCAAGTCTGGCGCGATCCTGCGGCAGTTCTACGGCGATCGCGAGGTCGCTGCGATGGCGCGCGACTCGTTGCGCGTGTTCCGTTCGTTCGAAAACACGACCGGACGCTCGATTGCGTTCATGCACAGCGGCGTGCTGACGCTTGGGAGCCGCGCGAAGCCGGGTGAGGCCGAGCGCGTCGCGGCGATCGTCGCGATGATGCGGACGATCGGCATCGAGGTGGAGCTGATCGATGCGTCCCGCCTGCGCGTGCTCGTGCCCGGCATCGTCGCGTCCGACGACACGGTCGCGGCGTGGGAGCCGGACGCGGGCGCAGTCGATCCCGTGCTCACCGTGCAGGCCTTCGCGGCGCTCGCGCGCGAGCACGGTGCGGTCACGCGCATCGGCGCATGCGCGGAGGAGCTCGTGGTCGAACGTGGACGTCTGCGCGGCGTGCGCACGCAGGATGGTGTGATCGAGTGCGAGCGCGCGGTCGTCGCCGCGGGCCCGTGGACGCGGCCGATCTTCGAGCGCATCGGCGTCGAGCTCCCGCTGCGCGTCGTGCGTCCCGAGCAGCACTTCCTCGCGCTGCCCGGAGGCGCACTCGGTGCGCCGGGTCCGACTTCCACGAGCCGCACGCTCGCGGCGCTCACCCAGCCGCGCGAGGAGGAGCTCTTCGCGCGCTTCGACGGCGACGGGAACGGCCTCGGCCGCGCGCCGCACCCCGTGCTGCTCGACCTGGAGCACGGCCTCTACTCGCGCTGCGACCTCGTCACACGCCGCACGCGCGTGGGTCGCCTGGACTACGACACCGACGCGGATGTGCCCGATCCCGATCGCGTCGACGAGCGCGTGAGCGCGGAGTTCCAGGCGTGGGCGCGCGCGACGCTCTCGATGCGACTGCCGCGGTACGCGCAGGAGCCCGACGCGGATTCGTTCGTCGGGATGTACACGCTGACGCCGGACGCGCAGGCCGTGCTCGGCCCCGTCGAAGGCCGCGACGGTCCGATCGAAGGCCTGTTCGTCGCGAGCGGCTTCAGCGGCCACGGCTTCAAGCTCGCGCCCTCGATCGGGGAGGGGCTGGCGCAGATGGTGCTCGGCGAACCCGTGAGCGCGTTCGATCCGGCCTTCTTCGCTCCGTCGCGCTTCCGCGCCGCCGCGGTGCGCAGGAGCGGCGCGTTCGGGCTCTGATCAGGCCCGCTCGACGGTCGTGATGCGCACGCCGTAGCGCTGGTCGATCGTCACGACCTCGCCGCGCGCGACGATCTTGCCGTTGACGAGGATGTCGACGGGCTCGTGCGCTTCGCGATCGAGCGTCACGAGCGATCCCGCCTGGAGCTTGACGAGCTCCGCGAGCGTCAAGCGCGACCGCCCGACCTCGACGGTGACCTTCACCGGCACCTCGAGCAGGTTCTCGATGCCGATCGGGTCGCCGTTCGGGTTGCTCGCGCCGAGCGTAGCCAGCTTGCTCACTTCGACAGCGACGGCCTGCGCCGCTTCGTCGATGGCCTTCTCGATCTTGTCCGTGCTCGTGTCGCTCATCTTGGCTGGCCTCTTCGCTCAGGTCTGCGGCTCCGCGCCGGGCGCGCGGAAATCGATCAACTGGATGGCGAGCTTGCCCTTGTGCTCGCCGAAGCGCGCGCTCGCGCACGGCACGCCGTCGACGTAGACGGCGAGCGGACTCCCGATGGACGCGGGCAGCGGAATCACGTCGCCGGGCTCGATGCCCAGGAGGTCGGAGAGCGCGATCTCCGCGGCGCCGAGTTGCGCGCTCAGCACGAACGGGACCTCCACGAGGTGTTCGGGCGCGGCGGGGCGCTTCTTGTCCTTCGGTTGCGGCATTTCCTTGGGCGCGGCCGCGCCCGCAGGCGGGACGACGCCGGCGAGGTAGAGCCGCAGGGTCGAGTCGCCGAGCGGACCCGACAGCGCGACGTGGATCGCGAGGCGCGTGGGATCGGTCGCACGGGCGTCGGCGCGCTCGAGCTCGAGCTCCACGTTGCCGTGGACCGCGCGCACGTCCTTCACCTGCACGTCGAGCGTGTGCGCGATCGAGGCGAGCGCGCGCCCGAGCATGTTGCGCAGGACGCCGCGCTCCACGGTCGAGAGATCGCGTGCCTTCGGTTCGGCGATGGCGACCGTGCCGAGCGCGATCTCCGCCGCCGCGGAGGCGAAGGCCGGGTCCCACATCGCCCAGCAAGAGCGCCCGGCGCAGTCGAAGGCGAGCAGGAAGTACGGATCGCGCACGCTCTCGAGCAACTGACGCGCGTTGATCTCGGACACGCTCTCGATCCGCACCTTCCACGCGCCGCGCAGCCACACGCGCAGGCTGCCCTCGATCTCGGTGATCGCACGCGCCGCCGAGCGCGCGATGCGGTCGATCTCCGTGCGCGCGAGCCGCAGGGGCTCGCGGAAGTCGCGCGCGGCCACCACGCGGTCGCGCGGGGCGCCCTCGGCCGGTTGGGCGAGGGCTTCGGCTTCTTCGGCGGTCACGTTGCTCGACACGGCGTTTCGTGGGGTTCGGAGGACGAGGGGCGGGGTAGTCCCTTATCGTCGCGAAGCGAGCATCGCTGGAGGCGGCTGCGTTCACGCGACGGCGGCCGTTCGAGGCTCGGTGCTCGTCGCAGCCTCGCTCCCATGGGTTCCGCGAGCCGCATCGGTTTCCGCGAGCCGCATCCAGCCGCGCGCGGATCACTCCGGCTTCGGCGTCGCGCGGTACGCCTGCAAGTACGCGTGGTACTTGTCCGGCGGCAGCGCGTTCACGAGGGCGCTCGCGCGCTCGTCGTCGAGCGAACGGAGGATGCGCACGGCCTCCTTGGGCTCGAACAGCACGAGCTTCTTCGCGAGATCCTCGGGATCGCCCTCCGAGAAGAACTTGGCGAGCTCGTTCCAGCTCTGCTGCTCGCGCGAGTTCTTGGCCTTTTCGTCGCGTTGGACTTCCGCTTCGCGCATCGAGAGCTCGAGCTCGCGCTTCTCCAACAGGCGCCGCATCTCCTGGAGCTCGTCGTTGCGCTGTTCCAGCGCGTGCTCCCACTCGCCGAGCTCGCGTTCGCGCAGCTCGATGCGCTCGAGCCGCTGTTTCGCGTCCTCGTTCGCGCCGCGCAACGACTTCTGCAGGTCGGTCAGCTCGTTCGTGGAGAACGGCGCGGGCAGGAGGAACGCGCCCAGCACGCCGACGTTGGCTTCGATCGCGCGCGTCTCGGTCTTCGTGGGGGCGGGCTTCGCGCCGTGTTCGCCCTCCTTCGTCGCTTGCGCGGTCTCCGGCGCGTGCTCTTCCTTGGCGCTCGCCGAGTGCGCGGGCTCCTCGGTCTTCGAGCCGGCCTCGGGCTTCTCGGGCGCCTTCACGAAGTTCTTCAGGATCGCGACCTCGTGCAGCGGAGTGCCCGAAAGCGCGGCGAACGTGACGAAGCTGCCGGCGAGGAGCACGACTCCGCCGGCGCCCAGGATCGCGAACTTGACTGCGGGTTTCATGGCGTCGTACCGGGGTTCATCGACCGGGAAGCCCTTTCCATTGAGGCCGCGGCGCGGTCGCGCGCCTCGGCGCGCATCGCGGCGACTTCATCCAGCGTCCGGGCCTCGCGACGGCCTTCCTCGGCGCGCCAGCGTTCCCGATCCCGGTCCTCCAGACGCTCGAGTCCTCTCAGGTCGCGCCGACGCTCGCTCCATGCGGCGCGCTCGACTTCGGCCGCGGCGCGCAGAGGCAGCGAGCGCTCGTGGAGCACGCGCACGCGCGCACGCAGGCCCGCGAGCGCATCGAGCGTGGTGAGCACGCGCGTCGGCGACAGCGCACGGTCCGCTTGCGCGGCACGCAGGTCGCCTTCGGCGTCGCGCACGGCGTCGCGTGCGCGCACGACGGCGTCCTCGGCCTCGCGTGCGATGCGATCGGCGGCGAGGAAGCGCTCCTTCGCGGTGCGCTCCTCGACGTCGCGCACGCGCATCAGGCGAGCGAGGCGGAAGTGGTAGCCCTTCACGGCGCGAGCCCTCCGCGCGCGCTCACGACGACGACTCCACGCCGCGCGCGAGCAGTTCGAGCAGCTCGTGCGTCTCCTCGAGTCCCGTCACTTCGTTGAGGCCCTGGCGCAGGAACGCCTCGATGCCGCCCATGCGCGCGATGGCGACGTCGAGCTTCGAATTCGTGCCCGGCTTGTACGCGCCGATCTCGATCAGGTCGCGGCCGTCGCGGTGCGCGGCGAGGCACTGGCGCACGAAGGTCGCCGCCTGCTTCTGCTTCGGCGAGACGAGGGCCGGCATGAGACGCGAGAGGCTCGCGAGCACGTCGACGGCGGGGAAGTGACCGGATTGCGCGAGCTCGCGCTTCAGGTAGAGGTGTCCGTCGAGCAGACCGCGCAGCGTGTCGGCGACCGGTTCGTTGGGATCGTCGCCGTCGACGAGCACCGTCAGGAGGCCGGTGATGCTGCCCTTCTTCGTGCGGCCCATGCGCTCGACGAGCTTGGGAACGGTTGCGAAGAAGCTCGGCGGGTAGCCGCGCACCGTCGGCGGCTCGCCGGCGGCGAGACCGATCTCGCGCGCGGCCGCCGCGAAGCGCGTGACCGAGTCCATGACGAGCAGGACGTCCTTGCCCTGATCGCGGAAGCTCTCCGCGACGGTGACGGCGACGAACGGCGCGAGGTAGCGCTCGATCGGCGCGCGGTCGCTCGTCGCGACGACCAGAACGGACTTCTTCGAGCCCTCGGGGCCGAGCACGTCGTGCACGAACTGCCCGACTTCGCGTCCGCGCTCGCCGACCAGCGCGACGACGACCACGTCGGCGTCGGTGCCGCGCGTGATCTGTCCGAGCAGCGACGACTTGCCGACGCCCGAGCCCGCGAAGATTCCGAGGCGCTGGCCGCGGCCGATGGTCGCGAGTCCGTCGATGACGCGCACGCCGGTCTGCAAAGGCTGGTCGATGAGCGGGCGGTCGAGCGGGTCGGGCGCGTCGCGGCGCACGGGCCGTTCGTCGACGTGGGTCAGCGGTGCGCCGCCGTCGAGCGGGTTGCCGAACGCGTCGAGCACGCGACCGAGGAGCTCGTCGCCGACCGGCGCGGTGAACGGACGGCCGAGCGCGGTCACTTCCTGACGCGGTGCGATGCCCGCGATGTCGCCGTGCGGCATGAGCAACGTGCTCGCGCCGCGAAAACCGACGACTTCCGCGTGCATGGGACCGAGACGGCCGCGCTCGATGCGGCAGAGCTCGCCCATCGCGGCGGGAATGCCCGCGGCCTCGATCATCACGCCCGAGACGATGTCGACGCGGCCGCGGTAGACCGGCCGGCAGCCGAGCTCGATCTCCTTCGTGAAGCGCTTCGAGCCGAGGATCACGTGCCCATCTCCCCGTGGATGCGCGTGCGGATCGCCGCGAGCACCTCGTCCTGGTCGCGCACGAGCACGCCGTGCGGCGTCGTGACGTGCACGTCGCCCGCGGGCACTTCGGGATCGGCTTCGATCTTCGTGCCGCTGCGGAAGCCGATCGGCTTCAGGCGCTCGGCGTCGAGCGGGCTCACGTGCACGACGCACGCGCCGCGGCCGACGCCGGACGCCGCGAGCGTCTCGCGCACGATCTTCTCGATGTCGTGGTGGTTCTGCGCGATCTCGGCGCGGACGATCGAGCGCGCGATCTCGACGGCGAGGTCGACCGCTGACGACGCGAGATCGGGAACGAGGCGAGCGCACGCCTCCTCGAGCTTCTCGCTGGCGCGGTTCAGCGCGCCGGCGGCGTCTTCGACGGACTCGCGGCGGCCCTCGAGCACGCCGCGGTCGAATTCGGCGCGCAGGCACGCGCCGAGGTACTCGCTCTCGCTCCCCGCCGCGGCGAGGCGGACCGATCGAGGAGCGCGGGGGAGCTCGACGACGAGCTCGTCGCTGCGCGGGTTACTTGACAAGCTCTTCTCCCGCGCGCGCCGGCTTGAACTCGCCGGACTCCATGAGCGCTCGCACGTTCTTCATGATCTCGCCGCGCGCGTTCTGCACCTCGGTCATCGGCATGGGACCCGCGAGCTCGCGCTCGTCGGCGACCATCTGGCGCACGCGGACGGAGAGGTTGCCCATGATGTTCTCCTCGACGTCCTGCGGGCACGCCTTCATGGCGATGGCGAGCGTGCGCGTCTCGATCGAGCCGAGGATCTTCTGCATGCCGCGCTTGTCCACGCTGGAGAGGTCGTTCCACGTGAACATGAACTCCTTGATCTGCGTCGCGACGGCTTCGTCGGCATTGGCGAGGCCCTCCACGACCGACTTCTCGATCGCGGGCTCGCTGAAGGTGAGGAGCTGAGCGATCGACTTGAGGCGCACCTCGGGCTCCTTCTGCGTCGGCTCCTTCGCGAGCTCGACGAGGCGGCGCCGCAGGTCCTGGGCGACCGTGTCGAGCGCCTCGAAGCCGGGTGGGAAGATGTTCGTCATGCGCTGGACGACCTCCAACGCGGGCTCGGGTTTGAAGCCCGAGAGGATCTCCGCAGCGAGGTCCGCGGGAAGGTGCGCGAGGACGAGCGCGGTCACCGCAGGGGACTCCTCCTGCAGCGCGCGCGACGTGAGCTCCGCGGGCTCGCGCTCGACGAACGCGAACGGCCGTTCGTGGCGGCGGCGCTCCTCGAGCTTGCCGATGACACCGCGCGTCTTCTCGCGACCGAGGGCTTCCTCGAACATGGTCTCGACCTCCATGTCGTCCTGCGGGCGCGGACCCGGACGACGCACGAGCACGCGCGTGACTTCCTGATAGAGCTCGCGCAGCTTCGTCTCGTCGCCGAAGCGCGGGTCGAGCTCCGTCATCGCCTCCGCGATCGCGGGGAGCACCTTCGGATCGACGTTCTTGAGCACGTTCGACGCCGCTTGCTTGTCGAGCGTGAGCAGGAAGGCCGCGACCTTCTGCGCGCCGGACAGCGGGGTGTTTTTCTTCGCCTTCGCCATGGATCACGAACGCGCGAGCGTCTCCTGGTCGGCAACCCAACGCGACAACAGCGTGCCGACCTTCTCGGGCTCGGTCTTCACGAGCTCCTCGATCTGGCGGCGTGCGAGCATGTCGAGGTACTTCGGGTCGTTCTGATCGATCTCGGCGGCGCTCGCGAGCGTGCCGGCGCTTGACGAGCCGGTCGACTCGCCCTTGCGCGCCGGACCGCTCTTCAACGCCTTCATGAGGACGAACAGGAAGAGCACGGCGGCGACGATCTCGACGCCGCGCTGGACGACGAGCTCCATCATCGGGCTCGGCGCGCTCTCGGGCTCGAGCGGGGCCGGTACGATCGGCGCGCCCTTGTCGTCGCGGCGGACCGTCGCGAAGGGCGTCATGAGCGTGCTGAACGTGTCGCGCTTGTCGTCGAAGCCGACGGAGTTCTTCACGCTCGCTTCGAGGGCCGTGCGCTGCGCGGGATCCGTGAACTTCTCCTTGAGGCTCTCGTCGAGCACGAGCGACACGGTCAAGCGCGTGAGCTCGGGCGTCGTGATGCGTTCGTGCTCGGTCTCCTTGCCGGAGATCGTGGAGGTCTTCGACTCGCTCGTCTTCGCTTCACCACCGGACGTCGCGGCGGCGCTCGCGCCCTCGGCCGGCTGTCCGCCCGCGGGACCGCCGGGTCCGCTCGTCTCCGTTCCGCCCTGCGGCGTCGAGGTCTTCGACTCGGTCTTCTGCACGGCGACGACGTTCTTCGGATCGAGCGTCTCCTTGACGCGTTCCTTCTCCACGAACGTCCAGTCGCTGTTGAGCGTGACGTACGCGATGCCGGACCAGAACACGCGCTCGAGCATCTGGTTCGTGCGCGCGGAGAGCTCGCTCTCGTAGCGTGTCTTGTGCTCGAACAGGCTCGCCGCCGCGCCACCGAGCTCACCGGCGGAAGCGCCGTCGAACAGGCTCCGCCCGGACTGGTCGCTGATGACGACGTTCTCGGCCGGGACGTTGAAGCGGTAGCGCACCAGCTTGGACACCGTCTGCGCCTGGCCGCGGCCGAGCTCGGCGTTGCCCTTCAGGGAGAGCGTGACCGCGACGGTCATCGGCGTGCTCTTGCGCAGCGGACTCCCGTCGGGGATCGACGTGCTGACGTGCGCGCGATGCACGAAATCGAGCTCCTGAAGCTGCTTCTCGAGCTCCTGCCACTCGCGCTTCAAAGCGTTCTGCGCGCGCTCGCCCGCGGACAGGAAGACCTGCGACGCGCCGGTCTGCGCGGACTGGATGCCCTCGGGCGAAGTTTCGAGCGCGCCGGTGAGCGCGACGGCGTTCTGCGCTTCGTAGTACTGGCTCTCGTCGACCCAGATCACGAACGGACCGGGCGGCTGGCTCGCCTGGTAGCGGATCCCGCCCGTGGCGAGCGCGTTCTGGATCGCGGCCGCGTGCTGCGCGTCCTGGTTCGAGTAGAGCAGCTTGAAGTGCGGGTCCGCGGCGGAGCCGGAGATCCACCACACGCACGCGACGATGGCCGCGAGCGCGGTCACGACGATGCCGCGCGTCGCCATCGTGGACTGCTTCCACTGTTCCGCCAGGCCGTTGATGAGGTCCTTCATGGTCCGCTAGCTCACACGCTCATTCGCATCACTTCGCGGTAGGCATCGATGAACTTGTTGCGCACTTCGAGGGCGAAGCGCAGCGAGAGATCCGACTCCTTGAGCTGCGCGGCGACCGCGCTGAGGTCCGCGACGTTGCCGGAGATGAGGTCCTTCGACAGCTCGTCCACGCGCTTCACCTGCTCGTCCACCGCACGCAGGCTGTCGCCGATCGACTTCGCGAAGTCGCTCGTGCGAGGCGCGCTCGGGCCCTCGGGGCCCGCGGACATGGAGCGCATCGCATCGGCTTGGCGCTTCATCGCGGCCTCGATCGCGACGCGCGCGAGGCTGCTGGAGCCGGTTCCGATGCGGTCGACCATGGTGGTGCGCGGGGGTCAGCGGTCCTGGATCACTGGGCGAGGCGCAACGCGCGCTCCGCCATCCGCACGAAGGTCTCTTGCGCGTTCAAGTTCGCCTCGTAGGCGCGCATCGCGACGATCATCTCGGCCATCTCCTTCGTCGTGTTCACGTTGGGGAAGAGCACGTTGCCTTCCGCGTCGGCGTCGGGGTGGGACGGATCGTGGACGACCTCGAACGGAGTGGTCGTGTCCTGCGCGATCTTGGAGACGCGCACGCCGTCCGTCGTCGGCCGTCCGTCGTCGCCGTGCGTGACGATCGGAGAGAAGACGGCCTCCTTGCGGCGGTAGGGGCCGCTGCCGTCGGGCATGTGCGTGACCTCGGCGTGCGCGATGTTCTCGGCGATCGTGTTGATGCGCACGCGCTGCGCAGCGCTGCCGGATGCGCTGATGCGCAGTCCGCCGAACAAGCCTTGGATGCGGTCCATGATCAGCGACCTTCTCGGATGCTCGCCTCGAGCATCTTCGTTCGGGTTTCGAGGATCGAAGCGTAGGCCTCGTACAAGAGCCGGTTCTCCCGCAGCGCGGTGTTCTCCAGCTCGAGGTTCACGTTGTTGCCGTCGGTGCCGGCGGGCGGGGTCGCGTCGGCCTCGATGCGCGGCGTGATCGCCGCCCAGTCGATGGCTCTGCGGCCGTCGGCCGAGTCGTCGAGCGCCTTGCCGAGGAGTTCCTCGAAGCGCACCACCCGCCGCTTGAACCCCGGCGTGCTCTCGTTCGCGATGTTGTCGGCGAGCACCCGCTGACGCAGGTTGCACGCCGACATCAGCTGGAGGAGCAGCCGGGATTCGTTTCCGCCGAAGTCCATGACGCGCTCCGGTCAGGCGACGAGACCCGTCGCGCGCCACAGCTTCATCTTGTTGGAGAGCGTGCGGGCCGTCAGGCCGAGGCGGCGCGCCGCTTCGGTCTTGTTGCCGCGCGTCGCCTTCAGCGTCGCGAGGATCGCAACGCGCTCGATCTCCTCGATCGTGCGGTTCGCGAGCGAGGGGCCGAGCTCCTCGGTCGGAACGGTGTCGGCAGACATGACGACGGTGCCCATGGGGCCCATCGCGTCGGAACCGGAGTTCGGAGCGAGGATCAGGTCGATCGAATCGATCGTCTTGCTGCGGAGCATCACGACGGCGCGTTGCACCACGTTCTCCAGCTCGCGCACGTTGCCCGGCCACGCCCACGTCGTGAGGCGCTCGAGAGCTTCCCGCGTGAACGTCGGCGCTTCGATCCCGTTCTGCGTCGCGTAGTGATCGGCGAAGTGCTGTGCGAGGGGCGCGATGTCCTCGGCGCGCTCGCGCAGCGGACGCAGGTGGATCGGGAGAACGTTGAGCCGGTAGAACAGGTCCTCGCGGAACTGGCCGGACTTCATCTCCGCCTGCAGGTCGCGGTTCGTCGTCGCGATGACGCGGACGTCGACCTTGATGGTCTGCGTGCCGCCGACGCGCTCGAACTCCTCCTCTTCGAGGACGCGCAGGAGCTTCGCCTGCAACGCGGGCGAGATCTCGCCGATCTCGTCGAGGAGCAGCGTGCCGCCGTCGGCGAGCTCGAACCGGCCCTCCTTCGACTTGTGCGCGCCGGTGAAGGCGCCGCGCTCGTGACCGAACAGCTCGCTTTCGAGCAGGTTCTCCGGCAACGCCGCGCAGTTGATCTTGATGAACGGCCCGTTCGCGCGGGGCGAGTTCTGGTGGATGTACTGAGCGACGCGCTCCTTGCCCGTGCCGCTCTCGCCGGTGATGAGCACCGTGCCCTTGCTGCGCGAGATGCGCGCCGCGCTGCGGAGCATCTCCAGCATGGCCGGGCTCTTCGCCACCATCGACGGCGGCGTGTTGCCGAGGATTTCGGCGCGCAGGTACTCGTTCTCGCGCACGAGCCGCGACGTCCGCGCGATGCGGTCGATCACGACGCCGATGGACTCGGGCGTGCACGGCTTCAGCAGGAAATCCGCCGCACCGCTGCGCATCGCCTGCACGGCGGCTTCGATCGTTCCCTGCGCGGTGACCATCACCGCGGGCAGCTCGGGGTACTGCGTCTTCAGGCTCTTCACGAGCTCGATGCCGTCGGTGCCCGGCATGCGCAGGTCGGTGAGCACGAGATCGGGATGGTCGGTGCGGGCGCGCTCGATGGCCTCCCGGGCGTCCCGCGCTTCGATCGGCTTGTAACCGAGCTCGGCGACGGCCTCGACCAGGAACTCACGGCTGAGTTCGTCGTCATCGACGACGAGGATGCGTTGGATCGACATCACTGCTTCTCTCTATGGTGTTGTGGAATCAGGAAGACCACGTGCGCGCCGCGACCCTGTCCATGCGGACAAGCGGGCGGGTGGGGACCGACTTGGACACGCCCGCCGTGGAGTTCGGCGATCGTGTGGACCAACGCGAGCCCGAGGCCGGTGCCTTCGGCGCGCGTGGTGAAGAACGGATCGCCGAGTCGGCGACGGACGTCGGCCGGGATGCCCGGACCGTGATCGGTGACGTGGAAGGCGAGCTCGCCGTGCAAGCGCTCGAGCGCGACGTGCACGGCCCCGCCGTCCGTCTGCGCCTGCAGCGCGTTCGCGACGAGGTTGCGCAGCGCCTGACGCAGCTTCACGCGGTCGCCGGCGAACGCGAGCGGGGCGACGTCGTGCGTGACCGTCCATGCGCCCGCGTCGGAGTCCTTCGGGAGCGAACGCTTCGCCAGCTCCACGGCCTGCTCGACGATCTCGCGCGCGTCGAGCGTCTCGAGGACCAACCGCTCGGGCGAGGCGAGCGAGAGGAGGTTCGTGATGATCGCGTCCGCCTCCGCGACGCCTTCGCTGATGCGCGAGGCGAAGCGATGGCCGCGCGAGTGCTGCGGGAGCTCGCGCTTGAGGAGCTCCGCGAACCCGAGCATCGCGTTCATCGGGTTGCGGATCTCGTGCGCGATGCCGCCGGCCATCGTTCCGAGCGCGGCCATCTTGTCGAGCTTGTGCACGCGTTCGACGAGCTCGACGAGCTCCGTGCGGTCGTCGAGGATCTGCACGGAAGCTCCGACGCGTCCGTCTTGGCCCGCGATGGGGGAGGAACGCTCCGCGACGATCGAGCGGCGTCCGTCGCGGTGGAAGTGCTCGCGCGCGGCGCCGTTCGCGCGCATGCCGTGGAGCAGCGCATGGTCGCGCTCGGCGAGGAGCGTCTCCGGAGCGCATTCGAGGATCGAACTCGCCGCGGCGTTGACGCGCACGACGCGGCCGTCGGCGTCGCGCACGACGACGCCCATGGGCAGGGCCTGGAGGATGCCTTCGAGGTGCGCGCGCAGGGCGTCGAGCTCCGCGACCTTGGTCGCGAGGGCTTCGTTCGCGACGACGAGCTCCTCCTCGACGCGCCGCGCGTGCTCGGAGAGCCGCGCGTAGCTCGTCGAGAGGCTGTCGGAGATGCCCGACAGGAGCTCGATGGCGCGCGAGAGTTCGAGCGCGGAGACCGCGGTCGTCTCGCCGGTGTGCGTCGCGGTGCTCACGCGCCTCCCTCGTGTGTCGCAGCCGACTTCGGCGCTTCCACGGGCTTCGCGGCGGGAGCGGGCGCCTTCGCGCCTTCACTGGGCTGCGCGCCGGCGGCCGGCGTCTTGGCGTCGGCGTCCTTGTCGAGCTTCTTCGCGAACGTGCGCTTCCACTCGAGGAACTCCGCGTCGTTGCGCGCGCGCTGGACCAGGTACCCGGCGCTCTCGTCCTTCACGACGGCCTGGTAGAGGTCGATCGCCTCCTCCACCCGTCCGAGCTTCTCGAAGGCGCGCGCCATCCAGTACTTCGCGCGCACGTCGGTCTCGACGCCGCGCAACACGATGAGCGCGTCCTTGGCCTTGCCCGCGCGGAGCAGGGCCTGTCCCTGGCGCAGCGCGTCCGCGGCGGAGTCGCGCGGCGCGCTCGACGGCATCGCGGCGCCGGAGCGCGCCGTCGTGTCGCGGCGGACGAACGGCGCGTCGACGCCGCTCGAGAGCTGCGCGCGCAGCCGATCGTCGAGGCCGGTGGTGATCGTGACCGAAGGCACGGCGCCGAGCTCCTCGCGTTTCGTCGGCGCGTCCGGATCGATCGGCATGTGCGCGCCTTGTGCGAGTTCGTCGAAGGCCATCTGCAGACGGCCGACGTCTTTGCGCAAGTACTGGAGCTGCTCGTCGCGCGAGCGCTCGTCGCCGACCGCGGGCTCCGTCGCGGAGCGGACGAGCTCGACGGTCTGCACGGGCGGACGCGAGCGCAGGTCTTTCTCCAACCCCGTGAGCACGGCGAGCGCGCGCACGGTTTCGGAGAGCGCGTGTTCGAGCTCGCCCGTCCTCTGCGGCGCGGACACGGCGGGAAGCACGATCACGAGCCCGAGGCCGAGCGAAATGGCGGAGCTGAAGCGCATCACAGGTCACCTCCGTAGGCACGCGCGGCGTCGTCGAAGCGTTCGTGGCGTTCGAGCAGCTCGCCCGCCGTGAGCAGTACCAGTCGGCGCGCTTCGTCCGTGCGGACGTGGCCCGCGGCCTTGCGCAGCGCCGCGAGCGCGGGATCCAGCCCCGTGTCGGCTTCGATCGCTTGCGCGTAGAGCCGCGCAAGGCGCGCGAGCGCGGGTTCGTCGAGCTTCTCGCGCTCGATCCACAAAGGCTCGAGCGCCTGCACGGCCTGACGCGCGAGGTGCGCGGTCAGCCACGCGCGAGCGCGGTCCAGCGCGGCCTCGAGCCGTGATTCGGCCGTGGGGGCGGTGAGCCCGAGCTCCGCGCGCGCGGCGGCGGCGAACGGTTCGATGCGGCCGCTCGCGCGCGATCCGTCGCTCGCGGCCGTGCGCTCGATCATGAGCACGGCGATCGGATCGCCCGCGGCTTGTGCGAGACGCGCGGCGTTCACGAGCGCCTCGTCGCGCCGCGGACCCGGTACGTGCTGCGCGAACCGCAGCCAAGCGCGCGCGGCTTCGGCCGGGCGATCGAAGTGCTCGAAGGCCTGGGCGCGCAGCTCCATCGACGGCGCCTCGAACTCCGGCTCGGAACCCATCTCGTCGGCGCGGGTCAGCATGCGCAACGCCTCGCCGTGCCGACCCAGGCCGAGCAGCGTGAGCGAGCGCACGAACAAGCGGCCTTGGAGCTCGCTCGGATCGTTCGTGGGGAACAGCGAATCGAGCGCGTCGAGCAGGAGCATCGACTGGCGCGCGTCGCCGGCCTGCACGAGGCAGCGCGCGAGCTGCAGACGAGCGCGCGACGGATAGGCGTGGGCGAAGTCGAGGTTCGCGAGGCGCGTGAACGCGACCGCGCCGCCGGTCCAGTCCTCGAGCCGTTCGAGCAGCGTGCCGGAGCGCCACAACGCCTCGGGAAGGAGGTCGGACTCGACGTAGTTGCGCGCGATCAGGTCGTAGTGACCGATCGCCGCGCGCAGGTTGCCGTGCTTCTCCTGGATCTCGCCGAGCACGAGCTCCGCGCGCGCCCCCTCGGGGTGCGTCGGCGCGAATTGCAGAGCGCGCAGGTAGGCGATGGTCGCCTGCTCCTCGAGCTCCTCGACGCTCGCGCCGCCGCCGAGGTCGGCGAAGACCTCGATCGACGTCGGGTTCATGCGCAGACGCGCGCCCGCGCAACCCGCGATGGTGAAGAGGAGCTGGCCGAGCGGGCGATCCGCGAGCTCGGCCGTGAGCGGCTCGGTGCGGCCGATGCGTTCGAGGCCGACGAGCTTCTTGTTCGTCCGCGCCGCGACGTCGGACAGGATCTCCTCGATGCGCGCGTTCTTGGCGCGCAGGCTCGCGAAGAGGTCGGTCTCGACCTCGTGCAGCGTGAGGTCGTACGTGCCCTGCGCGAGCACGGGCGAGGCGCTCGCGACGAGGGCGGCGGCGAAGAGGAAGGGCATCACGGCGCGCACGGCTCAGTGCTCCTTCTTCCGCTCGGGTTCGTGGTTGACGGATGCGGGCGCCGCGGTCTTCGCGATCTGGTCCTCGCGCACGCTCGCGGCGGCGGCGGCCTCCTCCTGGCGCTTCTCCTTGGTCGCGGCCTGGGCCCGGTAGCTCTCCGCGACCAGGAAGCGCGCGCGCGCTTCGACGTCGCTCTTCAGCTCGGGATCCATGCGGTCCGCGAGCGCGAGCAGGCGGTGGAGGCGCTTGCGCGCGCTCAACACCTCGCCGGTTTGGAGCTCCTGACGCGCGAGCTCGAGCGTCGTGCGCTCGAACGCGGCGAGCGGGTGCGCGGACTCCTTCGTGTCGGCGCCGTGCTCGGCGTTCGGCGGAGCCGGTTCGACGTGCTCGTTCCCCACCGCCCCTTCGTCGAGCTTCGGATCGACATGCGCGCCGGGTTCGATCGGAGCGTGCGCCTGCGGGGTGGGGACGCTGGGCGCCGAGTCGTGGGGGACGTCATTGCGCGACGCCGCGTTCGAGCGCGTCGCGAGCAGGAGGTCGTCACGCAGCGCTTCGAGACCGTCGCGGAAGTTGTGGCTCGTGTACCAGAAGAACCCGAAGGTCAGGAGGTTCAGGAGCAGCATCCCGCCGAGCATCGCCATGGGCGAGCCCATCGCGGTGACGACCGGCGCGCGGCGCTTGCCGCGGCGCGCGAGGCGCGAGTGTTCGAGCTCGTCGTCGAGCACTTCCTCGAGGCCGTCGATGAGCTCGGCGGCCTGCTCGACTTCCGCTTGCTTGCTCGGCGCGTTCTTCGGGAGCGCGGGTTGCTTGGGGGCGGGGGCCGGCGCGGCGGCGGTGGGGGCGGGCGTCGCTGCGGCGACGGCGGGCGCCGGCTTCGTCGGCGCGGGCACGACGCTCGCCGCGGGCGCGGCGACCTCGCCGACGGTGTGACGCTCGGGCAGAGTCTCGCCCTCGAGCACCATCTCGATCACCGGGAAGTCGAAGAGATCCTCGTCCTCGGGCGCCGCGTTCTGGCGCGCGACGGTCTTCGTCCCGGGTGCGTTGTGGTCGGCTTGGGTCATGGATCAACCGTGCGCCGAAGGACCTGGGAACATGGGCATCGAAGCGCCGGCGAGCATCCGGCCGACCGAGACGGCGAGCGCGGGGGAGAGGCGGAAGAGCGCGGCCGTCTCCTCCTTCTTCACCGCGTGGAGCACGCGCCGAGCGAGGTCGGGCGTGAAGAAGTCGTGCTCGGAGAGATCGACGACGCCCTCTTCGTCGAAGTCGACGCGGTGGCTCGCGAAACGCGCGGTGACCCGCGTGCCCGCGCCCGAGCTCGTCTCGACGTGAAGGTCGTCCGCGAGCGCCGCGGCGCGCGCGAGGCCTTGTTGCGCGGGGGCGGCGTTCCGCGCGCGCTCCGCGACGGAGGGGTCGAAGCCGAGGCCCTCGTCGCGGACGCGCAGCACGAGCTCGCGCTCCTCGATGGCCGCTTCGACGCGCACTTTCCCGCGTGCGTGGACGTAGGCGTGGCGGCGCGCGTTGTCGACGAGCTCCGCGGCGACGCTCGCGATGCGCGCTCGCGACGTCGGCGTGAATCCGCAGCGCAGCGCGAAGGCCGCGATGTCGCGCGCGGCGAGCTCGACGCACGCCGGCGTGGACAGATAGGCGCGCTCGAAGCCGTTCGCGCGCTGCGCCGCGCGGGGCGGGAGCTCCACGGCGCGCACGAGCTCCTCGAGGCGGAAGGGCGTGACCAGGAACTCAGCGACGCCGAGCTGGAGCGCGCGCCGGCAGTCGTCGAGCGAGGGTTCGCCCGTGACGAACACGGTCTGGGGGCGCGCGCCGCGATCTTGCAGGGCCGCGAGCAGGTCGAAACCGCTCCTCCCCGCGATCGAGAGCGCGCTCACGAGCACGTCGGGCGCGTTCGTCGCGAGCGCCTGGTCGACGCTCGTCGCGGTTTCGACGACGTGGCCGCGGCGGCGGAGCACGGCGGCGACGGCCGGCAGCACCGCGTCCTCGGCGTCGACCACCAGGATCTTCAGAGCGCGCGACATCACGCGGCCTCCTCGCCGGCGACGGCGAGAGCGAAAACGAACTCGAGCACTCCGGCGCGCATTTCGAAGGTCCCGCGCATGCGCTCCGCATCGCGGTCGGCGACGCGCGTCACGAGCTCCTCGATCGAGCCCTCGGGGGCCTCGAAGCGCGAGTGGAGGACCGTGAACGACGCGCGACCCGCGCTCGTGCGCACGCGCAGGAGCGCGGCGTCGGAGCACGAGTCGAGGCCGCACTCGAGGATCCGCATCAACGAGCGCGAGACGAGCGGGCCGTCCACGACGATGCGCGCGTCGCCGTCCTCGACCGCGACGAGCACGCGGGAGCGGTGATCGGGAACGAGCGCGCTGACTGCGCTGGAGACGATCTCGTGCAGCGTGCACGACAGCGGGCGCAGCGCGGTCGGGTGCGTCGCGTCGAGGATGGACTGCAGGTTGTGCTGGAGGATGACGACCTGCGCGAGCGAGGCCGCGACGTGCGGAATGCGCGGGTCGCGCTCCTCGAACCGGTGCGCGAGCGCCTCCATCGACGCACGCAGCGCCGCGAGCGGCGTGCGCAGCCCGCCGACGAGGGCGAGATGGAGGTGCTGCGTGGCCTCGTTCGAACGAGTCGGATCGATCGCGCTTCGTTGGGTGTGCATGGCGTGCAGGGCTGGGTGGGAAGCCCTTTCCATGCACCCTCTCGACAGGAACGCGTTTCGGCTTGAGGGGCGGGAAGCCGATTCCGGCAGTTCTTTCGCGGCGTGGGCCCGCAGGCCCGCGTTGGGCGCGGTGGAGGCCGATCTCCCCCTTCTATCAGGAGCGCCGCGATCCCCGCGCGCGCATTCGTTCCGGCGCACGGCGTGGCGACGTCGGCTCGCGAACAGAGTGCGCCCCGGTTCCCGCGCGCGCTCCCGCGTGCCGGAGCACGGCCCGACGACGTCAGCGCGCGAGCAGCGTCATTTCTTCGCTTCGCCGTCCGTGCGCATGAGCAGGTCGAGGAGCGACAACTTCCACCGCCACACGATCCCGCCGACGTTGATCGCCTTCATCACGATCATCGGACGGTCCTTCTCCTTCGCGAGCCCGACCGGTCCGTACCAACAGAGGCTGCGTTGTCCCTCGAGGCGCGTGACGATGCGCAAGTTCGGCACGCCGCGCAGGTCGAAGATCCACGTCTGCGGGAGCTTCCCGTCGGGATCGCCGGGCTGAACCGTGCTCTCGACGCGGAAGATGCCTTTCGCGAAGCCGGGCGACTTCAGGAGCGTGCTGCGCGACTTCAAATCGCGCCATTCGCCGCCGAGGTAGAGCTCGCGGTTCCACGTCGCGTGCATCGTGTCCGGGTCCCAGTCCTTCCAGCTCGCGATCCACGCGTCGAGGTCGGGGCTCGCCTCCAGCGTGTAGTCGACCTGGGTCGAACTGCGCTCGCCGGCCATGTCGAGCGCATGGAGCTGGCTCCGGTACTCGCCGGGTTCGTCCTTCACTAGGACGAGACCGAACCCGCGCTTCCAGGCGAGGGGACGGCTCTCGACGTCCTCGTGCTCACCGCCGTCGCCGATCGATTCGAGCAGGAAGCGGAACGTGTCGCCCTCCTCGGGCGTGACCTCGCGCGGGCTCACGCCGGCGCCGCGCGAGCCCTCCTCGAAAACGCCCTCGTCCGCCCAGGTCGCGCGGTGGAAGAGCACCTCGACGGCGATTGGATCGGCGACGCCCGGCTTGTAGAGGTGCGCGCGGGCCACGAGCGGCTCGTCGATGGACGGCGCGGTCGCGTCGATCGTCGCGAGGCACGAGTCCGCGTCGTTCGTGATCGCGTACTGGAGGCCCGTGAGCTCGATCGCGAGCTCGTTCTTCCCGTCGACGAACACCGGCATGAAGCGATCGGCCTCGTCCGCGACGCCGTCTTTCGCGCGTTTCATCCACACGGGGTCGGGCACCCAGTTCTTGCGCAGCACCGCCCAACCCGGACCGTCGCGGAGCATGTCCCACTGCTCGACGGCGACGACGGCCTTGCCCGTGAGCGTGAACGTGATCGCGTTCGCCTCGCACGGCCGCACGGGCGTGCCGGGTCCCTTGCTCCCGAGCACCTTCACGTCGGCGAACTGCGCGTGCTCCTTCGAAGCAGCCTGCGCGAGTGAGTGCACGCGGTGGAGGAGCTCCGGCCAGCGGCTCGCGCCCCCGAGCGCCGTGGTCGCGTAGTTCGGATTCCACTGCCCCGCGCGGAACGGCGCGAAGATCGAGAGGCCGCGGCTGAGCCGCCGTGTCTCGCCGACGCGCGAGGCGAGCACGAACTTCCCGAGCGCTTCCTCGAGCGCCGTGAACTCCTTCGCCGGAAAGCCGTGCATCCCGGCGCGCATGCGTTGGAGCACGTCGAGGAGGTCGCGCGAGCACCCCGCATCGTCGGTGATGCGCTCCTTGCGTGCTTCGTAGGTCTCGCCGTAGTACAGCGCGCGCGCCATCGCGGGCCATTCGTCGTCCGCGCGAGCGAGGAGCTTCGCCGCGAGCTCGTCGAGGCGCATCACGACTTCGTCCAGGTGTCGGATTTCGAACGCGCTGATCGTGGTCACGCTCTTGTGCAGCGCGTCGTACGCGTCGCCGTACTCACGCACGAGGTCGGCCGCGAGGTCGCCGGGGGACTTCGCGGGGTCGGCGAAGTGCGGCAACCACTTGTCGTAGGGGAAGCCGCGGCCGGGGACGTTCGCCTCGGAGGCGACGAGCACGCGCGAGAGCTCGCGCACGTCGAGCGCGACCTCGAGCTGCGCCATCAAGCACGCGTCGAACGCGAGCAGGTCGAGCCAGAGCCGGTCGCAGTGCCACAGCGCGGTGCGGATCGCGACGCGGATCCCGTAGTGATCGAAGAGGTCCACGGCACCCGGCCGACCCGGAACGTCCTCGTCCACGACGACGCCCGGCCAACCGGCGCCGTGATCCCAGATCACCGCGGCGTAGTGCTCGGCGGGAAACGTCTTGAACGCGCCCTCGAGGAAGCCGGCGAGCACGCGCGGGTCCGTCGTGTCGACCTCGCCGAGCGACTTCACGATCGGCCAGCCCTCGACACCGTGCTTCAATCGGAAGACGTGCGCGTCGGTCCAACCGCCGTCCTCGTTGGGCAGGCCCTTCCAGCGATCGAGCAGCACGATCACCTCGACGCCTGTCTCGGGCATCGCGGAGCGCAGCTCCTCCAGGTCGCTCAGCGCGTTCTGCTCGAGGTCGTTGTCGCCGCCGAGGTAGACCGCGATCGTCCACTTGCGGTCGGCGTCCGCGACGACCGGACCCAGGTCGACCAGGTTGGGATCGGGCGCGACGACGCGGCGGAAGGCGAACTGCATCGCGCCGACGCTCACGCGCAGGAAGTCCCCATCGAAGGCCGCGGAGAAGTCGACCTCGCCGATCGACATGCGCGCCCTGCCTTCGAGGCGACCGTTCCGCTCCTCGGCGGCGAGCGTGAACCGATCCTGGAACGCGAGCGCGCCCTTCCACGCCTTTCCGTCGGGCGTGAGCTCGATCCACGAATGCAACTCGTCCTCGAAGCGGCCCTCGAAACCCGGGTCCCAATGGCGAAAACCAGGCGGTGCCGACTGTGCGTGGAGCGCAAAGACGACGGCGACGGCGGCAGCGGCGCGAAGGACGAAGTTGCGGAACATGCGGAGGCTCCGGGGCGGGCACGGCGCGCGAACGGATCAGAGCTCGAGCGAGTAGACCTTGATCTTGTTGTAGAGCGTCGTGCGGTTGACGCCGAGCACGCGGGCCGCGGCGCTGCGATTGCCTTTCGATTCGGAGAGCACGCGGACGATGAGCGCGCGTTCGACGCTTTGGATCGAGAGATCGTCGACAATGAGGAGCGGACGGCCCTGCAAGTCGATCGTGGAGGACGCCGGCGGCGCCGAGAGCACGTCGCGCGGCGCGGGCGCGTCGAGGCGCAGGTGCGCGAGCTGGACGTCGCCCCCCGGCGCGAGCAGGGCGGCGCGCTCGATCGTGTTGCGGAGCTCGCGCACGTTGCCGGGCCAGCCGTACTCGACGAGGCGCGTCATCGCGGCGGGCGCGAACCCGCTGAAGCGTTTGCGGAACTCCTGCTCGAAGCGCGCGAGGAAGTGCGTCGCGAGCACGGGGACGTCCTCGACGCGCTCGCGCAGCGGCGGAACGCGGATCGACATGACGTTGAGGCGGTAGTAGAGATCCTCACGAAACGTTCCCTCCGCCACCATCACGTTCAAGTCGCGGTTCGTCGACGCGAGGATGCGAACGTCCATCGGCCGGTCGTGCGACGCACCGACGCGGCGGTACACGCGCTCCTGGAGGACGCGCAGGAGCTTCGCTTGGAGCTCGAGTCCGAGCTCGCCGATCTCGTCGAGGAAGAGCGAGCCGCCCTCCGCCTCCGCGAACAGGCCGTCCTTGCCCTTCGTGACCGCTCCCGTGAACGCGCCGGGCTCGTAGCCGAACAATTCGCTCTCGAGCAGGCCTTCGGCGAGCGCGGCGCAGTTGATCGCGATGAACGGCTCGCGCGCGCGCGCGGAGCGGTCGTGGACGGCGCGGGCGACGAGCTCCTTGCCCACACCGCTCTCGCCGTGGATGAGCACCGTCGTGCGCGGCGTCGCGGCGACGCGCTCGACGACGTCGAGGACGGCGCGAATCGCGGCCGATTCACCGACGACGGGGCCCGAGCGCAGGCGTGCGAGCTCGCCGCGCAACCGATCGCGCTCGTGCCGCACGCCGCGGGCCGCTACGGCGCGCGCGATCGCAGCCTCGAGGACCTCGAGACGGACCGGCTTCTGCAGGAAATCCGCCGCGCCCCGCCGCATCGCCTCCACGGCGGTGGGCACGTCGCCGAGGCCCGTCAGGATGATCACCGCCGGCGCGTCCTCGCCTTGCGCGAGCTCGGGCAGCGCCTGCATGCCGCTCTTGCCGGGCAGGCCGAGGTCGAGCAGCACGATGTCGAGCTCGCTCGCCGCGATGCGCGCCGCGGCGGTCGCCGCGTCCTCCGCTTCCACGGTCGCGTGTCCGAGCGCGCGGCAGAGGGCGCTGACGGTCGAACGCACGAGCGGTTCGTCGTCGACGACGAGGATGCGGGCGGACATGCGGCGGATTCTAGGGACGCGCGCGCGGTGATACGAGGGCGCGCTCGAACGAGTCTGGCGCAGGAGCGCGCGCTCGAATACACCTGAACCCGCGGAAGCGAGCGATGCAGCAATCGAATCGAACAGCGCAGGACGTGTGCGCGGACGCAGGGACGACGCTGCGCCTCCATGTTCGCGAAATGGACCGCGCGCTCGCCTTCCAACGCGAGGTCCTCGGCGCCGAGACCATCACGTCGGATTCCCGTTCGGCGTGCATGCGGTTCGGAGCGGCGCGCTGGACGCTCGTTACCGACGCGGGCAGCGAGCTCCCCGTGCTCCGGGAGCTGGTCGGTCTGGTGGTGCGGCGCGGAGCGGGCGCCGAGATCGTGCTCGAGGGCCTCGACCCCGATCGCGCCGAGGCCGCCGCTCGCACGGCGGGGTTCGGCGTGCTCTCCGCGGCGCGCGACACGGTGGGCGGCGCGCGTGAAGCACACCTCGTCGATCACGACGGGTACGTGTGGGTCGCGCGCCGGCGCGCCTGAACGCTCAGTCGAGTCGCGGCTCCGACAGCGGGAAGGACGATCGTCCGCGGCGGCTTGGGACGCCGCGCGCGGAGAGCGATCGGAACCGATTTCCACCACACGCTCGCGCGACCCGTCCTCCGGCCGGAATTCATCGTGCAGTCCGGCAATGCGTTCGCGGTCGGCGTCGAGCAGTCAGAAAAACGACACACCGACTCATGCCGCGCGCGTTCCCTCCGAGAACAAACGCGAGCCCGAGCTGTCCGGTGTTCGAGCTCACACCTCATCAGCGATTCAAACTAGAGACCGGAGTACGAAAGGAGCCCCATGGGCCTTCGAGTCAACACCAACATCGCCTCTCTGACGGCACAGCGCAACTTGACGACTGTGACCGGCCGGTTGGGCGGCAACTATTCCCGACTCTCGTCGGGCTTGAGGATCGCGAACGCGGCGGATGACGCGGCTGGACTCGCGATTTCGGAGCGCATGCGCTCGCAGATCCGTTCCTACGGGGCTGCGGCGCGCAATGCGCAGGACGGCATTTCGCTCGTGCAAACGGCCGAAGGAGCGCTCAATGAAACGAGCAACATCCTCAGCCGCATGCGCGAGCTCGCCGTGCAGTCCGCGAACGGGACTCTTTCCGACACCGATCGCGACACCATCAACACGGAAGTGACGGCGCTGATCGCGGAGCTCGATCGCATCGCCAGCTCCACGGACTTCAACGGCATCGCCCTGCTCGACGGGACGTCGACAACCGCCTCGGTCCAGGTCGGCCTGGATTCCGGCGAGGTGATCGACATCACGCTTCAGGACACGACGGCAGGAACGCTCGGCGTGGACACGATCGACGTGAGCACCGACACGCTCGCGAGCGCTGCCTTGGCGGACATCGATGATGCCATCGACACCGTCAACACGTCGCGCGGTTCGCTGGGCGCGGCCCAGAACCGATTGACAAGCTCCTACACGTCGATCCTGAACGCGCGGGAGAACCTGTCCGCCGCCGAGAGCCGCATTCGCGACGTCGATATCGCGAGCGAAACGGCGGACCTCACGCGCAACAGCATCATGCAACAGGCGGCCGTCAGCGTTCTCCAACAGGCGAACGTGCAGCCGCAGATCGCCCTTCGACTGCTCCAAGGATAAGCGGAGACTTCGGCCTCTAGTGCCGATCGCTGAGGGGGAGGGCCGTCGCAAGGCGGTCCTCCCATTCCCGACGATCGCCAAAGGCCGACCGCGACGCCTCGAAGCAGACGGTCTGACAAAGAGAGCGGAGAGGAGCCGCGCGCGAGCCCGACGACACGGGCGCGACCGCGCGACGCGAACGCGCCGCGATTCTCGGAGGACGTGCATCCTCCGCGGAAGCAGTGCGCATGCGAGCTCCATCGCTCCCGCCGCGCGACGGCGGTGTGCGTGCTCCGCGCCGATCTTTCACAACGACCTGAGATCAACGCTCGCCGTGGCGACGCCGTGCTGCCGGCGTCCTGGCGAGTGTTCCATCGAGGATTGCCGCGCGCGGGCTTCGTGCCGAACCCGCGCGCCCTCTCCTCGACCTCCGCGTCTTCACGCGTGCCGCGTGAAGTTCGTGGAAGAAGACCATCCGGCGGTTCTGTGCCGGCATGGAGCTCGAGAGCACCTTTGGCGAGGGGATGCGAATCCCCGGACCGAGCGAGCCCCTGCCGTGCACGAGGAGAAGAACCGGCGGACAACCACCGAGTGCTCACCACCAACCAAGGAACGAAACAATGGGACTGAGAGTCAACACAAACATCGCGTCGCTGACCGCTCAACGCAACTTGAGCGGCGTCACGGGACGCTTGCAGGGCAACTTCTCGAAGTTGTCCAGCGGTCTGCGCGTGGCCACCGCGGCCGACGACGCGGGCGGTCTGGGTATCAGCGAGCGCATGCGTTCGCAGATCCGGTCGCTCGGCGCCGCCGGTCGCAACGCGCAAGACGGCATTTCGCTGGTGCAGACCGCCGAAGGCGCTCTGAGTGAGGCCAGCAACATCTTGAGCCGCATGCGCGAGCTTGCGGTCCAGGCGTCGAACGGCACGTTGTCCGACGACGACCGCTCCACCATCAACACGGAAGTCGGCGCCCTGATCTCGGAGCTCGACCGCATCGCGGACTCGACCTCGTTCAACGGAGTGCAACTCCTCGACGGGTCGAACACGACGGCGTCGATCCAGGTCGGCATCAACGACGGCGAGGTGATCGACGTCGCGCTGGAGGAAACGACCACGACGGAGCTCGGCGTGGACGGCGTGGACGTCTCCAATGCGACCGGCGCGAGCGATGCTCTGGCCGACATCGACACCGCGATCGACACGCTCAACACGGCTCGCGGAAACCTGGGCGCGTCCCAGAACCGCTTGACGAGCGCCTTCTCGTCGATCCAGAACGCGCGTGAGAACCTCTCGGCCGCGGAAAGCCGCATCCGCGACGTCGACGTGGCCTTCGAAACGGCCGACCTGACGCGCAACACGATCCTGCAGCAGGCCGCGGTGTCGGTCCTGTCGCAGGCCAACGTGCAGCCGCAGCTCGCGCTCCGACTGCTCGCGTGACCCAGGCGGGGATCGGTCCCCGTACCGATCCCACCTACGCCACTGCTCTTTCCCCGAAGGAGCTCCGTATCACGGAGCTCCTTTGTCTTTTGACGGGGTCGGTCGGGCCGCGTCGAGTGGAAACGAATTCCAACCCGTTCCCGCGCGCGCCGTCGTCGGACGAAGCCGCTAACGCGACCTCCTGTCGCCTCCGATAACCCAGCGCGAGGCCGTCCCATCCGGCCCGAGAGGCGGCACGTCATGTCAGGCAACGGAATCAGCATCGCGGGGCTCGGCAGCGGCCTCGACACCACGAAGATCATCCAGCAGCTCGTCACGCTCGAGCGTCTGCCGCTCAACGCCCTCGAGGACAAGAAGAAGGGCGTGCAGAGCAAGCTGTCGACGCTCGGCACGTTCAAGGGGCTGGTCAAGGACCTGCAGGCGAAGGCGAAGCAGCTGAGCGTCAAGAAGGACTTTCTCGTCTACGACGTCAGCGCGAGCGAGGACGGCGTCGCGACCTTCAGCGCGTCGGGCAGCGCGACCGCGGGCAGCCACACTCTCAAGGTGACGAGCTTGGCGTCGGTCGACCGCTGGGCGTTCAATGGTGTCGCGAGCCGCACGACGGACCTCGCCACGGCGCCTGGTCAGCAGATCTCCTTCGACGTCGACGGGACGAACTACTCCCTGACCGTGACGCAGGACCAGTCGAGCCTCGACGAGATCGCCGCAGCCATCAACACGCTCGCCGGGGAGGACGTCACGGCCTCGATCGTGAACACGAGCACCTCGGGCTCACCGAGCTACAAGCTCGTCCTCACGGCGAACGAGAGCGGCGAGGACAACCGTATCTCGAACATCGTCAGCACGGTCGGCGGTCTGTCGATCACCTGGGCGGCGCCGAACGCGAGCAACGTCGCCCAATCCTCGAACAACATCACCGTCGGCA
Source organism: Planctomycetota bacterium (assembly GCA_016220035.1). Classification (GTDB taxonomy): domain Bacteria; phylum Planctomycetota; class UBA1135; order UBA1135; genus JADJNY01. Next base: position 199 of record JACRIO010000139.1, on the reverse strand, counting down.
CGAACGCGGTCGCGGAGATCGACGGTCTCCAGGTCGAACGGGAGACGAACGACTTCGGCGACGTGCTCACCGGCGTGAGCATCACCGCGACCGCGGCCGATCCCGCGAAGACGATCACTTTCACGGTCGAGGCGGACCACGCCGCGATCAAGAAGAAGATCAAGGAGTTCGTCGACACGTACAACAAGGTCGCGAGCTT
>JACRIO010000138.1 GCA_016220035.1 Planctomycetota bacterium | reverse complement strand
TCTTCCCGATTCGCGGTGCGAGCGCAAACGACGCGAGGCGGCGCACGGGTGCTGCGAATCGGGAAGAAAGTCACCTGACTCCGTAACCCCATCGCCCTCAGCCGTGCACGCCCGGCGCCTCGTGACCCGTCGCCTCGACCCAGTGCGCGTAGTCGCCGTGGAAGACGTAGGGCTTCCCGTCGTTCTTCTTGCCCCCCGACAGGTCGAGCACGCGGTTCGCGAGGCCCTTCAGGAACGCGCGGTCGTGCGAGACGAAGAGCAGCGTGCCCTCGAAGGCGGCGAGCGTCCGCACGAGCATCTCCTTCGTCGCGAGGTCGAGGTGGTTCGTCGGCACGTCGAGCACGAGGAAGTTGGGCGGGTCGTAGAGCATGAGCGCGAGCACGAGGCGCGAGCGCTCGCCGCCCGAGAGGCTCGCGACGCGTTTGTCGATCTCGTCGCCGCCGAATTGGAACGCGCCGAGCAGGTTGCGCTTCACCGAGACGTTCGCGGTGGGGAAGCGCGAGTCGATCTCCTCCCACACGGTCTTCGCGGGGTCGAGGATCTCGAGCGCCGACTGCGCGAAGTAGCCGAGCTTGAGCGCCGCGCCGAGCCGCACCGTCCCCGCGTCGGGCTGGAGCGTGCCAGCGACGAGCTTGAGCAGCGTGCTCTTGCCCGCGCCGTTGACGCCCATGACGCACCAGCGCTCGCCGCGCTTCACCTCGAAGTCGAACCCAGCGTAGATCACGCGCTCGCCGTAGCGCTTCGACACGCCCGCGATCGTCACGACGTCGTTGCCCGAGCGCGGCGGCGGGCGGAACTCGAAGGGCACGATCACGCGCTTCTTCGGCGGTTCCAGCTTCTCGATCTTGTCGAGCTTCTTCACGCGCGACTGCACCTGCGCCGCCTTCGCCGCGTGCTTCTCGAAGCGCTCGATGAAGCGTTCCTCCTTCTCGAGCATCTTCTGCTGGCGCGTGAACGCGGCCTCCTGCTCGGCGGCGCGGAGCTTCTGCTCGCGCTCGTAGAAGTCGTAGTCGCCGCCGTAGGAGACGAGCTCGCCCTCGTCGATCTCGACGACGCGCGACACGACGCGGTTCATGAAGTCGCGGTCGTGGCAGGTCATGAGCACGGCCGCCGGCGAGTCCTTGATGAACTGTTCCAGCCAGAGGATGGACTCGATGTCGAGGTGGTTCGTCGGTTCGTCGAGCAGGAGGGCGTCGCACTCGCCGATCAAGACCTTCGCGATCGCGACGCGCATCTTCCATCCGCCCGACAGCGCGCCGACGTCGCCACCGACCTGCTCGGGGTGGAAACCGAGGCCGTCGAGGACCGTCCGCGCGCGCGCTTCGAGCTCGTAGCCGCCGAGCTTCTGGTACTCCTCCTGCACCTCGCCGAAGCGCGCGAGCAGCTTGTCGAAATCGACGCCGGCCGGCGGCTCCGCGAGGTGGTGCTGGAGCTCCTCGAGCTCGTGGTGCAGGGCCCCCGCGCGCCCGCTGCCGGCGATCGCCTCGTCGAGCACACTGCGCCCGCGCATGTCGCCGGCGTCCTGCTTGAACCAGCCGAGGCGCAGGTTCTTCGGGAGGTTCACGTCGCCCTCGTCGGGGGCCTCCTCGCCCGCGATCATGCGGAAGAGCGTGCTCTTCCCCGACCCGTTGGGGCCGACCAGGCCGACCTTCTCGCCCGGGTCGAGCTGCAACGAGGCCTCGACCAGCAGGAGCTGGCGCCCGTAGTGTTTCGAGACGCGGGAGAGGGCGATCATCCCCGCGACGATACGCGATCGGCGCGCGCGGGCCAACGCGGGCGGGACGGGATTCGGGCGCGGCGCGCGGTTAGAGTGCGCGCATGTACGAGACCACGCTCACCGTCCACTCGATCCTGCGGCTCGTCGTGCTCGTGTTCGTGGGGCTCGCGTGTCTGCGCTCGGCGCAGGGTGCGCTCACCGGTCGGCCGTGGACCGCGGGCGACCGACTCACGGCGCTCCTCGCGACGATCGCGCTCGACCTGCAGCTCGTGGTGGGCCTCGCGCTGCACCTCGGGCTCAGCCCCGTGACGAAGAGCGCGTTCTCGAACTTCGGCGCGGCGATGAAGGATCCCGAGCTGCGCAATTGGACCGTGGAGCACCCGACGATGATGCTCGGCGCGATCGTGCTCGCGCACGTGGGCGCCGCGCTGCGCAAGAAGAGCGCGACGGACGTCGTGCGCCACCGCTGGACGGCGCTCACGCTCGGCGCGGCGCTCGCGCTCGTGCTCGTCGGCATGCCGTGGCTTGGAGGGACGCAGCCGCGGCCGTTCGTGCGTCTCTGACCTTCCCCCGCAGGCCGCGAGCGGGCTATCGCGCCGCCGCGGCGTTCATCGCGGCGTTGCGTGCGTGGTCGGTGTAGTTCGCGGGGTTCGACATCCCGGTCGTGTGACACCAACCGGGGACGTGGCCCATCGAGTGCGCGCCGGGGAGGTCGCCGCGGAAGCGCTCGACCGTGCCGTCCTCGGGGTTCGTGAGGAGGAAGTCCGTGAGGAAGTTGCACGCGGAGCCCGAGTTGGCCGTGGTCCAGAACCACACCTCGTTGCGCGCCCAGGTCGGGATGCCGGCGAGCCACGTCGCCGAGCCCGCGGGCGTCATGTCGTTGTTCACGCCGCACGCGAAGGAGCCGAGTGAGGCGAGCGGCGTTCCCTGGTACGGAGTCGCGACGCTCTGGATGCGCCGCGGTCCCGTCGCGGCGTCGAGCGGGGACGGGTAGTAGGTGAGGAGGTGCAGCGCCGCGCACCCGCCCTGGCTGTGCGCGACGACGCCGAACGAGCCGAGGTTCGCCTGCGTCGCGCGCTGGAGCAGGAGCTGCGCGAACTGGTCGTGGCTGCGGTTCTGGTTCGCGTCGAGGAACTCGAGCTTCGGCGCCGTGAAATCCGCGGCGGGCCAGATCGAGCCCGACGAGCAGTAGCCGTGCACGAGCATCAGCGCGGGAAAGGCCGGCGCGAGCGTCGCAGGCAAGTGCGGTCCCGCGTTCGACGGCGCGGTGAGCGCCGAGGCGCTCCCGGTCAGCATCGCGGGCACGATCGAGCGCGCGGGGCCGCCCGCGCGGGCCGCGAGCGGCGGGAGCGCGAGCTCCAGCGTCGCGAGGCGGTCGTACACGACCTCCGTGTCGGGGTCCTGCACGCGCGCGCCGCGCAGTTCGAACGGAGCGCGCGCGTCGGCGAGCTCGATCCAGCGCCGGTCGAGCTCGAGCGCGAGCTCCCACCGCGCGCCGTCGACGCGCGGCTCGAGCTGGCGCGAGAGCCAGCACACGGGGACGGGCGCGCCGCGCGCGTCCGAGCCCCACACCTCGGCGGAGACGTGCAGCTTCGCGGCGGGGCCGAGCGGGAACGCGCCGAGCGCGAGCTCGAGGCGCAGCTCGTCTTCGGCGCGCGCTTCGACGCGCCCGTCGAGCACGACGCGGCGTTCGAGCACCGGGAACGCGAGCTGGACGCTGCGGTCGAACGGCGCGCCGCCCGCGGTGACGCCGCCGACCTCCACGCGCGCCCGCAGCCGGCCCGAGAGACCGCGCGGGAGGAGCGCGCCGAAGAGCCCGTCGCCGCGCGCGCCGTCCGCGTGTTCGCCGTCGTCCGCGAGGGCGAGGACGCGCGCTCCGGTCTCCGTGCCGAGGACGACGCGCGCGCTGTCGACGCGCGGCGCCGCCGTCGTCGACGCGACGCGGGCGAGGATCGCGATGGGCTCGTCGGCGACGAGCACCGGCGTCGACACCCACGCGGCGAGGTCGAAGTCGGCGCTCCCGCGCGCGAGCAGCCAGCCGGACGCGGCGGCGCGTTTCGACTCCACGCGCAGCCCGTAGCGACCTCTGCGCGCGACGCGCGCGTCGTGGCGCACGACGACGAGCCCCGGCAGTTCGTCGCCGAGGTCCTGCACGCGGCGCGGGGCGGTGAAAGCCCCTTCGACCGGGATCCACCGCCCGCGCTCGCCTTCGACTTCGATCGTCCACGCGTCCGCGCCTTCGCCGAGCAGCGCAAGCGCGAGCGGGCCGTCCGCATCGACGGCGAGTGTGGTCTCCGCGCGCCATGCGCCGTCCGCGACGCGTGTGAACGCGAGCGGAGCGAGGCTCGCGCGCGAGCGCGTCGCCGTCGTCTCCGGCGCGGGGAGGCGCACGACGCCGTCGAGCACGTCCGCGGGCGGCGCGGCGACGGAACGCGGGGCCTGCGCGAACGCTGGGCCCGCGGCGAGCGCGAGAAACAGGAGGTTGCGCATGGCGGGGCGGCGCGCACGCCGGCCTCCCGAGCCTACCCGCGGAAGCGCCCGGAGCGGCGGACGCGCCGGTGAAACACGCGCTGCGCGGGTGGAAGTCCGAGGCTACGCACTCCGCCCGCGTCGCCGCCGCGCACGGAGGCTTCCCGCGCCGCGGCGATCGGGTATCGTGCCGCACCCGATCGATTCGCCCTTCCAGGAGCCCCCCGACCATGGACGAGTCCCTTCCGCCCCAATCCGAGAGCCGTCGCGACCTCCTCCTCCTCGGCGCCGCCGCCGGACTGCTCGGCGCGTGCGCGAGCTCCGGAGCGCGCACGATCACCGCTCCGCGGCGCACGCGCGTGCGCAAGCCGCCCAAGGACGGCGAGCCGATCAAGATGGGCGTCATCGGCATCGGCGCGCCGTCGACGCCGGCGATGGGTTTTGGGCACTGCCAGCGCATCTGCCAGCTCGCGAAGGACGGCCACGAGAAGGTCGAGATCGTCGCGATCGCCGACGTCGCGAAGCCGTACCGCGAGCGCGGCGTCGAGCACTGCTCGAAGGAGCAGGGGATCGCCGTCACGGGCTACCACGATTACCGGGAGCTCCTCGCGCGCGACGATCTGCACGGCGTGCTCATCGCGACGCCGGAGCACTGGCACGCGCCGATGGCGATCGCGGCACTCGTCGCGGGCCTCGACGTCTACGTCGAGAAGCCGATGACCTACGACCTCGAGGACGCGCTGCGCCTGCAGGCCGCGGTGCACGCGAACCCCGAGCAGGTCTTCCAGTGCGGCACGCAGTTCCTGCAACACGCGAAGTACCACAAGGCGAAGGAGCTCATCGCCTCCGGCGCGATCGGCAAGCCGGTGTTCACGCAGACGTCCTACTGCCGCAACTCGAAGGACGGCGAGTGGCTCTACGGCATCGACGAGAAGGTCGTGCCCGGCGAGAACCTCGACTGGCGCGCGTGGTGCGGCCCGCGGGGCCACCACGACTGGAACCCCGAGGTCTACTTCCGCTGGCGGCGCTTCAAGCAGTGGTCGTCGGGCATCGTCGGCGACCTGCTGGTCCACGTGACCACGCCGCTCGTGTGGGCGCTCGACGTCGGCTGGCCCGTGCGCGTGATCGCGAACGGCGGGCACTACGTCGACACGGCGATGGAGAACCACGACCAGGTGCTGCTCACGGTCGAATTCGAGCGCGGCCACACGATGGTCATCGCGGGCTCCACGTCGAACGAGACGGGGCTCGAGATCCTCGTGCGCGGCCACGAGGCGAACCTCTTCCTGGGCGGCGACGCGTGCGTACTGCGGCCCGAGCGCATCTTCGCGGAGAACCGCGAGGAGCAGACTTTTCCGTCCGCGCCCTTCCCCGCGGGCGTCGGCGACCAGGACGCGCACCGCCTGCACTGGCTGAAGTGCATCCGCACCCGGCAGAAGGCCGTCGGCGACGTCGACACGGCCGCGAAGGTGATGGTCATCGTCGACCTCGCGACGCGTTCGATGTGGAGCGGGCGCGCGTACGGCTTCGACCCCGCGACGCTGAAGCCGCACCGCCTGTGACCGCGATGCTCCCGCGCTTCGCCGTCCACGCGATGGGCACGCGCTTCGAGGTCGTCGTCGACGACGGCGACCTCGTCCGCGCCCGCGCGGCGGCGGAGGGCGCGCTCGAGCGCATCGAGGAGTGCGACGCGCGGCTGTCGGCCTTCCGGAGCGACGCGCTGATCGCACGCGCGAACCGGGAAGCGTTCGCGCGGCCCGTGAAGCTCGATCCGGAGACCTTCGAGCTCCTGGAAGCGTGCCAGCGTCTCCGCGACGACACGCGCGGAGCGTTCGACGTCTCCGTGGGCGGTTTCTTGCGCGCGCACGGTTTCCACCCTCCGCTCGCGCCGATCGCTGGCGCGCCGTCCTCGGGATTCCAGCTCGACCGCACCGCGCGCACGGTGCGCTTCGCGAGCGCCGGGACGCGCCTCGACCTCGGCGGGATCGGCAAGGGACACGCGCTCCACCTCGCGGCGGATGCGTTGCGCGAAGCCGGCGTCGAGAAAGCGCTCCTGCACGGCGGGACGAGCAGCGTCCTCGCGCTAGGTGCGTGGCGCGTCGCGGTCGGAGCGTGCGTCCTCGAACTCCGCGATGCCGCGCTCTCCGTCTCCTCGACGAGCGGTCGCGCGCGCGCCGGCCGCGGTCACCTGATCGACCCGCGCGACGGTCGCGCGCTCCCCACCGGCACGACCTGCGCCGTCGTCGCGCGCTCTCCACGCCTCGCGGAGGCATGGTCGACCGCGCTCTGCGTCCTCGACGCGCGCGGCGAGCTCGACGGCGCGATCGAAGCCGCGCTCGTCGCGGTCGGCGCGACCGCGCGTCGCGCCTCCGTAGACGATCCCGATTCGGCGCGCGTGTTCGGCGCCTTTCCCGAGCTCTTCACCAGCGCGCACGCCGCGCTCACCTTGCCATGACCCCGCACGATCGACGCGAGTTCCTCGCACTGGGCGCCGCCGGTTTCGCGGCTGCCTTCCTCGAACCCGACCCGGCGCTGCTGTTCCCGCGCATGAGCGCGGAGACACCGCTCGACGTCGCCGTGATCGGCGCGGGCCGCCAGGGTCGCGCGATCCTGGGCGAACTCGCGACGATCGAGGGCGCGCGCGTGGTCGCCGTGTGCGACGTCGACGAAGCTCGTCGCGGCGCCGCGGAGAAGCGCGCGAGCGGCGCGAAGGCCTACGCGAGCCACGCCGAGCTCCTGTCGAAGGAGGCGAGCGTCGCCGCCGTCGTCGTCGCGACGCCGACGCACCTCCACCGCGCGATCGTGCTCGATGCGCTCGCCGCGGGGAAACACGTCTTCTGCGAGGCGCCGCTCGCACACACGCTGGAGGACCTCGCCGCGCTGAGCGCGGCCGCGAGAAGTGCGAAGACCGTCGTCGCCGCGGGCTTCCAGGGCCGCGCGAACCCGATCTACCTGCTCGCGCGCTCCTTCCACAAGGCGGGTGCCTTGCGCGAGCTCGCCACGCTCCACGCGCAGAACCACAAGAAGACGTCGTGGCGCACGCCGGGTTCGTCGCCCGAGCGCGAGAAGGAGCTCAACTGGCACCTCGACCCCACGCTGTCGCTGGGCCTCGAGGGCGAGTTCGGCGCGCACCAGCTCGACGTGTTCCACTGGTTCACGGGCCGCCACCCCGTCTTCGTGCGCGGGTCGGGCGCGCTTCGCCTCCACAAGGACGGTCGCGCGATGCCGGACACGGTGCGCGTCGAGACGACGTTCGAGGACGGGCTCGCCGCGACGTGGTCCGGCACGCTCGCGAACTCGCTGCGCGGCCGGCGCGAGATCCTCGCGGGCGAGATGGCCGCGTTCGACCTCGCGTGGACGCACGGGTGGATGTTCAAGGAAGCGGACGCGCCGACCGCGGGCTGGGAGGTCTACGCGAACCGCCAGCCGTTCCACACCGAGCAGGGCATCACGCTCATCGCCGACGCGACCAAGCTCGCGGCGCAGGGGAAGCTGCAGGAGGGCGTGGGACTGCCCTTCACCTCCTTGTATTACTCGCTCGCCGACTTCGTGAAGGCCGCGAGCTCGGGCGGCAAGCCCGCGTGCTCCTTCTCCGACGGCGCACGGAGCACGGCCGTCGCGATCCTCGCGCACGCGGCGGTCGCGACGGGGAAGGAGCAGGCGATCGATCCGAAGCTCCTGGAGGCCTTGTGAACGGCGCGGCGCTCCCGAAGCTGCGCGAGCTCGCGCTCGGCGCGCGCGTCGCGCTCACGGCGCTCGTGCTCGTGTTCGCGGGCGGGCTCGCGGCGTCGCTGGGTCACCTCGTCGAGCACCATCAGAACCGCGACGGCCAGCCCGGCGTGTCGCGCACGGACCTCGAGGGCGCGTACCACGGCGTCACCGCGCGCGCGCCGCTCGCGGCGGTGCTGGAGCGCGAGCACCCGGGCGCGCTCACCGACGCGGAGCGCGCGGCGCTCGCGCAGTGGCTCGGCGGCGCGCGCATCTCCGAGGACTTCGACGACCCCGACCGCGGCGACCAGGCGCCGGCCGAGATCCTCGCGCGCCGCTGCCTCGCGTGTCACGCGCGTGCCGCGGTGAAGGGCGCGCACGCGGACGCGCGGGTCGCGCTCGAGTACTGGGACGACGTCAAGGCGGTCGCGTTCTCGACGCGCATCGAGCCGACGCCGGAGAAGCTCCTGCTCGCGTCGACCCATGCGCACGCGCTGGCGCTCGCGTCGATGACGCTCGTGCTCGGCTTCCTGCTGCTCGCGACGCGCTGGCCCGCGTGGATCCAAAGCGGCCTGTTCGGCCTCGCCGCGGTGGCGCTCTTCCTCGACCTCGCGAGCTGGTGGCTCGCGCGCGAGTCGAGCGCGTTCGTGCTCGTGCTCCTCGCCGCGGGCGCCGTGTTCGCGGCGTCCACGGCGCTCACCCTCCTCCTGATCCTCGTCGATCTCTGGCGGCCGCGCCGCGCGTGACGCCGCGAGGTCCCGCATGCCGT
>JACRIO010000013.1 GCA_016220035.1 Planctomycetota bacterium | reverse complement strand
GGCGCTCGTGCTCGTCGGCGGCCTCGGCGCGTGGCTCGTCGCGCAAGGGAGCGCGCGCGCGCCGTGGTCGGGCGCACGCGCGACGCTCGTGACGACGGTCGAGGGCGAGCATGCGAGCACGAGCAGCACGGCCGCGACCGACACGCCGGCGCGCACGAGCGCCAGCTCGGTCGCACCGACGAACGGAGACGGCTCGGGCGTGCTCGAGCTCGAGTTCGTCGAGCCCGACGGCGCGCCCGCGCGCAACCTCGACTCCGTCGAGTGGTGCGAGCGCCGCGCCAACCGCGTCGTCGGCCACGGCGTGTCCGACGAACGCTGCCGCTCGCTGTGCGCGGAGCTCCCCGAGGACGTCTTCCTGATCCAGACCGAGCGCCGCGGCGGCGCCGCCGCCGGTTTCCGCGGCGTGTGGCTCGCGCACGGCGAGACCGAGCGCGTGCGCATCGAGCTCCCGCGCGGCGGCACGGTCACGGGGCGCGTCGTCGACGACCGCGGCGAACCGCGCGCGGGGATCGAGGTCACCGTTCCCGGCGGACCCGCGGCCTGGCGGACCGTGCACGGCCTCGACGCCTCCGCCCCGACCGTCGTCGCGGTGACGGGCGCGGACGGACGCTTCCAAGTCGAGCACCTGCGCTCGTTCCCGCACGGTGTGTGGATCGTGGAAGGTGCGGAGCGGCCCGAGAACACGATCGAGCCGTCAGTTCTCGTGCGCGAGCCCCGTTTTTGCGGTCTCGGGGCCGAAGGCCGGTCCGCGGACGTCGAGGAGGGTGGAAGCGTGGACGTCGGAGACCTCGAGCTCGCGCGGGGATTCGACGTCGCGGGCCGCGTGCTCGATGCCGGCGGCGCGCCGATCGAGGGCGCGCTCGTGAGCGCGCATCCGACGCGGGCGATCGAGGTCGGCGAGGAGGGACCGTCGAAGACCCCCGAGTTCCGTCCCGGGGCGAACGGCTTCGCGTTGCGGACCTGCGAAGTGCTCACAGATGCGCTCGGCGCCTTCGCGCTGTCGCGCCCATCCTGGTCGTCGGTGTCGCGCAACGAGCCGCTGGTCGTCGTGACGTCCGATGGGCGGCGCGAGACGAAGGACTTCGTGCCGCCCGCTCCAGGCGGTCGGATCGACGGGTTGCAGATCGTGGTCGCGAATCGATCGACGGTGACGCTCGACGTCGTCGACGAACGCGGCGCCCGGGTCGAGCTCCCGCCCGTACCGAGCGCATGGCTCCGCGGTCGACACCAGCTCGCGAGCGCGCGGCGTAGGTTCGAGCTCGTGTTCGGTTTCGCCGATGGGACGAAGCAGACGGAGCTCGCGCGGAAGGAGCCCGACGGACTCGTGCGGCGCGACGTGCAGGGCGATCTCGCCGCGGTGCGATGGATCGAGGTTTTCGCGCCGGGCTGGAAGGTGCGCCGAATCGAGCTCCCGAGCGGTGTGCCCTCGGGCGTCCCGTTGCGCGTCGAGCTCGCGCGCTCCGCCTCCGTGCGCGTCGCGCTCCAGTGGAAGGACGGGCGGCCTCCGGACGCGATCACGAGCGTCACGGCGCACGCGTGCCTGCTGGCGGAGCTTCCGACCGCACCGCGGCGGGTGATCACGACGTGCTGCGGTCTCGGGAACACGGGCGAGTTCCTCCGTGCGGACACCGCGGCGCCGCTCGAGCTCTTCGTCGCGACGGACGAGCCCTACTACGTGCACGTCACGGGAGCCGGCCCGCAGTCCCTGCTCGTTCCACAGCGCTTCGGACCGTTCGTGCCGGGCGAGGTCGTGCAGGTCCTCGAACTCGAAGCGAGGGTCGCTGCGGACGAGTCCGCTCGCGTTCCCTCGCCGCCCCCGTCTGCGCCGGGCGCGCCGGGCGCGCCGGGCGAGTTGCGCTTGCGCGTCGTCGACGCCGTGGATGGACGCGAGCTCACGGGGTCCCTCTCCGCGCGTCGGCCATGGACGGACGATCGTCGCGCGTGGGCCAAGGCCGGAGCGGGGCCCGCGCGCCTTCCGTCCGGAGAGTGGGAGCTCACGCTCTCGGCGAACGACCATCGCCCGCTCGAACTCGGCCGTCGCTCGTTCACGGCCGGGACGAGCGTGGACCTCGGCACGCTGGCGCTCGAGCCGCTGCCCGTCCGTCGCGGGCGGTTCGTGCACCCAGACGGCACGGCCGCGTGTCGCGATGCGTTCGTGTCGACCGGAGCCGCCAGGACGCGCGTCGATGCCGAGGGGCGCTTCACCCTGCGCGGCGAATTCGACGCGGACGTCGAGCTCCACGTCATGGAGGCGCGCTCCGAGTTTCAAGCCCGCACGATCACGCGCGGCGCGGATCTCCGGACGGCGCCGGTCGGGCAGACCGTTCGTTTCGTGAAGCGCTGGACCGCGGAGGAGGAGCGCGTGCTGCCGGCGCCGCAGTTCCGCGACGTTCTGATCCGCGTGTTCGGCATCCCGGAGGCGCACCGCGAAGGCACGCTCAGCGTCGTTCTGAAGACCTCTGCGGCGATGACCGAGGGCTTCTGGGCGGTCGGCGAGTGGGTCCGCGACGTCTGCGAGTTCCGATTCCGCGTCGCCGAGGGCCGCTGGATCGCCGAACTCGCGTGCCCGCTCCACCCGCGCCCGCCGATCGAGTTCGAGGTCGGGGAGGACCTGGCGGACGGCGCGTGCGTGGCGGAGTTTCGGGTGCGGTGACGCCGGACCCGACTGCGTCCGCTCCACGCTCGGTCGCGGGCGCGCGGCGGCGAGTGAACCAAGGCCCCCCTTCCGCGGACGACGGACCGAGCGCCCTCGCGACGCTTGCGAAGGCCGAGTGAAGGACCTGTCATGCCGGGCCGGGCGGACGGTTCTCGATGCTCGCCGCGGGTCTACCTGCCCGAGCGATGAACCGAACGCCCCTGCGCTCCCTCTACGCGGACCGCCTGCGGCTCGTGCGCGCGCTCCTCGCGCTCGTGCTCGCGCTAGGGCTCGTCCTGCGCGTCGTGCTCTACGTCGCGTACCACGACGCGGGGTTCGACCCGCTCGGGCTCCTCCTCGCGCTCGTCACCGGCGTCGGGTTCGACCTCCTCTGCACGCTCGCGGCGTGCGCGTTCCCCCTGTTCCTGCTCGCGGCGTTCCGTCTCGCATGGCTGCGGCGTCCGCGCGTGCGCTTCGTGCTCTTCACCGCGTTCGGCGCGGCGCTCCTCTTCGACGCGGCGGCGCAGTTCCTCTTCTTCGAGGAGTTCAACGCGCGCTACAACCACATCGCGCTCGACTACCTCATGTATCCGACCGAGGTCTTCGGGAACATCTGGGAGAGCTACGACGTGCCGCTCGTGGTCGCCGGCGCGCTCGCGGGCGGTCTCGCGATCGCGTGGGTGCTCGCGCGGCGCCTCGGCGCGCTCGAATTCGGCCCGCTCCCGTTCTCCGCGCGCTGGCGCGGGGTCGCGGTCGTGTCCGTTCTTTGCGGCGTGGTCGGCGGTCTCATGTTCCTCCTCCCCGAGCAGGTCAGCGCGAACCGCATCACGAGCGAGGTCGCGCAGAACGGCGTCGGCCAGCTCGTGCGGGCGTTCGTGACGGCGGAGCTCGACTACGACTTCTACTATGCGACGCTGCCCGTCGCGGAAGCGCGCGCGCGCGCGGCGCAGGTGCTGGGCTTCCCCGCGCCGAGCGCCGCCGCGTTGAACGCACCGGCTTCCGACTTCGAACTTCAGCGCGAGTTCGTCCCCTATGAGCAACACGGCGACGTGAATGCGCTCGACGTGCTCGTCGTGATGGAGGAGAGTCTCGGTTCCAACTTCGTCGGCGTCCTCGGGAGTGACGAGGGGCTCACGCCCGGCCTCGACCGCTGGTCGAAGGACGGGCTCCTGCTCACGAACCTGATCGCCAACGGCAACCGCACCGTCCGCGGGCTCGAGGGCGTGCTCTGCTCGTTCGTCCCGCTCCCCGGCGACTCCGTGGTGAAGAAGCCGGGCGCCGAGAACGTCGCGACGCTCGGGCGCGTGTTCCAGGAGCGCGGATACGCGACCTGCTTCCTCTACGGCGGCTACGGCGTGTTCGACCACATGAAGCCGTTCTTCCTGCGGAACGGGTGGAGCGAGTTCGTCGAGCAGCCCGACTACCCGAGCGACGCGTTTCGCACCGCGTGGGGCGTCGCCGACGAGTACATCTTCGACGCGCTGCTGGAGCGCCAACTACGGGCGCGCGAGAAGGGCGAGCACCTCTTCGCGACGGTGATGTCGGTGTCGAACCACCGTCCCTACGACGTTCCGCCGGAGCGCATCGACCTCGCTCGGTCGCGCAAGGCCGGGGTGAAATACTCGGACTACGCGGTCGCGCGCTACCTCGACCAGGCGAAGGCGCAGGGCGTGCTCGACCACACCGTCGTGCTCGTCGTCGGCGACCACGGCGCCCGCGTGTACGGACGGCAGGAGATCCCGGTCGAAAGCTACCGGATCCCGGCGCTCTTCCTCGCGCCCGATCCCGCGTGGAAGGGGAAGCGCATCGACCGGCTCTGTTCGCAGATCGACCTCGCGCCCACGCTGCTCTCGCTCGCGCGCACGGGGTGCACGGCGCCGTTCCTGGGCGAGGACCTGCTCGCGCGGGGCGCAGGTCCGGGGCGCGCGTTCGTGCACCACAACAACGACATCGGACTCCTGACGGACGACGTCTTGGTCGTCCTCGGGCTCAACAAGCACACGACGTTCTACCGCCGGTCGAAGCGCGCCGGCGTCGTGCCGCCGAGCGTGGAATCCGGCGTGGTCGCGGCCGCGAGCCCGGCCGCGCGTCGCGCGGTGAGCGAACTCGAGCTCGTCGCCGGCACCGAGATCACCCCGGAGCTCCGCGGGGTCGAGCTGGACGCCGCGGCGGTGTTCCAGACCGCGTTCGAGCTCTACCAGCACGGGCGCTTCGCGCTGCCGGCCGTGCATCGCTGACGGCGCGAGCGCCGTGGTCCGCGACCCGGCGATCGAGTAGCTTCCCGCCCTCCCACGAGGACGAAGCATGAGCACGCCGCTGAACGTCGCACTGATCGGCCAGAAATTCATGGGCCGGGCGCACTCGAACGCCTGGTCGCAGGTGAACAAGTTCTTCGATCTGCCGCGCCGCACGGCGCTGCACACGATCGCGGCCCGGAACGCCGAGGAGCTCGGCCCGTTCGCCGCGAAGTGGGGCTGGGGGAAGTGGACGACGGACTGGCGCTCGATCGCGCGCGACCCCGAGGTGCACCTGGTCGACGTCGGCACGTCGAACGACGCGCACGCGGAGCAATCGATCGCGATGCTCGAGGCGAAGAAGCACGTCGCGTGCGAAAAACCGCTCGCGGGCACGCTCGACGACGCGCGCGCGATGCGCGACGCGGCGCAGCGCTCGAAGACGAAGACGTTCGTGTGGTTCAACTATCGCCGCTGCCCGGCGGTGGCGCTCGCGCGGCAGTTGATCGCGGAGGGGAAGCTTGGTCGCATCTTCCACGTGCGCGCGACGTACCTGCAGAGCTGGGGCGGGCCCGACACGCCGATGTCGTGGCGCTTCCAGAAGAAGGTCGCGGGCTCGGGCGCGCACGGCGACCTCAACGCGCACATCGTCGACCTCGCGCGCTTCCTGACCGGCGACGAGATCGTCGAGGTCCACGGCGCCGTCGCGCGGACGTTCGTGACCGAGCGCACGGTGCCCGCTACCACTGGCAAGGGCGGGATCGGCGCGGGCCATGGGAAGAACGGTCGCGCGAGGAAGGCGAAGTCCGACGTCGACGACGCGGTGCTCTTCCTCGCGAGCTTCAAGCAGGGTGCTGTCGCGAGCTTCGAGGCGACGCGCGTCGCGACGGGCCGCCTCAACGCGAACGCGATCGAGCTGAACGGCGAGCGGGGCGCCTTGCGCTTCGAGTTCGAGACGATGAACGAGCTCTGGTTCCACGACGCAACGCTCGGCCCGCGCACGGCCGGCTGGCGCCGCATCGTCGCGACGTCGAGCGCGGGCGAGCACCCGTACGCCGCGAACTGGTGGCCCGACGCGCACGTCCTCGGCTACGAGCACGGCTTCGTGAACATGGCGGCGGACGTCGTGCGCGTCCTGTGCGGCGAGAAGCCGGTCGTGGCACTCCCCGACTTCGCCGACGCATACGCGACGCAACGGGTCTTGGAGGCGGCGCTGATCTCCGCGCGCGAGAAGAGCGCGGTCAAGCTGGCCGAGGTGCGCTGACCGCCCGGGCTTCCGGTCGATCTCCCGCGCACCATGGCTAGACTGGCGCGAACCCGAAGGAGCTCCGCATGCCCCGTCCCCTCTGCCTCTTCACCGGCCAATGGGCCGATCTCCCGCTCGAGACGCTCTGCTTCAAGGCGAAGTCGTTCGGTTACGACGGCCTGGAGCTCGCGTGCTGGGGCGACCACTTCGACGTGCAGAAGGCGCTCCTCGAGAAGGACTACGCGAAACGGAAGTGGGCGCTCCTCGCCGACCACGGGCTCGCTTGCTACGCGATCTCGAACCACCTCGTGGGTCAGGCGGTGTGCGACCGGATCGACGAGCGCCACCAGGCGATCCTCCCGACGCACGTGTGGGGGAAGGGCGACGCGGAGGGCGTTCGCGAGCGCGCCGCGCAGGAGATGATCGACACGGGCAAGGCTGCGCGAAAGTTCTTCGACGCGGCGCCGAAGCACGTGAAGGAGCACCTCGAGGAGAAGACGAAGCGCACCGTGGTCGTCGGCTTCACGGGCTCGTCGATCTGGCCGTGCGCGTACTCGGTCCCGCCCAACACGCCGGGCATGATCGAGGAGGGCTTCGCCGATTTCGCGCGGCGTTGGAAGCCGATCCTCGACGCGTACGAGAAGCTCGACGTCAGCTTCGCGCTCGAGGTGCACCCGACCGAGATCGCGTTCGACCTCGTCTCGTCGCGCCGCGCGCTCGCGGCCGTCGGTGGTCACGCCCGCTTCGGCTTCAACTTCGATCCGTCGCATTTCGGGTACCAGGGCGTCGACTACCTCGCGTTCCTGCGCGAGTTCGGCGCGCGGACGTGGAACGTGCACGTGAAGGACGTCCACTGGGGGGCGAGCGGCGCCGAGGCCGGCGTGTTCGGCGGTCACAGCGACTTCGGGAGCGCCGGGCGTTTCTGGGATTTCCGCTCGCCGGGCCGCGGCCGCATCGACTTCGAGGGCATCGTGCGCGCGCTCAACCACGCCGGATACGCGGGTCCGCTCACCGTCGAATGGGAGGACCCGATGATGGACCGCGAACACGGCGCCTCCGAAGCGGCAGCCTTCGTGCGCCGGCTCGACTTCCCGCGGAGCGACCGCGCCTTCGACGCCGCCTTCGCGGACCAGTAGGATCGAGCGCGCGGCCGAGGGAACGGCTCGCGCCGCTCAGCCATGCCGTCGACCTCGCTCCTCCAGGCGCTCTTCGCGCAACCCACGGCCGACGCGGCCGCGCTCCTGCTCGACGTCTGCGCGCACGTGCCGGGCATCGTCTTCGCGTTCAGCGCCGAGGGCCGGATCGTGTTCTCGGGCGGGCGCGACCTCGGCGCCCTGCCGTTCGACGCGCGCACGACGATCGGCGCGGACTACCGGCAGGTGCTCGCCGGCCACGACGTCGCGCTGCGCGACATCGCGCGCGCGCTCGCCGGCGAGGAATTCGAGACGAAGTCGGAGTTCCTCGGTCGTTACTACGAGACGCGCTACAACCCGATCCGCGAGGGCGAGCGCGTCGTCGGCGTCATCGGCATCGCGCACGACGTCACGAACCACCGGCGCATGGAGCAGGAGCTCCAGACGAGCCAAACTCTCTACCGCACCGTGATCGAGACGACCGACACGGGCTTCGTGATGCTCGACAAGGACGGCCTCGTCGTCGAAGCGAACGACGAGTACCTGCGGCAGGCCGGCTTCGAGTCGCAGGAGCAGATCCTCGGCCGGCGCGTCACCGAGTGGACCGCGCCGCACGACATCGAGCGCAACGCGGAGGAGGTCGAGAAGTGCCTGCGCTTCGGCATGACGCGCAACCTGCGCATCGACTACCTCGACGCCAAGGGCCACATCACGCCGATCGAGGTCAACGCGACCTACGTCTACGTCGGCGGCGAACCGCGCATCCTGGCCCTCTGCCGCGACGTGACCGAGCGCCTCGCCGCCGAGTCCGCGCTGCTCAGCACGGAGCAGCTCTCGGAGGCCGTGCTCGAAGCCGTGCACGAGGCCGTGGTCGTGCTCGACTCCGACGGGCGGATCGTGGCGGTCAACGAGGGCTGGCGCGCGTTCATGCGCGGCTTCGCGTTCGCCGAGAAGATGGAGACGGGCATCGGCGCGGACTACCTCGCGTTGTTCGAGCACGCGGCGACGGAGGGCGTCGAGGTCGCCGCGACCTGCGCGGCCGGCATCCGCGACGTGCTCGCGCGGAAGAAGCAGCAGCACTCGATGGAGTTCAGCGTCGGCGCGGGTCCCGCGCGGCGCTGGTACTTGAAGCGCGCGACGCGCCTCGAGCGCGCGGACGGCCGCGTCGTCGTGATGCACGTCGACGTCACCGAGCGTCGGCGCCAGCAGGAGCTCTCCGAGCGCAGCGCGCGCGCGCTGAACACGCTGCTCGAGCTCGTCCCCGTCGGCGTGTTCCAGACGAACGCGCAGGGCGAGTGCGTCTACGTCAACCCGACGTGGTCGCGCATCACCGGGCTCCCGGCCGAGCGCGCGATGGGGCACGGTTGGAGCGAGGCGCTGCATCCCGACGATCGTCTGCGCGTGTTCGCGGAGTGGGAGCGCGCGATCGCGGCCGGCGCCGCGTCGACGATCGAATTCCGCTTCGCCCCGCCGGACCGCGAGGTCGTGTGGGCACAGGTGCAGGTGGTGCCGTTGCGCGATGCGCGCGGTCAGCTCCAGGGACACATCGGGACCGTGACCGCCCTCAGCGCGCGCAAGGCGCGCGAGCTCGCGCGCGAGGCGGCGCAGCCCCCCGCTTCCGCGCGGCCCGCGCGGACGGGTAGCGACCGCGGCCGCGCCGCGTCCGCGCTCCAGCGCGACGCGCGCACCGGCGCGTTCGAGGCGACGAGCGTCCAGGCGTGGCTCGCCGACGCCTGGCGCTCGGGCACGGCGCCCTCCGGGTTGGCGCTCCTGCGGCTCGAAATCGACCACGCGACGCTGCCGCGCGCGCGCGCGACGCCTGCGGAGCGCGAAGAGGTCGTGCGCACGATCGCGCGCATCGCGTCCAGCCTGCTCCGTGAAGGCGACGTCGTCGCGCGCCACGGCGAGGAGGGCTTCTTGATCGTGCTCCAGGACGCGTCGCTCGCCGGCGCGCGCGCGTGCGCGGAGCGCGTGCGGCTCGCGGTGGAGCGCGCGGCGTGGCTCGGTGCCTCGGTGACCTTGAGCGTCGGCGCGGCGGTGCGTGCGGCGGGCGGCGGGGAGCTCGAGGACCTTTTCCTCGCGGCCGACGTCGCGCTCGAAGCGGCGCGGCAGCGGGGCGGGAACCGGGTCGCGGTCGCGGACGAGGCGGACGGTACGCGCGCCTGACGCGCGCACCCCCGCCTCGAGGTCGGGCGGGAACTCGATGACGCGCGGCCCGGCGGACACGGACGCTCGCCGCTCGCGTGCGCGACGGGTACAAGAAGCGTCCCGCGCGGCCGCGCTTTCGAGGCCGCGCGTCCCCCGGACCGCTTCGAGCCCCCCCGCATGAAGAACGAGCCCGTGCCCGCGTTGCTGCCCCGCCTTTCGTTGATGATGTTCCTGCAGTACGCGATCTGGGGAGCGTGGCTGCCGATCCTCTTTCCCTTCCTCGCTGGGCACCGGCACTTCACGAACGACCAGATCGGGTGGATGTTCGCGGTGGGAGCGCTCGGCGCGATCGTGGCGCCGTTCATCGCGGGACAGGTCGCGGACCGTTGGTTCGCGACGCAGAAGTTCCTCGGCGTGCTGCACCTCGGCGGCGCGGTGCTCATGTGGCAGCTCGCGAGCCTCACGACCTTCGAGAGCTTCCTCTGGTTCTCGCTCGCGTACTCGCTGCTCTATTGCCCGACGATGCCGCTGACGAACAGCCTCGCGTTCCACCACCTGCCGGACGCGAACGCTCAGTTCGGAAAGGTGCGGCTTTGGGGCACGATCGGCTGGATCGTGGTCGGCATCGCGATGGGCCAGTGGCTCCTGCACCACCACACGCCGGAGGGGACGAAGGAGGTGATCGAGGCCGCGCAGAACGCCGGACGCGCGGACGCGTTCAAGCTCGCGTCGGTCCTCGGCGCGCTCATGGGCGTCTACTGCTTCCTGCTGCCGAACACGCCGCCGCAGCTGGGGAAGAAGCAGGTCGCGATCGCGGAGGCGTTCGAGTCGGTCTCGAAGAACCCGCTGTTGACGCTCTTCCTGCTCACGATCCCGATCGCGTGCATCCACCAGTTCTACTTCGTGCACACCTCGGGTTTCCTGTCGGCGTTCCAGTCCGACGCGGCCGCGGCGATCAACCAGGTGTTCGGGGTCGGCGGCGGGGGCCTGATGACGATCGGGCAGATGACCGAGATCCTCGTGCTCGCGGCGGTGCCGATCGTCGCGCGCAGGACGTCGCGCAAGTCGATCCTGGTCGTTGGGACCGTCGCCTACGCGGTGCGCATGGCACTCTTCGCCTACGTACACGAGCTGCCGCTTCCGCCGATCCTGACGCTGGTGCTCGGCGTCGCGCTCCACGGCGTGTGCTTCGGCTGTTTCATCTTCCTCGCGTTCATGATCATCGACGAGGAGGCGCCCAAGGACGTCCGCGCGAGCACGCAGAGCCTCTACAACCTCGTCATCGTCGGCCTCGGCATCATCGTCGGCAGCAAGGTGTCTACGAGCATCGCGACGTGGGCGCAGCACGGCGCCGACAAGCTCGACTACGCGAACGCGGACCAGACGCGCGATCTGTTCTCCATGCCGATGTGGGCCGCGCTCGTCGTGCTCGTGCTCCTGCTGAAGTTCTATCCCGGCGGCGCGCCGCAGCGCGCTCCTGAGGCGTTCCCGTCATGATCGAGACGCTGCTCCTGGCCCTCACGGCGCACGCGCCGCTCCAGCATCCGCCCGTCAACCCGCGCGACCGCGATCCGTGGGTGTTTCGCAGCGTGCTCGACCAACGCGCGCGCATCGTGACGCTCGCGCTGAACCACGAGATGTGGATCGCCTACGACGCGCAGACCTGCGGGCTCTACAAGTGCTGGAAGGGCGGCGTCGATTTCAAGGGCGCGGTCTACACGAGCGTGCACGGCGACCAGCCGATCGCGCGCGGTGAGACGTACTCGACGGGCGTCGAGGGCGTCGTGTGGGGTGCGGAGAGGGACGGGAAAGCGCTCGACGTGAGGACGGTCTGGCGCGGGTACTTCTTCAAGGAGGGGCGCGCGCACCTCCAGTACGAGGTCGTGCTCCCCGACGGCATCCGGATCGCGATCCAGGAGACGCCGGACTGCTTCACGAGCGAGCAGCTCCTCCCCGCGGAGTTGCTCGAGGAGTTCGCGCTCGTGCACGGGCTCCCGACGCTGTACCGGAGCTTCGTCGTCGACGCGATCCCCGACGGGGTCGTGCTGTTCGCGCGCGTGAAGAGCGACGGCGAGCACCTCCTGCGGCGCGAGCTCTTCCCGCCCGGCGTCTTGCGCAGCGAGAAGGCGGTCGAGGACGCGCGGGCGCTCGCGGCGGGGCGCCAAACTTACGCCGGCGAACTCGTGTTCGCGAAGGAGTCGCTGATGGCGAACCTCGTGTCCTTCTACGAGCCGCTGCCCGATCCCGAGCCCCCGAGAGACGCGCGCAAGGACGGCGGAGACGCGCGGAAGGAGCGTCGGTGATGCTCCTCGCCGTCGTGCTCCTGGCACTCGCGCCGCAACAGGAGCGACCGCGCGAGCCTGGACTGTGGGCGCGCTTCTGGTTCGCGGGCAAGCCCATGGAAAAGCTGCCCGTGCTCGTCGCGAACCAGACGCCGAACGTGTCGGTGCTGCTCGATGCGCTCGACCTCGAGAGCGGCGAGGACGGCACGGCGCCGAAGTGCGGTTCGATGACCTCGACCTTCGTCGCGCGCGTCGAGGGCTTCCTCGAGACGAAGACGGCGGGCAAGTACGGCCTGCGCCTCACGAGCGACGACGGTTCGCGGCTCGCGCTCGACGGGCAGACGGTGATCGACCACGACGGACTGCACGCGCCCTCCGCGAAGGCGCGCGAGGTCGAGCTCGCGGCGGGTCTGCACCCGCTCTTGATCGAGCTGTTCCAGACCTACGGCGGATGGACGTTGAAGCTCGAGTGGAAGCGGCCCGGCGCGAGCGCGTGGGAGCTCGTGCCCGCGTCGGTGCTCTCCACGTTCGCGGGCGAGATGCACATCACGTCGCCGGGCGTGAAGAAGGTGCTGCTCCCGCTCGAGACGGGCGCGCCCGGCGACGGGCAGCCGCTCGCGGACGTGCACCCCGCGTACGACCTCATGACGGTGCGGCCCGAGTCGTTCGAGCCGCGCGTCGGCGGGCTCGCGTTCTCCGAGGACGGGAAGCTCCACGTGTCGACGTGGGATCCCGAGGGTTGCGTGTGGGTGCTCGACGGGGCGCAGGGGAACGACCGCGCGAAGATCACGGCGCGGAAGATCGCGTCGGGCCTCGCGGAGCCCTTGGGCCTCGCGTTCGTCGGGAAACGCCTGTTCGTGCTGCAGAAACAGGAGCTCACGGAGCTCATCGACGAGGACGGCGACGGCCTGATCGACCACTACGCCGCCGTGTCGAGCGACTGGGGCGTCACCGCGAACTTCCACGAGTTCGCCTTCGGCCTCGTGTTCAAGGACGGGTGGTTCTACGCGAACCTCGCGACCGCGATCCAGCCCGGCGGCCGCAGCACGCGGCCGCAGAATCCCGACCGCGGCAAGACGATCCGGATCCGCCTCACCGACGGCAAGGTCGAGACCGTCGCGACCGGCGAGCGCACGCCCAACGGCATCGGGCTCGGCGTCGACGGCGAGATCTTCTTCTGCGACAACCAGGGCGATTGGTTGCCGAGCTCGAAGCTCGTCCACCTCGTGCCCGGCGCGTTCTACGGTTCGCGCTCGGTGCTGCTCGAGCAGGCGGACGCGCTGAAGGAGACGCCGCCCGCCTTGTGGCTGCCGCAGAACGAGGTCGGGAACAGCCCGAGCACGCCCGCGCTGATCCCCGAGGGGAACGGACCGTACTCGGGAGCGATGTGCCACGGCGACGTGACGCACGGCGGCGTCAAGCGCGACGTGCTCGAGAAGATCGAGGGCGCGTACCAGGGAGCGGTGTTCCGCTGGACGCAGGGGCTCGAAGCGGGCGTGAACCGTCTCGTCTTCGGCCCCGAACACGCGCTCTACGTCGGCGGCATCGGCTCGACGGGCAACTGGGGGCAGGAGGGGAAGCAGCGCTTCGGGCTGCAGCGTTTGAAGTTCAACGGCAAGGTGCCGTTCGAGATGCTCGCGGTGCGCGCGAAGAGCGACGGGTTCGAGCTCGAGCTCACCGAGCCGCTCGCGCCGGGCGCGGGCTGGGAGAGCGAGAACTACCTCGTGCAGCAGTGGCACTACGTGCCGACGGACGAGTACGGCGGCCCGAAGGTCGGCGAGGAGACGTTGAAGGTCGCCGCCGTGCGCGTGTCCGACGACCGGCGCAAGGTCGATCTGTGGATCGACGGATTGAAGGAGGGGATCGTGGTCTACCTGCGCCTCGTCGGCGGGCTCGTGTCGGAGACGGGGCGCGCGCCGTGGACGACGGAGGCCTGGTACACGCTCAATCGGATCCCGAAGAGCCTCGCGCGCGATCGTTCGGCCGCCGCGAAGGCGCCGAAGCTCGCGCGGAACGTGCTCACCGACGCCGAGAAGGCGGCGGGGTGGCGGCTCCTGTTCGACGGCGTCTCGACGAAGGGCTGGCGCGGCTACAAGCAGCTCTCGACGCCGTCGGGATGGCGCGTGATCGACGGCGCGCTCGTGCGCGACACGGGCGGCGGCGACCTCGTGACCGAGGAGGAGTTCGGCGACTTCGAGCTCGAGTTCGACTGGAAGCTGGCCGAGGGCGGGAACAGCGGCCTCTTCTTCCATGTGACCGAGGACCACGGCTACCCGTGGGAGACCGGGCCGGAGCTGCAACTCCTCGACAACGACCGCCACCCCGACGGAAGGAACCCGCTGACGTCCGCGGGCTCGAACTACGCGCTGCACGCGCCGCCGTCCGACGTCACGCGTCCGATCGGCCTGTGGAACCGCGCGCGGCTCGTCGTCGCGGGGCCGCACGTCGAGCATTGGCTGAACGGCAAGAAGCTCCTCGAGTACGAGCTGTGGACCGACGAATGGAAAGCGCTCGTCGCCGCGAGCAAGTTCGCGTCGATGCCGGCCTATGGGCTCGCGAAGCGGGGCCGCATCGCGCTGCAGGACCACGGCGACCGCGTGGAGTTCCGCAACGTGAAGGTGCGCACGAACGCGAAGTGACGCGCGCCGCGCGGGCGTCTAGGATCGCGGTGTGAGCAGCGCCAAGAACCTCGTGGTGAAGCGCGGCGAGGTGCACGTGCTCTTCGCGTACGACGTCGGCCTCTCCGTCGACCTCGCGCGCTCGAAGCAGCACATCACCGACCTGACCGAGGTCGCGGAGATCAAGCACCGCGGTCACGCGCCGCGCTACTTCCAGTTCGACCCGCCGCCGTTGCGCGTGACGCAGCGGATCGGCGCGCTCGAGCTCGACGGGCGCGCGACGAAGGCGGCGGTGGAGCTGCTCGTCTACGACTTCGGCGGCGTGTCCGTCGCGTACGAGATCCCGTTCGAGGGACCGCTCGAGGACCTCGTGTCGCTCTCGTGCGAGCTCGCGGCGAGCACGGAGCTGCGCGAGGACTCGCTCGAGCGCGTGCAGCAGCTCCTCGCCGTCATCGAGCCCGCCGTGCACAAGGCGGCGATCGCGCCGCTGACCGAGGACTACACGATCTTCCTCGTCGAGGAGTTCCAGCGCGAGGTGGCGCCGGACGACCTCGTCGCGCAGAACGCGGCGACGATCGCGCGCATCCTCCGCTCCGAGATGGACGAGCTGTCCGAGCAGGAGACGCAGGAGGCGGTGTCGAACCGTGTTTCGTTCGGGAAGCGCGACGTCGCGGTGATCGACTGGAACGCGGCGCTCCTGTACGACAAGGAGAGCGAGGACACGCGCGCGGTGCTCGAGTTCGCGAACCTCCAGCTGCTCGAGCTGCGCTTCCTCGACGAGGAGCTCGATCGCGCGCTCGACCGTTCCTACGAGCTCATCGGAAAGCGCGGCGGGCTGGCTTCGCTGCGCATGCCGGGCGAGACGCGCAAGGAGCTCGGGCGCGTGGCGCGCCTGCAGGTGGACAGCGCGATCCTGTTCGAGCGCGTGAACAATGCACTGAAGCTGCTCGGCGACCAGTACCTCGCGCGCGTCTACCGCGCGGCGTCGCAGCGCTACCGCCTGCACGAGTGGAACACGACCTTGCTGCGCAAGCTCGAGACGATCGAGAACATCTACGACAAGGTGCACGACCAGTCGGCGGGTTTTCGCATGGAGCTCCTCGAGTGGATCATCGTGATCCTGATCGCCGTCGAGCTCGTGCGGCCGTTCGTGGTCGGTAAGCACTGCGCCCGTTTCGAAACGCGAGCGGGGCCGCGCGGCCCCGCCCGTCCTTGCACCGCGTCGTGCAGGGTTCAGTCGCCCGTCGCGGGCTTCCCAGCGCCGCCGCCGAGCCACTTCTGCTTGTTCTGCTCCCACCAGTCGAGCCACTTCCGGTTCGAGTCGCCGAGGTCTTGCCCCGCGAGCTGACGCGCGGCGCGGCGCAGCACGACGGACTCGACGACGCTGTCGACGACGAGCTCGCCGCGGACCGCCGCCTCCGTCGTCATGCCCTCGATCAAGGTGTTCACGACGGGATCGGCGACGGCCTGGAACTGCGCGACCTCGACGTCGAAGTCCTGGATGTAGGCGCGCTGCCGACCCACGAAGATGTGCGAGTGGGGGAGCCGGTCTCCGCCGCCGCCCTGCGCGCTCGCCACCGCCGCCATGCGCGCCATCACGGGCTCGAGCGCCGCCGCGTAACCCATGTTGCCGAGCGCTTCCGCCGCGCGCATGCGCACGGTTCCGTTCGCGCTCGACATCGCCTTGATCATCGGCAGCGCGACCGCGGGGTCGTTCACCGCCTTGAGCGCGAGCGACGATCCGCGGCGCACGTCTTCCGAAGGATCGAGCACGGCGTGCATCACGAGCGGCTTGACGCTGTTCCCCGGCATCAAGCGGCGCAGCGCGAGCGCGGCGAAGCTGCGGCGCGTGTCGATCTTCGAGCGCAGCTCCTTCTCGAGGTCCGCCCGCAGCGCGTCGTCGGCCGGGAGCTTCTTCAATTCGTTGACCGCGAGCTCGCGCACCGTCGCGGGCGCGCCGGCGCCGAAGCGCAGGAGCTCTTCCTTGGCCTTGGACAGCGCCTCGGGCGCGACCTCGATCGACGGCACGGTCATCAGCCACTTGCGCGCGAGCAGGTCGAGCGCCTCCTTGCGGTCGGGCTCGTTGCGCAGCACGAACTCGAGCTGGTCGACGCCCTCCTGAACGAGCCCCTTGTCGAACGCGAGCCGCGCGAGCTCGAGGCGGTGCTCCGGCTGCTTGAGGTCGGCCTTGCTCCGCGCGCTCTCGAAGGAAGCGAGCGCGTCCTTCTCGAGCTCGAAGCGCGTCACCTGTCCGGGCTGGAGCGCCTTCCACTGGCCCTTCGATTGGTACTCCCACGCGCCGTTCGTCTCGCGCGCGAGCACGCGGATCTTCTGTCCGCTCGTGAGTTCGAGGATGCAGCGCCGCTCGCCGTCGAGCGCGTCGCCCCGGACGGTGGAGCCCGGCCGCGCGAACGCGAGCGGGGCCGGGGTCGTGAGGATCGCGAGGAACAGGAGGAAGCGCAGGTTCGTGGATCGCATGTGTTCGGGTTCTCCGGGTTCGAGCCGAGCCGTCGAGCACGTGGCCTGGCATCCACGTCATCGCGCGTCGGGCGCGCGGGCCGGGCACATTCTACGCCAGGGATCTTCGGCTCCGCGAGGCGCGCGGCACGAGCGCGGAAGCGCACGCCGAGCGTGCGGCGTTGCACCGGGGGGCGGAGTCGAGTCGCGTTCGTGCCTCGAAAACGCGGGTCGGACGGCAGGCCGCCCTGGACCGACACCGAGGCTCGCGGACGAGCGCTTCCTCCCCTCTCGACCAGCTGTCCGCCCCCGAGGACAACGAGGAGGCGACCGCGCGGGTGACGGAGCACTCCGAAGGCGCTAGCTTCGGCCTCGTCGTGCGCACCTCCCTCGGATGGTTCGGGACGCTTGCACTCGCCGCGTGCGCGCGCGGGCAGGCGATCCTTCCCGATCCGGCCGCCCTGGCTTTCGAGCGGAGCGCGCGGCCGTTCTCGACGGGCTTCTTCCTCGTCGAGCGTCAACTCGAACTCGGGATGCGGCCCGGGGGCCTGTTGAAGACCGAGTACGCGTCGTGCGCGAAGAAAGCGATCGAGCGCACACCCTCGGGGATCGTCTTCCACCCGCGCGGCCCCGACCTCGAATCCCAGGCGTGGATCGAACTCCCGCCGCTCACGACGGCGCCCTTCCGCGACGTCGTCGCGAGCTGGAACGCGCACGTCCCCGAGGGTGCGGGCATGAGCTTCGATCTGCGCGTGGGGCAGGAAGGCGCCGATTGGGGACCGTGGCTCCACGTCGGGGACTGGGGCCTCGCCGTGCCCGGCGAGCGCGCGCTCGCGTGCGACGGCGGCAGGATCGACGTCGACTGCTTCGTCGGCGAGCGCTCGTTCACGCAAGTGCAGCTGCGCGCGCGTGCCGTGAGCGCAAGGTCCGACACGACGGCCTCGATCGAACTCGAACGAGTGAGCCTGTGCGTCACCGACCGGTTCGTGAGGCACGCCGTGAACGTGCGCGCGTGGATCCGAGGGACCAATGGACGCGGCCCGGAGGGCTGCGTCATGCCCGGCCCGGGTGGACGGGGTGATCCGGGGCTCGCCACTCGCCTCGAACTGCCGGTGCCCTTCCGCAGCCAGAAAGAAGAGGACCCGTCGATCGCGAGCCGCATCTGCTCGCCGACTTCGCTCGCGATGGTGCTCGCGTACCGCGGCGTCGACGTACCGACGGCGGAGGTGGCGCGCGTGTGCTACGACGAGGAGCACGCGATCTACGGCAACTGGACACGCGCGATCCAGGGTGCGTTCACGCTCGGCGTGCCCGGCTACCTGACGCGCATCAACTGCTGGGAGCGCGCGGGCGAGCTCCTGCAGGCCGGCCAACCGCTCGTGATCAGCATTGGCGTGAAGGAAGGCCAGCTCACGGGCGCGCCGTACACGTCGACGACAGGTCACCTGATCGTGCTGCGCGGCTTCGACGAGCGCGGCGACGTGCTCGTGAACGACCCCGCCGCGCCCGACGCGGAGCACGGCCAGCTCACGTACAAGCGCTCCGAGCTCGAGACCTGCTGGCTCGCGCGCGGCGGGACCGCCTACGTGCTCCTGCCGCGGCCCGAGGCGACGGTGCCGCGCGCGAAGTGACGCCGTCGCCCGAAGACCGCGCTCACGCGAGGTCCGGTTCGATCGGCGCGTTCGGCCCCGCCGGTTCGACCGCGCCCTTCTTGCCGAGGAACCCGTGCCTTCCCGCGGCGCCCATCTTCTTGCCCATCGGGTTCTCGCCGAGCCACGCGTCGCGCGCCGGGACGACGCCGTTGCGCCGCATCAGCTTGCGTGTGAGCGCGTAGTGGTCGCCGCGGTTCTCGTACCAGACCGCGGTGCAGTTCTCGCAGCTCGACCAGTCCTTGAACTCGAAGTCCATGTGCGCGCGCCGCAGGCTGCGCATCGCCTGGCCGTTCCACAGCTCGAGCAGCGACTGCTCGCCGAAGCGGCCGATGCGCACGCGCGCGTCGAAGTCGAAGCGGCACACGCTCATCGTCCCATCCGCGAGCAGGTAGAGCGCGTCCCACGGGTAGTGACACGGGTAGCGCACGGCCTTGTAGAGCCGGTCCTTCAGCGCGCGCGGCAGCCACCCGCTCGGCTCCGTCGCGCGGTCGGGTACATAATCGCCGTGGCTGTTCGGATGGTGGAAGAGAAAGTCGTCGACGTACGGCGCGAAGGCCTCGAAGAGCTTGCGCTCGACGTCGCGCGTGAAGTGCTTCGTGACGACGCAGGTCAGCGTCAGCGTCGGCAGGCGCACCTTGCCCCAGGGGCTCGCGCGCACGGGGCCGAGCTCGTCGCGGAAGCGCCGCACGTTCTTCAGGCCCGCGAGCAACGCCTCGGCGTCGATCCCGTTGCGCGTTTTCGACAAGGTCGCCTGGTCCGCGGCATCGGCCGAGATGTTGAGCACGTCCGGCCCCGCCTCGACGAGCCCCCGAGCGAGCGCGTCGCGGTAGAGCAGCGTCCCGTTCGTCGACAGCGTCACGCAGCGCTCGCGCTCCGTCGCCATCTTCACCATCTCGGCGATGCGCGGATGCAGCGTCGGCTCGCCGATCGTGTGCAGCGTGAGCCGCGGCACGCCGAGCTCGACCATCTCGTCGAGGAGGCGCCGGTAGAGCTCGACGTCGAGGTACATCTTCGGCCGCAGCATGTCCTTGTTGCCGCAGTAGGCACAGCCGAGGTTGCACGCGTTCGTCGGCTCGACCACGACGCGCTTCGGCGCGGGCGGGACGACGCCTTCGGGGTGCGTCCGGCGCAGGCGGACGGCGTCCCAGTGCTGGCGCGCCGAGGCGAGCCAGACGATACGATTCACGCGACGTCGGAGGGGTTCGAGCATGGTCCGGCCAGTCTTGCGCCGGTGGGGGCGAGCGTTGCAGCGTGACACGACTTCCGCGGCCCCGCCAGGGCCCAAACGGCGCAACGAACGCTCTGTCGAGCGCAAGCTCCGGCGTCGCGGGCCCTAGAATCCAGACCCCACATGACCACCCTCGTCACCGGCGCCGGCGGGTTCCTCGGCGCGCACGTCTGTGCCCTCCTCCGCGCCCGCGGCGAGCCCGTGCGCGGCTTCGTGCGGCCCGGGAAGCCGCGCGCGTTCCTCGCGGAGCTCGGCGTCGAGCTCGCGGTGGGC